>NZ_JBEOSJ010000020.1:0-138329 GCF_040302905.1 Streptomyces sp. NPDC096193 | reverse complement strand
GGAACCTCGCCATCCGAAGATGGACGGGGTATCAACATATCTGGCGTTGACTTTTGGCACGCTGTTGAGTTCTCAAGGAACGGACGCTTCCTTTGGGCCTTCTTCAAGGTCCTCCGGGCGCTTCCCTTCGGTGTTTCCAAACCGTATCAGGCTTTTTCGGTCTCCCTGACCATCCGCCCTGCGGACATGCAGAGGTTTAGACCAGTTAGGATCTCGGCTTGATAGGCGCTGCCGACCCCCGACTCACTGTCGCGTTGGGGCCAGGCAGGGGTACGACAGTACCTGTCGCCAGGAGGCGAGGCAAATCGTTTCCGGTGCGTCCCTAGGTCCGCCAACTGGTAGGTCCCAGGCGGAACTAGGACTTCTCATGACTTACCCTTCTGAACAGTGCGCCGTCCTCGACAAGCAGTGACGGCGCAGTAACGAATCTCCGCCCCTGGAGGCTCCATGACCACAGTGACGTCCCCTCTTTCCGGACGTGCCATCGGACTCTCGGCGGTGCCGGACCCGGTGTTCTCCGGTGCCATGGTCGGTCCGGGTACCGCCATCGATCCCGTGCGAGAGCCCTCGGAAGCGGTCGCTCCCGTCGACGGCATCGTTGTCTCCCTCCATCCCCACGCCTTCGTCGTCGTCGACGACGAAGGACGCGGCGTGCTGACGCACCTGGGCATCGACACCGTCCAGCTGAACGGCGAGGGCTTCGAACTGCTCGTCAACAAGGGCGACACCGTTCGCCGTGGACAGCCCGTGGTGCGTTGGAACCCGGCGGCCGTCGAGGAAGCCGGCAAGTCCGCCATCTGTCCGATCGTGGCGCTCGAGGCCACGGCCGACTCCCTTTCCGGACTCCGTGAGGACGGCGACGTGAAGTCCGGGGACACCCTCTTCACCTGGCAGTGACGCCGACGCCGTGATGACGGCGAGTTGCACATCCAACGCGGCGGCACAGGCCGTCGCCCAATCGGAGACGGTCAAATGGAGACAACGCTGCGAGGCGTCGGCGTGAGCCACGGGGTGGCGATCGGCGAAGTACGGCACATGGGTACGGCGGTCCTGGAGCCGCCGGCGAAGCAGATCCCGGCACAGGACGCGGAGCGCGAACAGGGGCGCGCCCGCAAGGCCGTGGAGGCTGTGGCCGCAGACCTGATCGCTCGGGGCAATCTGGCGGGCGGCGAAGCCCAGCACGTGCTCGAGGCGCAGGCCATGATGGCGCAGGACCCCGAGCTGATGGCCGATGTGGAGCGGCGCATCGCTGTCGGGAGCACGGCCGAGCGCGGGGTGTACGACGCGTTCGCCTCGTACCGGGCGCTCCTCGCGGGTGCCGGTGAGTACCTGGCCGGACGCGTGGCCGACCTGGACGACGTACGGAACCGCATCGTGGCGCGACTGCTCGGTGTGCCGATGCCCGGTGTGCCCGACAGCGACGAGCCGTATGTACTGATCGCCCGGGACCTCGCGCCGGCGGACACGGCGCTGCTCGACCCGGCGCTGGTGCTCGGGTTCGTCACCGAGGAGGGCGGGCCGACCAGTCACAGCGCGATCCTGGCGCGGGCGCTCGGTGTCCCGGCCGTGGTGGCGCTGCCCGGTGCGTGCGAGCTGGCCGAAGGCACGGTCATCGCGGTCGACGGCAGCACCGGTGAGGTCTTCGTCGAGCCCAGCAGGGACAAGCGCACACAGATGGAGCGCGCGGCAGCCGAGCGGAAGGCTGCTCTGTCCGCGTCGACCGGACCGGGTGCCACATCGGACGGGCACAAGGTGCCGCTGCTGGCGAATGTCGGCGGTCCGGCGGATGTTCCGGCGGCGGTGGAAGCCGGTGCCGAGGGCGTCGGTCTGTTCCGTACGGAGTTCCTGTTCCTGGACGACAGCAAGCAGGCGCCGTCCGAGGAGAAGCAGGTCGAGGCGTACCGCGCGGTGCTGGAGGCGTTCCCCGAGGGCCGGGTGGTCGTGCGGGTGCTGGACGCGGGCGCGGACAAGCCGCTCGACTTCCTGACGCCGGCGGACGAGCCGAATCCGGCGCTGGGTGTGCGCGGACTGCGCAGCCTGCTGGATCACCCCGAGGTGCTGCGGACCCAGCTGACGGCGCTGTCGAAGGCGGTCGAGGGTCTGCCCGTGTATCTCGAGGTCATGGCGCCGATGGTGGCGGACCGTACGGATGCGAAGGCGTTCGCGGACGCGTGCCGCGAGGCGGGGCTGCGGGCGAAGTTCGGCGCGATGGTGGAGATTCCGTCTGCCGCTCTGCGGGCGCGCTCGATCCTGCAGGAGGTGGAGTTCCTGTCGCTGGGGACCAACGACCTCGCGCAGTACACCTTCGCCGCCGACCGTCAGGTGGGTGCCGTGTCCCGGCTTCAGGACCCGTGGCAGCCGGCGCTGCTCGACCTGGTGTCGCTGTCGGCCGAGGCCGCGCGGGCCGAGGGCAAGAGCTGTGGTGTGTGTGGTGAGGCTGCCTCCGATCCGCTGCTCGCCTGTGTGCTCACCGGTCTGGGGGTGACGTCGCTGTCCATGGGCGCCGCGTCGATCCCCTATGTCCGCTCGACGCTGGCGAAGTACACGCTCGCGCAGTGCGAGCGAGCCGCGGCCGCAGCTCGTGCCACGGACACCGCCGAGGAAGCGCGTCTGGCCGCGCAGGCGGTGCTCTCCGGCGAGTAGCCGCGGGGACAGGTCGGTCGAGGGGCTCCCGCCGGGGACGGCGGGAGCCCCTTCGCCGTTCAGTGGTGGGCCTCCGGGTCGTCGGTGGTGACGGGGAAGCCCGCGCAGTACTCCACGCCTGGTTCGGGTGAGAGGGGCTCTCCGGTGGCCGCGTCCGTGCAGTAGGCGCTGAACACCTCGCCCGCGGTCAGCGGGAGGAGGCGGCCCTCGTGCAGCCGCCAGCCGCGGAGGCGGTC
Source organism: Streptomyces sp. NPDC096193 (assembly GCF_040302905.1). NCBI lineage: Bacteria > Bacillati > Actinomycetota > Actinomycetes > Kitasatosporales > Streptomycetaceae > Streptomyces > Streptomyces sp. NPDC096193. The sequence continues at coordinate 135,450 of NZ_JBEOSJ010000020.1, read as the reverse complement.
CGGTGCGTCGGGTGTGCTGGTGCGCAGCACCAGTCCCCCTGGGCTTTCCAGGGCGACGGCGGTCGCGAGGACGGTGACGAACTCGGCGGCCTCGGCGGCGTCCAGTTCGGCGGCTGATGCTGCCGTGGTCGCGTTGCCTTCCGCGTGCAGGACGGCGAGGAGCTGTTCGTCCCGGGCGGGGACGCTGCACACGAGGTGGTGTCTGCCCGCTCCGGCCCCTTCGAGCAGGCGCATCAGCAGTCGGGAGGCGCGGTCGAAGGCTGCCCGGCCGACGTCCTGGCCGCAGTCGGCGCAGTCGCCGAGGTCGGCGAGGAGCAGGGTCGCGTACTCCCAGGTGGCCTGGCGGACCGCCGTGTCGATGAGCTCGGGCAACAGGCGGTCGAGTGGCTGGCCGGTATAGCTGACGGTGCTGCCGCGGGTGGTGATCGCCGCGGTGTAGCTGCTGCGGCTGGTGGGTGTGTCGGGGTCGAGGTCGTGCTCGGAGCAGTACTCCGCGAAATCCTCCGGGTCGAACAGGGCGACGGTGGTGTGCAGTTGACGGCCGGCGAGTGACTTGAGCAGCCCGTCGATCTGCTGGAGGTAGTCGCGGTGGTCGTCGAACGGGAAGGTGCGGTACCCGCGCATCGCCTCGAAGTCGTAGGCGTCGGTCAGCACCCCGACGGTGCCGGCGACTTCGCGGCGCAGCGCGCGCCTGAGGGTGGTGTCGGTCGTGGGGCGGTCCCCTGCGGCCCTGGGCCCGGTGCGACTGCCCTTGCGCCTCGATCGCCCGGCCTGTCGGCGGGCTGCCTTGTCGTGCGCCATTTCTCCCCCTGACGGTTGTCGACTGGTCGTGACTCACCGTAATGGGCGGCACTGACAACGCCGGGGCAGACCACCGCGACAGGCGCCGGTGCAGGCGTCCGGCCTCGGTTGTCGCCGGGATGGGGTCGATTCCGAGGCCGGACAGGAGGCGGTGGCGGTTACGGACGGCTGCGGGCGAGTTCCTCGTAGAACCTGAGCAGTTCCAGGTTGTCGACCGAGCCGGGATTGACCGCCTTGGCGAGGGCCGTGCCCTGGAGCAGACGTTTGACGGGGACCTCGATGCGCTTGCCTGTCAGGGTGTGCGGGACACCGGGCACCTCGATGATGTCGTCGGGGACGTGCCGCGGGGAGAGCTGCTCGCGGATCGTCCGCGTGATGCGGGCGCGCAGGTCGTCGTCGAGCGTGGCGCCGTCGGCGAGGTGGACGAACAGCGGCATCCAGTAGCCGCCGTCGGGCTCCTCCAGACCGATGATCAGCGATTCGCGGATTTCCGGGAGGCGCTCGACCGCCTCGTAGATGTCGGCGGACCCCATGCGTACTCCCTGACGGTTCAGGGTGGAGTCGGACCGGCCGTGGATGACCACGGAGCCGCGGTCGGTGATGGTGATCCAGTCACCGTGTCGCCAGGCGCCGGGGAACATCTCGAAGTAGCTGTCCCGGTAGCGGCTTCCGTCGGGGTCGTTCCAGAAGCGGATGGGCATCGACGGCATCGGGTTGGTGACGACCAGTTCGCCGACCTCGCCGATGACCGGCTTGCCCTGCGGGTCCCAGGACTGGAGGTCGGTGCCGAGGCAGGCGGCCTGGAGCTCGCCGATGTGGACGGGCAGGGTGGGCACGGCGCCCGCGAAGCAACTGCAGACGTCGGTGCCGCCGCTGACGGAGGCGATCCAGAGGTCGTCCGCCACCTCGTCGTGCAGCCAGCGGAAGCCGTCCGGCGGGAGCGGGGATCCGGTGGTGGCGACGCAGGCGATCCGGGACAGATCATGGTCGCGGGACGGGTGGACGCCGGCCTTGCGGCAGGCCATGACGTACGCGGCGGAGGTTCCGAAGAACGTGGCCTCGGTGCGTTCGGCGATGCCCCACTGCGCTCCGGTGTTCGGATAACCGGGGCTGCCGTCGTACAGGATCACCGTCGTGCCGGTGAGCAGGCCGGAGACGAGGAAGTTCCACATCATCCAGCCGGTGGAGGTGTACCAGAAGAACCGGTCCTTCGGGCCGAGGTCGCAGTGCAGTCCCAGCTGCTTGAGGTGCTCCAGCAGGATGCCGCCCTGGGACTGGACGATGGCCTTGGGCAGGCCGGTGGTGCCGGAGGAGTACAGCACCCACAGCGGGTGGTCGAAGGGGACCGGCTCGAACGCGGGCTCGGTGTCGCCGGAGGTGACGGCGGACCAGTCGAGCGCGCCGTCGGGCGCCTCGGTGCCGAGGAGGGGGATGTGGACCACGGCCCGCAGCGTGGGGAGTTCGGCGCGCAGTTCGGCGACGGTCTCCCTGCGGTCGTGCTCCTTGCCGCCGTAGCGGTAGCCGTCGACGGTGAACAGGACGACGGGCTCGACCTGCTGGAAGCGGTCGAGCACGCTGCGGGCACCGAAGTCGGGGGCGCAGGAGGTCCACACGGCGCCGACGGCGGCGGTGGCCAGCAGTGCGGTGACGGCCTGCGGGATGTTGGGGAGGTAGCCGCTGATCCGGTCGCCGGGGCGCACGCCGAGTGCGCGCAGTTCGGCGGCCAGGGCGCCCACCTGGCGCCGCAGCTCGGCCCAGCTCACCGGAGTCGGCTCATGTGTTTCGTCCACATGGAGCAGGGCCGGATCGTGGGGGCGTTCCTCGGCGGCCCGCAGGGCGTGTTCCGCGTAGTTGAGCATGGCGCCGGGGAACCACTGGGCGCCGGGCATGGCCGGATCGGCGAGCACGCGCTCGTAGGGGGCGGAGAACCGGACGTCGAACCAGTCGGCGATCGCGCGCCAGAACGTTTCGAGCTCGTCGACCGACCAGCGGTGCAGCGCCGCGTATCCGCCCTGCGCCGGGGCTCCGTGATGCTCGGCGGCCCAGCTCTGGAAGCGGGTGATCCGCGCGGCGGCGATACGGTCGGAGTCCGGCTGCCACAGGGGGGCAGGGTTCGCTGCTGAGGTCATGAGGCGGCTCCCGGCTGGCTCTACGCGGTGTCGGCGTGGTCACGCGCACGTGCGGGGTGGGCGCGTGACGCGCTGACACGGACGATGCCATGTGATCGTCTTTCGCACCAGGGCTCCCCACCCATGGTCGGGCCGGGGAATATGTGGTCCCACCATGGGTGAACGGGAGTTGAACAAACCTCCCGTACGCCCGGCCGGATGGCAGGCTGAGCTGCATGGATGGTCGTGATCTGGTGCGCTCGGTGCGGAACTTCGGAACGGTGCAGGGGTTGCGCGCGGTGCGTTCGGCCTGGCGGCAACGGCGTACCGACGCGCGGGAACTGCCGGCGAGGGGTGCGGAGCGTGCGAGGGTGCCCGGTCCGGTGGCCGGCGCGGAGCCGCTGCCGGGAGGCGGGATCGTCCGGTTCGCCCGTTCCGAGCTGCGGATCTGCGTCACCGCCGGCGGTGCCGTCTTCTGGGGATGGGACGGCGCGGAACCAGAACCGTCGTACGCGTTGGACGGAGCGCCGCCCGAGCCGGATCCGAGGGCCTCGCTGGAGCCCGACAAGGACGGCGGCTGGCGGGTGGTGTCGGAGCGCCTGAAGGTCGAGGTGTCCAGGAACGGGGCGGTGGAGATCCGCACCCCCGGGGGCGTGGTCCTGCGCCGCGATCTTCCGCCGCGCTGGTGGGAGCCGGTGCACGGCGGGCCCGCGCGCTGGGTGCAGCGGACCGAAGTGGCGGCGGACGCCCGCTTCTTCGGGCTCGGCGGCCGGGCGTCGGGTCCGCGGCTGCGGGACGGCACCTACCGTCTGTGGAACACCGACCCACGGGGTTCCTTCGGCCCCGACGACGATCCGCTCTACATCACCATGCCGGTGCAGCTGGTCGTGGCGGACGCGGGCACGCATCTGGCGTTCCACGACAACTCCTGGGACGGCCGCGTCACGCTGCGCGAGGGCGAGGAGGGCGCGGGCTCCGGGCACGACCGGCCGGGCATCAGCGAGGTGCGGATGGACGGTGGTCCGCTGCGCTGCTGGGTCGCGGTCGGCACGCCCGCCCGTGTGCTGAGCTGCTGGGCCCGCCTCACGGGGGCACCAGCCGTGCCGCCCTCGTGGGCGCTCGGCCCGCAGCACGCCCGCTGGGGTTTCGGCAGTGAGCGGGAGGTGCGGCGGATCGCGGCGGGCTACCGGGAACGGGATCTGCCCCTGTCGGCGATCCACCTCGACATCGACCACTACGACGCCCGCCAGGTCTTCACCGTCGACCGCGCACGGTTCCCCGATCTGCCGGGGATGGCGAAGGACCTGCGCGAGGACGGGGTACGGCTCGTCTCGATCGTCGATCCCGCGGTGAAGGCCGAGCCGGGGAACGCGGTGTACGACAGCGGGCTGGCGGCGGGGGCGTTCGTCAAGGACCGCCAGGGCCACGAGGTGCACGGAGTGGTCTGGCCCGGTGACTGCGTCTATCCCGACTTCACCGATCCTGTGGCTCGGCGCTGGTGGGGCGAGCTGTACGAGGAGCGCCTGGCGCAGGGCTTCTCGGGGGTGTGGCACGACATGAACGAACCGGTCTCCTTCACCCCCTTCGGCGACATGACCCTGCCGCGGTCGGCCCGGCACGCGCTCGACGGGCAGGGCGGCGACCACTGGCAGGCCCACAACCTGTACGGGCTCACCATGGCCCGCGCCGGATACGAGGGTCTGCGGCGGCTGCGCCCCGCGGAACGGCCGTTCCTCTTCTCCCGCTCCGGCTGGGCCGGGATGCAGAGGTACGGCGGGACCTGGTCCGGCGACGTCTCCACCGGGTGGCCGGGGCTGCGCGCTTCGCTCTCGCTGGTGCTGGGACTCGGCCTGTGCGGGGTGCCGTACTCGGGGCCGGACGTCGGCGGTTTCGACGGCGTCCCCTCGCCCGAGCTGTATCTGCGCTGGTTCCAGCTGGGCGCGTATCTGCCGCTGTTCCGTACGCATGCGGCGATCGACGCGGGGCGCCGGGAGCCGTGGGAGTTCGGGCCTGCCGTCCTCGCCCACGCGAAGGCGGCGCTGGAGGAACGTGAGCGGCTGCAGCCGTACTTCGTCACGCTCGCGCAGTTGGCACGGCTGACGGGGGCACCGTATGTGCGGCCCGTGTGGTGGGACTCCCCCGAGGACAGGACGCTGCGCGACTGCGAGGACACGTTCCTGCTGGGCGACGCGCTGCTCGTCGCTCCGGTGCTGGAGCGGGGTGCCGACCGGCGTGCGGTGCGGTTGCCGCGCGGCCGCTGGTACGACACGGCGACCGGCCGGGCGTACGACGGCCCCGGGCAGGTGCTCGTGGACGCTCCGCTGTCGCGCGTCCCGGTCCTGGCGCGGGGCGGCTCGGTGATTCCGGTACGGGGTGCGGACGGCAGTACGGAGCTGGAGGTGTGGGCTCCCGCGGCGGGACGCCGGGGCGGTGGCCTGGTGGTCCCGGACACCGGCGACGGCTTCGAGCCCACGGAGGTGGAGCGTTACACGACCCGGCTGGTGGACGGCCGGGTGGTGGTGAAGCAGATCAATGCGGACGGCTCAGGTCCACCGAGGTGGCGGGTACGGGTGAGGGGGCTGGGGGCGAAGGGGTAGGGGGCGGGTGCGGACGTGGGCAGCGGGGGCCGCGGCGGGCCGATGGTGGGGAGCGCGCTCGTGGCCGGGGCGTAGGGCCGGGGGCAGGTCCGCACGGGTTCTGTACGACCGGACGAGGCTCGGCCGGCGCAGCGTGGTCCACACGCGGGCACCCGGCGCCGGGCATCGGTCGGGCGGCGCGGATCCGCACGCGAGCGGTACCACCGGGGCGTATGCCGGTCGGTGCGGTCGGGTGCCCCGCCTCGGAGCGGGGGCGCGGATCGGCCGGCTCAGGGTCCGCACGTGCACTGCGCGGTTGTAGCGCCCGCCCGCCCGGGTCGTGCGGATCAGCCGGACCGGATCAGCCCGAGCGCTCGGTCAGCCGTAGACGCCGCCGAACCAATTCTTCGCCGCCGTCGTGTGCAGGGGGAATGCCAACTTCGCCGGGGTGCGCAGCACATGCCAGCCCTCCGTCTCGTCGGTCGCCTCCGACGGTGGGAGGTCCGCCGCCGCACGCTCCGGCAGCATGCCGAACAGCAGCAGATGGCCCCCGGGGGCGCTCATGGCGTCCGCCAGGCGTACCTCGTCGCGGGTCGCGTCGATGCCCGTCTCCTCCCGCAGTTCACGGACGACCGCCTGTTGCCAGTCCTCGCCGAAGTCGATGAATCCGCCGGGCAGCGCGATCCCGCCGCGCCGGGGTTCGACGGTCCGGGTGATGACGACCAGTCCCGTTCCGCCCGCGTCCCGGACCGGGAGCAGGGCGACCGCCACGGGGAGCGGATTGCGGTAGGCGGTGTCTCCGCAGGCGGGGCAGGTGCGGGGCCAGCCGGTGGCGGGGCCGTACGGCGCACCGCAGTTGCCGCAGTAGGAGTCCTTGGGCACGCGCGGACTGTATCCGATCACCTTTCCCGCACGGGCCGGAACTGATAGACGGTGTGCCCATGACACGACGCGCTTCCGTTCTCCGCACCCTGTTCGCGACCGGTGCCGCCCTCGTCTCCCTCGCCGCCGCCACCGATCCCGCCGCACAGGCCGACCCGGAGCCCACGGCCCCGAAGGAGTTCGTGGCCCTGCGGTCGGTGGATCCGACGATCATTCAGGAGATGCGCTACACCACCGCGCACAATTTCGTGGGCGAGCGGATCGACGGCTACAAGCAGCCGCTGTGCATCCTCACACGGCCGGCCGCGAAGGCCCTGCACCGGGCGCAGCGGCAACTCCTGCGCCGGGGCTATTCGCTGAAGGTGTACGACTGTTACCGGCCCCAGCGGGCGGTCGACCACTTCGTGGAATGGGCGAAGGATCTGGACGACGAGGCGATGAAAGAGGAGTTCTATCCCCACGTCGACAAGTCGAGGCTGTTCGAGGACGGCTATATCGCCGAGAAGTCCGGGCACAGTCGCGGCAGTACGGTCGATCTCACCGTCGTGAAGCTTCCGGCGCGCCCCACCAGGCCTTATGTACCTGGCGAGCCCCTGGTCCCCTGCTATGCCCCGGCGTCCGAGCGATTCCCGGACAGTTCCGTGGACATGGGGACCGGTTTCGACTGCTTCGACACGCTGTCGCACACCGAGGACCCGCGCATTCAGGGCACGCAGCGAGCGAACCGGCAACTGCTGACGTCGACACTGAGCGGTCTCGGCTTTGTGAACCTGGCCGAGGAATGGTGGCACTTCACCTATAAGCCCGAGCCTTTCCCGGACACCTATTTCGACTTCCCCGTCGCCCGGAGGTCGGTCGCCGGTCACTGAGCGACCGGCCCGTCCGGACGCTGAACCGTCCGGGTGCTGAACCCTTCCGGGCGCTGGACCCTGCCGCGCGGGCGCCGGGCGAACGGACCGGCCGGGACCACCCCCGTAGGCTCCGGCCGGTCCGTTCACTGCTATCCGACGCACGGGAGCCGTTTCCGGTTCTCCTCCCAGGGATTACGGTGCGGACATGGCAGAGCAGACCTTTGACTCGTACGAGGAATTCTGGCCCTACTACGTCGCGATGCACTCCAGGGCTGCGACCCGGTGGGTGCATCTGACCGGGACGCTCACCGGACTGGCGGTGAGCGCCTACGGGCTGGCCCGCGGACGGAAGCGATATGCGGCGGCGCTGCCGCTCATCGGCTACGGCACGGCCTGGCCGGCGCATTTCTTCATTGAGAAGAACAACCCGGCCACGTTCGGACATCCCGCCTGGTCGCTGCGCGGGGACGTCCAGATGATCAGGATGATGCTGGCCGGCCGGGACGCGGAGCTGGCCGAGACCGCCGCCAAGTGGCTCGCCGAGAACCGGTAGCCGTGGCACACTTCTGACGTTCCGTCAGATTGCCGTGCCGGGGAGGACCCTTGACGCGCACGCCCGTGGTCGCCGGATGGTTCACGCACGACAGCGGTGAGGAGGACTTCCGGCTGCTCGGCACCCGGTGCACGGCGTGCTCGTCGGTCTTCTTCCCCCGCGAGGACGCCTTCTGCCGCAACCCCGCCTGCTCGGGCGAGGAGTTGGCGGAGGTGCCTCTCTCCAAGCGGGGACGGGTGTGGTCGTACACCGACGGCCGCTACCGGCCGCCCGCGCCGTACGTCTCCGATCCCGGGACGGAGTGGGAGCCCTACACCCTCGTCGCCGTCGAACTCGCCGCCGAGCGCATGGTCGTGCTCGGACAGACCCCGCCGGGGGTCTCCGTCGCGGATCTCGCGGTCGGCATGGAGGTCGAGGTCGTGCCCGGTGTGCTCGACGGGGGCGCGGGGACGGACAGGGCGTTGGCGACCTGGCACTGGCGGCCCGTGGCGGTGTCGTCATGACCGACGATGTGGCGGTCCTCGGGGCCGGCATGCATCCCTGGGGCAAGTGGGGACGCAGCTTCGTGCACTACGGGACGGTGGCCGCCAGAGCCGCCCTCGCCGACGCCGGGATCGCCTGGTCGCAGATCCGCTCGGTGATCGGCGCGAACAGCGTGCGCTGCGGCTATCCCGGCTATGTGGCGGGGGCGACCTTCGCGCAGGCCCTGGGCTGGCAGGGAGTCCGTGTGACCAGTGTTTACGCTGCCTGCGCCTCGGGAGCGCAGGCCGTCGAAGCGGCCCGTACGCAGATCCTCGCGGGCATGGCCGACGTCGTGCTGGTGGTGGGCGCGGACTCGGCCCCCAAGGGCTTCTTCGCACCCGCCGGCGGCGATCGTCCCGACGACCCGGACTGGCTGCGCTTCCGGGTGCTCGGCGCGACCAACCCCGCCTACTTCGGGCTCTACGCCCGGCGGCGCATCGCCGTGCACGGCGACACCCCGGAGGACTTCGCCCTGGTCAAGGTCAAGAACGCCGCGGCGGGGGCGCTCAACCCCAACGCCCGTTACCGCAAGGCCGTTTCGGTCGAAGAGGTGGCCGCCTCCCCCGTGGTCGCCGATCCGCTGCGGCTGCTGGACATCTGCGCGACGTCGGACGGCGCGGCCGCGCTGGTGCTGTCGAGCATGGACTTCGCGCGCCGGAACGGAGCGGCGGATCCCGTTCGTATCCGTGCGGTCTCCACGGTCACCCCGACCTACCCGAGGACGGTGCTGGATCTGCCCGACATCGCGACCGACTCGGCCACCGCGGTGGAGCCGTCGCCGGACTCGTTCCGGGCGTCCATCGCCGCGGCGGCGTACGAGGAGGCGGGCATCGGGCCCGAGGACCTGTCGCTGGCCGAGGTGTACGACCTCTCCACGGCCCTGGAGCTGGAGTGGTACGAGGACATCGGGCTGTGCGGCGCCGGTGAGGGCGCCAAGCTCGTACGGGAGGGGGCGACGGCGCTCGGCGGACGCGTCCCGGTGAACGTCAGCGGCGGGCTCGCGTCCTTCGGCGAGGCGGTGCCCGCCCAGGCCATCGCCCAGATCTGTGAGTTGACCTGGCAGTTGAGGGGCACGGCCGGGCAGCGCCAGGTGCCCGGGGCGCGTACCGGAATCACCGCGAACCAGGGGCTGTTCGGGCACGGATCGGCGGTCGTCGCCGTCCGCTGAGGCGCTGTACGTATCCCGGAGAGGCGTCAATTTCCTGCCCGGGAGCGGCCGTTGCTGCTCACCACCTTGACGCCCCAACACGGTCGGTGAACACTGCCTGTTCGTCGGCATCGCCGCATTTCGGCACGCTCACCACGCTCGTCACGGACGCCGGGCGGGGGCGAGATCTCCCTGCCTCCGGCTCCCCCAGCCATGAAAGTCCATGGCACGCACCCTGCACGGAGGACCGGGGCCGGGCCCCGGGCGAGGGCTTAGGAGCCGCCATGAGCAATGGGGACATATTCCTCGGTGAGGTCATCGGCACCGCGATACTCATCCTGTTCGGCGCGGGCGTCTGCGCCGCCGTCACCCTCCACCACTCCAAGGCCAGGGCAGCCGGCTGGATCGTCATCGCCTTCGGCTGGGGTTTCGGAGTGCTGGCGGGTGCGTACACCGCCGCCCCGCTGTCGGGTGGGCACCTCAACCCCGCGGTGACGCTCGGCGTGGCCGTCGACACCGGGGAGTGGGGCAAGGTTCCGCTGTACATCCTGGCGCAGATGGTCGGCGCGATCCTCGGAGCCGTCCTGGCCTACCTCGTCTACTTCGCGCAGTTCCGGGCCAACGCCGAGGAGGACAGGGCCCAGCCGACGCTCGGGATCTTCTCGACCGGCCCCGAGGTCCGCAGCCCGGTCGCCAACACCATGACCGAGGTCATCGCGACCGTCGCGCTGGTGCTGCCGATCCTCGCCTTCGGCAAGAACGACGGCATCGGCATCGGCCAGATCCCCGGGCAGGACGCGGGCATCTACGGGTCCGGCATCTCGATCCTGCTGGTGTCCCTGCTGGTCGTCGGCATCGGTCTCTCGCTCGGCGGGCCGACCGGCTACGCCATCAACCCCGCGCGCGACCTGGGGCCCCGGCTGACCCACGCCGTCCTGCCGATCCCCAACAAGGGCACGTCCGACTGGGGTTACGCCTGGGTGCCGGTGGTCGGCCCGGTGATCGGCGGGCTGTTGGCCGGCCTCATCTTCAACGCAGCCTTCTAGGCCTCCCGGGCCACATCGACAAGCCGCACGACAAGCCGCATCGACAAGGGGACGTCATGACGGACAGGTTCGTCGCCGCAATCGACCAGGGCACCACGTCCAGCCGCTGCATCATCTTCAACCAGGACGGCGCCATCGTCGCCGTCGACCAGCGCGAACACCGTCAGATCTTCCCCAAGCCGGGCTGGGTGGAGCACGACGCGACCGAGATCTGGTCCAAGGTGCAGGCGGTCGTCGCGGGTGCGATCGCCAAGGCCGGGCTGCGGGCCGACCAGCTCAGCGCTCTCGGCATCACCAATCAGCGCGAGACGACGGTCCTGTGGGACCGGGCCACCGGCAAGCCGGTGCACAACGCGATCGTGTGGCAGGACACCCGTACCGCCGCCCTGTGCAACGAACTGGGCGGCACGGACGGCCAGGACCGCTTCCGGGACGCGACCGGGCTGCCGCTCGCCAGCTACTTCTCCGGCCCCAAGGCAGCCTGGCTGCTGGACAATGTGCCCGGGCTGCGCGGCCGCGCCGAGCGCGGCGAGATCGCCTTCGGCACCATCGACTCCTGGCTGATCTGGAACCTCACCGGCGGTACGGAGGGCGGCGTCCACGCCACGGACGTGACCAACGCGTCCCGCACCATGCTGATGAACCTCCAGACCCTCCAGTGGGACAGCTCGATCCTCGCGGCCATGAACGTGCCCGAGTCCGTCCTGCCGGAGATCCGGTCGTCCTCGGAGGTCTACGGGACCGCGGTCGGCCAGCTGGCCGGGGTGCCGGTCGCCTCCGCGCTCGGCGACCAACAGGCCGCGATCTTCGGCCAGGCCTGCTACGACACGGGAACGGCCAAGAACACCTACGGCACCGGCAGCTTCCTGCTGCTGAACACCGGCAACCGTCCCGTGCCGTCCAAGAGCGGGCTCATCACCACCCTGGGCTACAAGATCGGTGACGAGAACCCGGTGTACTGCCTGGAGGGCTCGATCGCGATCACGGGCGCGCTGGTGCAGTGGTTCCGCGACCAACTGGGCATCATCCGCAGCGCCGACGAGATCGAGACGCTGGCGGCGAGCGTGGACGACAACGGCGGGGCCTACATCGTGCCCGCCTTCTCCGGCCTCTTCGCCCCGTACTGGCGCTCCGACGCCCGTGGCGTGATCACCGGTCTGACGCGGTATGTCACCAAGGCACATCTGGCGCGCGCGGTGCTGGAGGCGACCAGCTGGCAGACGCGTGAGGTCGTGGACGCGATGTACCAGGACTCCGGGGTGCAGATCACGACGCTGAAGGTGGACGGCGGCATGACCGCGAACAATCTGCTGATGCAGCATCAGGCAGACGTCCTGGGCGTGCCGGTGATCCGGCCGAAGGTGTCCGAGACCACGTGCCTGGGTGCCGCCTACGCGGCCGGTCTCGCCACCGGCGTCTGGGCGGACCTCGACGAGCTGAAGACCCACTGGCAGCGCGATGTGGAGTGGTCGCCGCGGATGGAGGCGTCGGCTCGCGAACGTGAGTACGCGAACTGGCGCAAGGCGGTGGAGCGGAGCTTCGGCTGGGAGGAGGACGGCGGCCGGTCCTGAGGCCCCGGCTGCCGCGAGCCGCTCCGCGGCCGCGCACAAGCCCACGGCCCGTACCCCAGTCGGTGGGGGTACGGGCCGTGCTTCTGCCTGGGGGACGTGCCGCGGCCGCTGCGCAGGTCAGGTGGTGGCGTGCTCGCGCTGCCGGTCGACGCGGGCCAGTGCGTGTTCCACCACCGCCACGAGCACCATCTTGACCGACTCGCGGTCGCGGGCGTCGCACATCATCAGGGGCACCTCGGGATCGAGGTCGAGTGCGGCCCGTACGGTCTCGCCGGGGAAACGGCCCGCGCCCTCGAAGCAGTTGACGCCCACCGTGAAGGGGATGCCACGGCGTTCGAAGTAGTCGATGGCGGCGAAGGAGTCCTCCAGCCTGCGGGTGTCGGCGAGCACGACCGCGCCGAGAGCACCCTGGGCCAGCTCGTCCCACAGAAACCAGAAGCGGTCCTGGCCCGGCGTGCCGAAGAGATAGAGCACCAGGTCCTCGCGGAGCGTGATGCGGCCGAAGTCCATGGCGACCGTGGTGGTGGTCTTGGACTCGACGCCCGCGATGTCGTCCACGGGCCGGCCCGCCTCGCTCAGCGTCTCCTCGGTGCGCAGCGGTCTGATCTCACTGACCGCCCCCACCAGGGTCGTCTTGCCGACGCCGAATCCACCGGCGACGAGGATCTTGAGTGTCACCGGCTCGACGGGAGGCTCCCGGCGGCTAGAGCGCCCGAAGACCATTGATCACCTCGCGGAGAATACTCACGTCCGGCAGTTCGGCCGGCGGAACGGGACGGGTCACATGTACGAGTGCGTCCTCGACGAGGTCGCCGACCAGCACCCGGACCACCCCGACGGGGAGATCCAGGGTGGCGGCGAGCTCGGCGATCGACTGCGGCATGTCTCCGCAGCGCTCGACGATCTCGACATGTTCCGGGGACAGGGACTGGTCCTGGCCGGGGTGGTCCGCCGCCGGCTCGGGGACGACCAGGGCGATCAGGTCGAGCCGGTGGCGGGTCGCGCTGCTGGTGCGGCCCCGTGTCATGGCGTACGGGCGGACCACGGGGCCCGCTTCGGCGTCGAAGTAGTGGTGAGGGTGCTGGGCGTTATGAGTCGAGTCACTCATGCCGGACGCTCACCCCCCGGCGGCCGGACCGGACCGTGGCGCGGTGGCGAGGTGCACTCCGACCCGCTTGACCATCAGGGTCATCTCGTACGCCACGAGGCCCACGTCAGAGTCGGCGTCGGCGAGGACGGCCAGACAGCTGCCGTCACCGGCGGCGGTGACGAAGAGGAAGGCCTCATCCAGCTCCACCACGGTCTGGCGGACCTTGCCGGCGTCGAAGTGGCGGCCGACTCCCTTGGCGAGGCTGTGAAATCCCGAGGCGACGGCGGCCAGATGCTCGCTGTCCTCCCGGGTCAGCTCTCCCGAGGTGCCGGTCGCCAGGCCGTCGCCGGAGAGCACAAGTGCCTTGCGGATGCTGCCGACGCGGTCCACCAGCTCGTCGAGAAGCCAGTTGAGCTCGCCGGAACCCTTGGCGACCGGGCGGCCGCCCACGGCGTCTGCTGCGGTGTGCGGTGCGGTCATCGACCGTCCCCCTCCGATGTGTCTCGTGGTGCCGGCCGGCCGGTACCGGCGGTCTGCCCGGCTTCGTCGGCCTCGTCTGCGTTCTGGAGGCGGCCGCGTTGCCAGCCTCGTTGCATGGAAGCCATGCGGTTGCGTACTTGTTCCGCGTCTCGTTCGACATCATCGCGCACGTCGGGTGCGGGGCTCTGCCCCGACCCCTCCCTGAGCTGCGGGGCGAGGCTCGCCTGGCGCACCCGGCGCGGCAGGCCGTCGATCAGCCCGGCGTCCGGCGGCCCGTCCGGCGGCCCGGGCGAGGACCACGGTCCGGGGGATGCCGGACGGAGTTCGTGGGCGGGCGCGGAAGTCGGTTCGGTGCGCGCCGGCTCGGGGGCCGGGGCGGGGTGCGAGCGACCCGGTTCGTCGACCCGGCGCCCGTGGTCGGTGACCAGGGTCGGCGGTTTGCGGCGGGGAAGCGACACGGGTCCCACCGTCCGTTCCGGCGCCGGCTCCAGCGCCTGTTGATGCTGTTCCTCGGGGACCGGGCGCCGGCGTCCGCGTGACCTCGCCCGGAAGATGCCGCCGCGCTCGCTCTCGGAGTCGCCGATGTCGGCGATGGTGCCGGAGTCCCGTTCCGCGGGTCGGCCGTCGAAGCCCAACGGGTCGACCGGACCCTCCAGTTCGACGGGACCGTCGAGCAGTGCCGAGCCGTTCGCCCGGCCCGGGCCGGAGAGCGCCGACAGTTTGCCGTCACTGCCGCGCCGGCCCGCCGCGCTCTCGCTCTTGCGGTCGAGCCGGAAGCCGGTGCCCTGTGTCTCGGGGGCGTCCGTGAGCAGCGCCGCCGGGATGAAGACGATGGCGGTCGTCCCGCCGTACGGCGACGGCTGGAGGGACACCCGTACGTTCTGGCGCTGGGCGAGCCGGCTGACGACGAACAGGCCGAGGCGGTCGGTGTCGGAGAGCTCGAACTCGGGCGTCTCGGCGAGCCGGAGGTTGGCGTCGAGGAGAACCTCGGGGGCCATACCGAGTCCGCGGTCGTGGATTTCGAGTGTGAAGCCGTTGGCGACACGCTCGCCGTGCACCTGGACGCCGGTGTGCGGCGGGGAGAACACCGTGGCGTTCTCCAGGAGTTCGGCGATGAGATGAGTGAGGTCGGCGACCGCCGGGCCGCCGACGCCGATGCGGGGCAGCCGGCGCACCTCGATGCGCTCGTAGTCCTCGACCTCGGCGACCGCCGCGCGGACGACGTCCATGAGCTGGATCGGCTTGCGCCACTGCCGGGACGGCGCGGCACCGGAGAGGATGACCAGACCCTCGGCGTGCCGGCGCATACGGGTCGTGAGGTGGTCCAGGCGGAACAGGTCCGCGAGTTCCTCGGTGTCCTCGGTGCGGCGCTCCATGGTGTCGAGGAGCGTGAGCTGGCGGTGCAGAAGCACCTGGTTGCGGCGGGCGAGGTTGACGAACACCTCGGAGACGCCGCGCCGCATGTCGGCCTGGCGTACCGCGGCCTCGACGGCCGCACGCTGGAGGGTGTTGAGCGCCTGGCCGGCCTGGCCGATCTCGTCCTTGTCGTATTCGAGGCGCGGGGCCTCGGTCTCGACGTCGACGTGTTCACCGGCCGCCAGTCTGCGCATCACGCTCGGCAGGCGGACGCCCGAGACCTCGTGGGCCTCCTTGCGCAGCCGCGACAGGGCGCGGACGAGGTCGCGGCCGATGCGCACGGAGACGATCACCGACACCAGGAGGGCGAGGAAGCCCAGGACGCCGGCGATGCCCGCGCGGACGAAGACGCTGTACGCGGCCGGGTCGACACGGTCCTGGTAGCGCGCCCCGGCGGCGTCGGACTCACGGGCGAGTTCGTCGAGTACGGGGGTGGCGGCCGACTGCCAGTCGGCGGCCTCGGCCGCACTGACCTTGTCCAGCGGTCCGCCGGCGATGAGGCGTTCCTCGGCGTCGCGCAGGGCCGCGGTCTCGGGGCTTCGCCAGTACTGCTCGTAGATCCCGCGTTCCTGCGCGGGCAGGACCTCGAGGTTGATGTCGTAGTACAGCTCGCGGTTGGCCACGAAGACGGAGAGCTTGCGGATCTCGTCGGCGCTGACCTTGCCCGTCGTCAGGGCGGAGGCGATGAGCGCGTCCTCGCGGGACAGCATCTCCATGGCGCGGACGAGGCCGACGAGGGCGCGCCCCTGACGTTCCATGCCGACGTCGTTGAGGGCGTGCAGGCTGGTCAGGAAGCGGAAGCCGGGGTCGACGATCCGGTTGTAGAACTCCAGGGCCTGGGCGCGCGAGACGGTGCCCGCCTCCACGGAGCGGCGCAGGGCCGCGAGGCCGTCGAGCCCTTCCAGCAGAGAGTTGAGCCTGGAGCGGCCGTCGGGCCGCATGTCCTCGCGGACTTCCTTCTTCTCCGCGTTCTCCTTGATCCTGGCCACGGCGGCATCGGTGGCCGCGCGCCTCTCGCGGAGCGTGGGCAGCGCGTCGGAAGCACGGCGGTCCGCCAGGTAGACGAGCGTCTGTCGGCGCTCCTTCTGGATGACCTCGAGTGCGTCCCCGACCGGGTGACCGACCTGGTCGACCACCGAGCCGACATCGAGAAGCTGGTCCGCCTCACGGCCGGTCAGTACGGTGGCGAAGCCCCAGAGAGCCGTCAGGGAGACGAGCGGCACCATCAACAACGCCACGATCTTCCGGCGGATGGACTTCCCGCGAAAGCGCATGGCCTCCCCCTGCTCAACCCCGCCCACGGCAGGCGGTGTTATCCGTCAACAAACGGCGCGAGCCTACTACTGTCACACAGACAACTCGAAGGTGCGTCCGGACGATTTTCAGCCTGCCCACGATGCGCTGATCACGCCTTGTCCTGGTATTCAAGGAGATGGCATTCCCCGCGTGTCCCGCCCCGCCTGGCCGCGCGTCATTTTTCGGACCGCGGTAGATGGCTGGAAATTTTCGTTCTGCGGGAATCATCGCGCCTGGTCAATCGTCCTTCTGTACGGGGGTTGCGGGGGCGCGTCCGCATCGGCGGACGGCGGATTCGGTTCACCGCCGGGCCGTTCGCGGCCGGCACCGGTTGTTCATCTCCTTCGGCGCGTCCGACGTGCGGCTACGTCCGTGTACGACGCGGCGCCGGAGTAAAGCAACGGAATCCGGGCAGCCACCCTGAAGCCGGACAGAAGTGGGGAGTGACAGTTCCATGGACACGGACGAGCGTCGCGGAGCGGTACGAGCGACGGGCCATGCGCAGGATTCTCCGCAGCTCTGGGTCGAGGAGCCGGTGGCGAGACGGCGTATGGCGGATCCGGTTCGCACGGCGGCGGTCCGCGCGGTACTCATAACGTCCCTGACGTTGATTCAGGCGATGATCGCCTTCCTCTGCACCCTTGCCGGTTCATGGCTGGCATTCCCGATGGTGCTCAGCTCTGTCGCCAGCACGGTGGTGGCGACCTGGGCGGTGCTGGACGTCTGGGTGACCCGTCAGGTGTGGAACCAGCGCCATGGGGTGATCTCCGCGCCGAGCAGCAGCGCGCGGCAGCTGCGGCGAGAGCGCCGTCGGCTGCGGCGGGCGGTCAAGGCGTCCGCGCGCGAGAGTGCGCGTATACGGCGGCAGAGCCGGGGCCGGCTGTCCCAGGCCTGAACAGCCGGGCCCCTGCGCGGTGTCGAGGCCGCCCGCTATCGGCGGGCGGCCTCCGCCGCGGCGGGTTCGGTGTGCGCGGCGGAGTGCTCGGGTGCAGCCGGGTTCTCGGGTGAGCCGGCGTTTCCGGGCGAGGCGGGGCTCCCGGGTGGGGCGGAGGCACCGGCCGAGGCGGAGTCCCCGGGCGACACGGAGGTCCCGGACGAGGCGGAGGTTCCGGGCGAGGCGGAAGTACCGGGTTCCTGCGCCGCTGCGGCGCGCTTGTACATCCTGGTCGCGGTGATCTCACCGTGGACCGTCTCGCCGGACGGATCGTGCTGGGGCAGGCCGGGCCGCAGGTGCTCCTCGACGCTGATGTACTTGAGCCCCGCCCGCAGATCCGCGTCGTTGCGCAGCCTGATGACGAGCGGGAACTCCGCGAGTGCCGTGGTGTCGAACAGGCCGGTCGTATAGAGCAGTTGGACGCCGAGGGCATCCGACACCGCCCGCTGGAGCTCCAGCAGATAAGTGGCGTTCGCCCGGCCGATCGGGTTGTCGAGGAACAGGGTGCCCGCGTGGCGGTGCCGGTCGCGGCCTCGGTCGTTGCTGCGCAGCGCGGCCATCGTGCAGTAGAGGGCGATGGCGGCCGTGAGCAACTGGCCGCCCGAGAACACATCGCCCATCTGACCGACCGGGACCCGCTCGGCGCGCAGCACGGCGTCCGGCTTGAGGATCTCCACGGCGACGCCCTTGGGCTCCAGGGCCGCCTGCACTCCGCGCAGCAGCAGCGACATGCCGTCTCTGCGCCCCTCGCCGTAGACGGCCGAGGAGTTCTTGCGCACGGCCGCGCGGGTCGCCTCGTCGATGACCTCGCCGAGCCGCTCGGCCAGCGTCGCCTGGTCCGGCTCCTCGAAGCGGATCCGCAGGAATTCCTGGCCGGACCACTCGCCGAGACCCTCGGGCAGCCGGGAGAGCCGCTGCGCCGAGCGCAGCGTCGTCAGCGCCGACTCCACCAGGCCGCGCAGCCGGTCGACGATGGTGTCGCGGTTGCGCTCCAACTGCTCCAGCTCGTCGGTCAGTACCCGCAGGCGCGGCGCGAACGCCTCGGCCCACTTCGCCGCGTGCTCCGGCAGGGCGGACGCCGGCAGCTCCCTGATCTGCTGCCGCGCGGGAGTGCGCACCTGCTCGTAACGCGTGGAGTTGGCGTGCCGGACGAGGACGTCGCTCGCCTCCCGTACGGAGTTTTCGGCGGCCGACAGATCGGCGGCGCAGCCACGCAGGGAACGGCGAGCCTCGGTGGCGGACTGGCGGGCATCCGCGAGGCTGCCCGGGTACGGCTCGGGGGTCTCCTGGCTCTCCTCGTCGTGCTGCTCCCGCAGGAGGTCGCGCAGCTGGGCCGCGGCCTCCTCGAAGCCTCCCCTGGCGTCCTCGGATGCCCGGTGGGCCTGGAGCAGGCTCGCGTGGGCGTCGCGGGCCGTCTCCAACGCGTCCGTACGCGAGGCGAGTTCGGCTGTCGCCGTACGCAGCAGGGTCTGTGCCCGGTCGGCGTCGGCCGGGACCAGCTCGTCGGGGAGCTCGGTGTGTGCGTCGCCGTCGGCGGGGGCAAGTCGTTCCGCCTCGCCGCGCAGCCGGCCCAGTTTCTCGCTGGCCTCCGTCGCCCGTGACTCCAGCATCTGCACCAGCGACTCGGCGCGGGCGGCCGCGGCCTGGCGGGACGGTCCGTCGGCGCCGTCCGTGCCCTCCAGGAGCTGGGCGGCACGGGTGCGGACCTTGTTGGTGAGCCGGTCGAGCTCGGCGAGGGCGGCGCTCTCGTCGCTCTCGGCCCGTGCCTGCTCGGCGCGGAGGTCCGCGCCGACGCCGACCTTCTCGTACAGCTGGGAGGCGGCGCGGTAGGCCTCGCGCAGGGCGGGGAGCGCGGCACGGGCGGCGTCCTCGTCCGGCTCCGGCAGATTCTCGGGTGCTCCCGCGATCTCGGCGCGTTCGGCACGCAGGGCGCGGGCCGTGCGGCGGGCGTCGTCGCCGGCCCGCTGGGCGGCCCTGCGGTCCTCGTCCGCGGCTTTGGCGCGCTCCAGGCAGGTGGCGGCCCTGGCCTCGGACTCGGCCGCCTCGTCGGCCAGCTCGCGCAGCTTCACCTGCCAGCCGGCCCGCTCCCGCAGCCGGAACGCGAGGCCGGCGAGTGCGTCCGCGACCCGGCGGGCGCGCTGGGCGGCGTCCTGGCGCTCGTCACGGACGCGCGCGGCGTCGGCAGCCGCCTCGTCCGCCTCGGCGCGGACGGTCCGCGCCTGCGTCAGTGCGGCCTGCGCCTCCTCCGCGGCCTTCCGGGCAGCGTGTGCGGCCTGCGCCAGCTCGGCGAGCATGCCCGGGGGGCAGTCCGCGCGCCACGATCCGATGCGCGCGGCGAGGGACCGGTCCGCAGCGAGCCTGGCGGCGAGCGCCCGGATCTCCTCGTCCCGGGCGGCGGCCCGTGCGCGGAGCGCCTGCCGTTCCTCGTCGGCCGCGTGTTCGTCGTGCATCGCGGGGTTCGGCGGTACGAGGAAGACACCGGTGCCGTCGTCCTGGCCGGTACCGGGTCCGGGCACCGGTGCGAGCAGAGCTGCCGCTGTGCCGACGGCGACCGCGGAACGGGGCAGCAGCGCGGCCCCGGTGAGGACCTCGCGGGCGCGGGCGTGCGACGCGGGATCGGTGATCACCACACCGTCGACGAGCTCGGGGCGCGCGGCGAGGACGGCGGCGTGGTCGGCGGGGTCGACGGCCTGCGCGAGGTAGCGCCAGCCGGGGAGCGCCGGAACGCCGTGCTCTCCCAGGTACTCGACGGTGGCGAGGACGTCGGGGCCGGGCGGCAGCAGGCCGCCGTCGCCGAGCGCCCCGAGGATCCGGGTGTCGTCGGCGGCGACGGTCCGCAGGTCGAAGAGCTGGCGCTCGGCGGCGGCGACGTACTGGTCGAGCAGTTCGTGGAGCTCGTCTGCGTACCGGTCCAACTCCTCGGTGGTGAGGGGGCCTTCGGCCGGGAGGGTGGTCCGGGTGACGGGGCCGGCGGGACCCTGCGCGGACGCCTCGGCGTCGGCGGCCTCGCCGGATGCTCGGCGACGGGCGTACCGCTCCTCCGCGGTACCACCGTGTCCCGTTCCGGGCGCCGGGGATGCCGAGCCCGGTTCCGGCGCGGTGTCCGCGCCCCCGGTGTCGTCACCGGCGCCGGGTGCCGACGTATCCGTGTGGCCGGCCGGGCCGTCCTCAGCAGGGCCCGAACCCGTCCCGTACGCCTCGGTCGGCGCGTGCACTCCCCCGCGGCCGGCCTCAGCGCCGGCCGTGCCACGGCGGGGCGAGGGCACCGTGGCGCCCGTGGCCGGGGCGTGTGTCATCGGGGGCAGGCTGAGGAGTTCCGCGAGGCGGTCGTCCTCCGCGATGGCGTCCGCCGCGCGGCGTTCCGCCTCGTACGCGTTCTCCGCGGCCTGAGCCGCGTCCGACGCCCGGGCCGCCGCCAGTTCGGCGCGGGACTCCGCCGCGGCCGCCTCCCGCGCGCGGTCCGCCGTGGCGCGTCCCGTTTCGCGCGCCGCGTCCCATGCCGCGACCGCCGTCTTCTCCGCGTCGCTCGCCGCCAGCGCGGCGCGCGCCGGGTCCGCGTCCGGGGCCGTGTCGTCGAGCCAGCCCGCGCGTACCGCCTCGGCCGTCTCCCGCTCGACCTCGCTCAGCCGCTGCCGGAGGTGGCCGATCTCGCTGCGCGCACGCTGGGCCTCGGTCGCGGCGGCCGTCGCGTCGCGGTGGGCGGCCTCGCCCGTCTCCTGGAGGGCTGTGGAACGCTCCTCCTCCTCGTTGGCGACCCGCTCACCGGCTTCGGCCGCGGAGTGCAGCGCCCGGACGAGATCGGCAGCGGCCTTGGCGCGGGCGGCGAGCGCGGGGGCGGCGTCGCGCTCGGCCTCGCGGATGGCGACGGCCACGCGGGCCGAGCGGTCGGAGGCGGCGCGGTGCCGCAGCACCGCCTCCGCCGCCTGCCACGCCGAGTGCAGCGTGCGGGCGTCCATCAGCTCGCGCCGCTGGGCCGCCGCGCCCTTCTCGGCGACGGTCAGCGCCAAGGACGCGTGCCGGTAGGCCAGTTCGGCCGCGATGAGGGAGCTGCGGCTGCGGGCCTGCTCCGCTTCGGTGACCGTGTGCGCGGCGGCCGTGACCTGCTCGGTCAGCTCCTCGGTGCGGGCGCGCTCCAGCTCGGCCCGTGCGGAGAGCCGGCGGGCGAGCGTACGCGTGCGGCGCTCGGCTCCGGTGTGGATCTCGCGGGCTCGCGTACGAGCTTCGGCCGCCTCCACGATCCGGCCGAGCAGGTCGGCCGATCCGGCGGTGAAGTCGCGCTCGGCGGTCAGCTCGGCGCGGCGGCCCAATTTGTTGCCGAAGCTGCTGACGAGGTCGGCGAGGCCGTCCGTGTCGCGGGTGTCGGTGACGGCCCGCAGCAGCAGGTCCGTGAAGTCGGAGTCCTTCTTGACCGCGAAGAGGCCCGCGGCCTCGCCCTCGTCCGCGTTCATCTCCCGCTGGTAGCGGAACAGTTCGGGATCGAGGCCCACCTCGCCGAGGTGCTCGTTCCAGCGGTCGTGGATCTCTTCCCAGTAGACGTCCAGGTGCGGATACACCTTCGCCGCCTCCGTGATCGCGTCCCGGAAGCCCTTCATGGTGCGGCGGCGGCCCTGTGCGCCGGAGACGCCTTCGACCGGGGGGCGTACCACCGAGGACTCGGCGACGGGCAGGGAGTCGAGGCTGAGCCCCGGGCCGGGCCGGAAGGAGTACCAGGCCTCGGCGAATTTCCGCGGGTCGTTGGAGACCTGGCGTCCCCGCCACTCGCTCACCTTGCCGACCACGATCAGCTCGCCCGTGAGGGTGTGCTGCCACTCCAGCGCGACGTGCCCGCAGTCGTCGGCGAGCAGGAACTTGCGCAGGACTCCCGAGCTCGCGCCGCCGAGCGTGTTGCGGTGACCGGGCAGCATCACCGAGAAGATCAGCTTCAGCAGGACGGACTTGCCGCCGCCGTTCTCCAGGAAGAGCACGCCGGCGGGGGCCGGACGGCGGGGCGGGCCGGCCGGCTCCTCCTCGAAGAACTCGGCTTGCGTCGGCGCGGGGTGGGGCACCGGCGCGCCGACCCCGCGCAGATCCAGCACGGTGTCGGCGTAGCGCGCACCGGCGGGCCCGATGGAGTAGAGGCGAACGCGGGACAGCTCGTACATGGCGGCGGACTCTCGTGGTCGGCAGGCGGATGGGCGGGGCGGGTGGCAGGGGCCCGGGTGGGGGGCCCGGCGGGGTCAGGTGTGGAAGGGGAGCCCGGCGTCGGCCGCCAGCTCCAGACCGTCCGCGTCGGGCGGCGGCACGAGGGTGGCGGTGCCGTCGCTTACCGGGACGACGCCCAGTTCGAGCAGTTCGGCCATGGCGGCGCTGCCCGCCATGTCGCGCACCTGCAACTGGTACCGGGCGGTGGTGCGATAGGCGCCTCCGGCGTCGTCGCCCGTGCGCTGGAGGAAGCCGGAGTCGGTGAGGAAGGCGACGGCCTTGCCGACGATGCCGGTGGTGGACCCGGCGAGCCGTCGCGCGTCCTTGGTGGCGCCGGTGGCGCTGCGGCGGGCGTAGACGCGCCAGGCGGCCTCCAGACCCGGCGCGTCGGTGGCCGGGTCGGTGTTCTCGCCCTCGGCGTCGGCGCGCTCCTCGAGACGGCTGCACGCCTGGCGTACGAACGCGTCGACGCCGTTGACGGTGATCCGGCCGATGTATCCGTCGTCGGCGAGGTCCTCGGGGCGCGGGAACGCCATGGCGGCGACGGCGAGATGGGCCAGACCGTGCAGGAACCGGTCCCCCGATTCGGCGGTGGCGCGGCGGGCGTAGTCGCCCATACGGACGGCGAACACCGAGTCCTCGCCGGCCGTGACCGCCATGCCGGCACGCGGGGACACTTCGAGGACGACGAGGCCGAGGCCCGTGGCGACGGCGTCGGCGAGGCGGGCGAACGCGGCCTCCTCGCGGTAGCGGCGCAGCAGTTCGGCGTACTCGGCGTCGCGCGCGGGCAGCAGCTTGGGCTGGAGTCCGAAGGAGACGAGACGTGCCGCGTCGGCGGCGTCGGCGGGTGTGACCGTGGCCTGCGCGGCCGGGACGGGCGCCTCGTGGGCGTCCGCCTCCCGCCATGCGTGCTGCTCGGCCTGGTTGTCGGTCACTGGTGCTCCTGCGCAGTCGTGGTGGTGGTCGCGGGCCGGGATGCGAACGCGGATCCGGATGCGGCTGCGGATGCGGATGCCGCATCGGATCCGGGGCCGTGGCCCGCGGTTGGGGTCTCCCCTCCATGGAGACCCGGGCCTCGCACCGCCCCGGAGGCGACGGCACAGGGACCTCGCGCCGCCCGGGACGCGGTCGGAGAGGCCGCAGCGAGGGTCCTCACGCCGCCTCCGTGCGGTCCGCCGTCATACCCGCCGCGTCCAGCAGCGCCGTTCCCACTATCAGGTCCGCGCCGCCGAACTCGGGATCGTCCAGCTCGGTGCCGTCGTCGACCGCGAACAGCAGCCGCTCCTCGCCCTGTCGGTAGGCCGTGCCGACCGGAGGGCTCGCCGCGTGTATGGCCAGCAGCGCGACCAGGTATGGCAGTTCGGGATCGCGGCGGCGCGCCTCGGCGAGCAGGCCGGACAGCCGGCGCGGCGCGTCGTGCTCCAGGTCGAGCAGGTCCATCGCGCTCGCCAGCTGTTCCTCGCTGAAGCGACTGTCGTCCGGGGTGGCGATGAGATCGGGCTCGGGCATCTCCGCGCCGAGGTGCTCGCGCTCCAGGGGCGGCGTCAGCAACATCTCGACCAGGTCGCCGACCCGTACGGAGGACGGGGTGCGCAGTCCGGTGCCGCGGGCGAAGAACGCGTCCGTGACCCGGATCGCCGACCGCAGCGGCAGCGGCAGCACCGGTGTGACCAGCTGTCCATAGAGATCGAGTCCGGTGCGCGCCGTGGGACGGGCGAACGCCTGCCGGTCCTGTTCGGCACGGAACAGGGGCCCCGCCTCCAGGAGTCGCGACTGCAACTGGGTGTGCCGGCGGATGCAGTCCTTGACGATGTCGACGAGTTCGGCGGCGCGGCGCTTGTGCTCCGGCTCCTCGGCCTCGTCGCGTGCCTTGCGGATGTTGGTGAGGATCGCGTTCTCGTGGCGGTACCGGTCGGCGACGTGGTCCAGCGCTTCGGCGATCATGTCGGGCACGGCGTTCAGCCAGTCGACCGCGCGGACGTTGCGACGGGTGGCGTCCAGCGTCCTGCGGAGGGTCTCGGCGTACTGCACGGTACGGTACCGCGCCTGCTCGGCGGCGAGCTGGGCGTCGGCGAGCCTGCCCCGGCTGATGAGGACTTCGAGCTTGACCTCCGCCGCGATCTGCGCGCTGGTGACGTCGGTGTCGAGCGCGCCGACCAGGACGTTGACCGCTTCGTCCGTGGTACGGAGGTAGACGCTGCCGCCGTGGCCCGGGACTTCCTCGATGAGTTTGAAGTCGTAGTCGCGGCGGGTGTAGATGCCGTCGGTGCCGAAGGTGCCGTAGACCGCGCGGAAACCGCGGTCCACGCTGCCGACGTTGATCAGATTCTCCAGCACCCAGCGCGCGACGCGCTCGTGCTCGGCGACGGGCCGCTGCGGGGCCTGGGCGCCGATGCGCGGCAGCAGCCTCGCGACGATCTGGTCGTGGTCGGCGCCGGTGTCGAAGTCCATGTTGAGCGTGACGAGGTCGATGGCGGACAGCGCCACTTCCGCCATCGCGTAGACCGTGTACTCCCCCGCGAGATTCGCCTTGCGGGTGTCCAGGTCGTGCAGCGGCGCGGTGCACGCGAGCGCGCGGAGCCGCCGCGCGAGCCCTTCGTCGGCGGCCGGGCCCTGCGCGGGCCGCGGCCCCGCGCTGAGCTGGGGCGGAACGAATTCCGTCGAGGCAGGCGAAGTCACGCTGCACAGATTAGGTCCTCGCACCGACAACGGTCGAAACGACGCAGAAGCGACCGCACGACGGGGCATGGTCCGGGTCGGCGGCTCCATGGTCCGCGTCCCGGGTCGGGCCCATCGTCCGGGCCCGCACCGCCCGGCCCAATGCCCGCCCGGTGCACCGGTGCCCGCCGCCGCCCGGCCCGCCGCCCGCTAGCCGTCGCGGCTACGCCCCTTCGCCGTCCTCGTCCGCGACGAGGTCGGCGTAGGTCTCCACCATCTGGGTGCGCGAGTCCTCGAGATAGTCGGTGAGCAGCCGTTCGGCGGCGGTGCGGTGGCCGGCCTGGAGCGCGTCGAGGATGGCGCGGTTGCGGACGAGATAGGGCTGATGCAGCCGCCGGGGGTCATCCACCACATGGAAGGCGAGCCGCAGTTCGGCGAGCACGCTGCGCATCAGTTCGTCGGTGCGGGCACTGCCGGCGAGGGCGACCAGTTCGCGATGGAAATGAATGTTTGCGGTGGAAACGCCCTTCCAGTCCCTTTCGCGCTCGGCGCGTTCACCGCCGGAGACCGCGGCTTCGAGCCGGTCGACGGCGTACGGCGGCTCGCCGAGACCGTGCACGACGGCGCACTCGACGAGCAGCCGCGTGCGGTAGATGTCGATGACGTCCTGGACCGCGAGCATCCGCACGAAGACACCGCGGTTGAGCTCGTGGACGAGCAGCCTTTCGTGGGTGAGCAGTCGGAACGCCTCGCGCAGGGTGTTGCGCGATACGCCGAGCGCCTTGCCGATGCTGTCCTCCGAGAGCCGTTCCCCCGGCGGGAAGTAGCCCTCCGCGATCCGGGTCCGCAGGATGTCCGCGACCCGTTCGGCCGTGCTGGTGCGACCCAACAGCGGCCGGTCGTCCGCCAGTCCGCCGACCTCGGGCTCCGTCGTCCCCACAGCACCCCTCTCTCCCTCGCCGGCGGCTCCCGGCGACGCGCGAGTCCCATCGTAGAAGGAAGAACGACCCGACATGACTCTTGTCGGATCGTTCAACAATCCCCTACCTTGGCGCTACCGCACAGTCGCCAGCACCCCCTCCCCCTCTGCGAGGTGCAGATGAGTACGACCCAGGCACAGTCGAAGCCAGGCGAACTCCCCGAGGACACCGGCGCCTTCGCCTGGCTGCGGGCGCTCGGCCCCGGTGGCCGCCGCGCCTTCGGCGGTGCGTTCGGCGGATACGCCCTCGACTCCTACGACTACTTCACGCTGCCACTGAGCATGGTGGCGATCTCCGCGTACTTCGCCCTCGACAACGGACAGACCGGACTTCTCACCACCGTCACCCTGGTGGTCTCCGCGGTGGGCGGCGCGCTCGCCGGGATCCTGGCCGACCGCATCGGCCGGGTGAAGGCCCTGATGATCACGGTGATCACCTACGCGGTCTTTACCGTGGCCTGCGGTTTCGCCCCCAACTACGAGACCCTGATGGTCTTCCGGGCCCTCCAGGGCCTCGGCTTCGGCGGCGAGTGGGCGGTCGGCGCGATCCTGGTCGCCGAGTACGCCGGCCCCAAGCACCGCGGCCGTACCCTCGGTGCCGTCCAGAGCGCCTGGGCGGCCGGCTGGGCACTCGCCGTGGTCGTCTACACCCTGGTCTTCGAGTTCCTCGACGCGGACACCGCCTGGCGCGTGATGTTCTGGACGGGCGCGCTGCCCGCCCTGCTGGTGATCTACGTGCGGCGCCATGTCAGCGACGCTCCCGAAGCCGCCGCCCGGCGCAACGCCAGCACCGAACGCGGCTCGTTCGGGGCCATCTTCAAGGGCGACCTGCTGCGCACGACACTCTTCGCCACACTGCTGTCGACCGGTGTCCAGGGCGGTTACTACACGCTCGCCACCTGGGTCCCCACGTATCTCAAGACCGAGCGGGGACTGACCGTCGTCGGCACCGGCGGCTATCTGGCCTTCCTGATCTCCGGCGCCTTCCTCGGCTACCTCACCGGCGGTTATCTCACGGACCGCATCGGCCGCAAGAACAACATCACCCTCTTCGCCGCCCTCTCGGCGGCCGGGATACTCGCCTACACGAACATCCCCTCTGGAGCGAACGGCCTGCTGCTCGTCCTCGGCTTCCCTCTCGGGTTCTGCATGTCCGCGATCTTCAGCGGCTTCGGCTCCTTCCTCAGCGAGCTCTACCCGACCGCCGTACGCGGCACAGGCCAGGGCTTCACCTACAACAGCGGGCGCGCGGTCGGCGCCTTCCTGCCGACCCTGGTCGGCTTCCTGTCCGACAGCTGGGGTGTCGGCGGCGCGCTCGTCCTCGGCGCCGCGGGCTACGCGCTGGCGGTGGTGGCGCTGTTCGGCCTCCCGGAGACGCGCGGCAGGGAGCTGCTGTGACGGCGTACAGCGCGGCCTCCGAGCCCCTCGACGGGGGCGCGTGGAGCCCGGCCGAGGCCCGCACACGGTTCCGTTCCGGGCTGAGCGGACCGACCGCGGGCTTGGTCCCGGGCCACGCACAGGCCAATCTGATCGCGGTCCCCGCCGACTGGGCACACGATGTGCGGGAGTTCTGCCGGCACAACCCGAAGCCCTGTCCAGTACTGGACGTGACCGACGCCGGTTCCTGGTCCACCGCGCTCGCACCGGACGCGGACCTGCGCACCGATCTGCCGCGCTACCGCGTGTGGGAGCACGGCGAACTCGTCGACGAGCCCACCGATGCGGTCGCGTGGTGGCGCGAGGACCTCGTGGCCTTCCTCATCGGCTGCAGCTTCACCTTCGAGTGGGCTCTGTCGGCGGCCGGGGTTCCGTTGCGCCATGTCGAGCAGGGGCGCAACGTCCCGATGTACGTGACCGACCGGCTCTGCCACCCGGCGGGACGGCTGCACGGACCCATGGTCGTCTCTATGCGTCCCGTACCGCCCCGGCACCTCGCCGCCGCGGTGAGTGCCAGTGCTGCCATGCCGGCCGTCCACGGCGCCCCGGTGCATTGCGGTGACCCGGCGGAACTCGGCATCAAGGACCTGGACCGCCCCGACTTCGGTGACGCGGTGGTCCCGGAGCCGGGCGACATCCCGGTGTTCTGGGCCTGTGGAGTCACCCCGCAGGCGGCGGTCATGGCCTCCCGGCCGCCGTTCGCGATCACCCACGCACCGGGGCGGATGTTCATCACGGACGTCCGCGACGAGCAGTACCGCGTGGCCTGAACCCGCGGCCCGATCCGCGTGAACCGAGCAGAGGCAGGAAAGAAGGAGCACATGACCTGGGCGTCGATCGACCTCAACGCCGACCTCGGCGAAGGATTCGGCCGCTGGCAACTCACCGACGACGAACAGCTGCTGTCCGTCGTCACCAGCGCCAATGTCGCCTGCGGCTTCCATGCCGGTGACGCGGCCACCATGCGCCGCGTCTGCGCGCTCGCGGCCGAACGGTCGGTGCGGATCGGCGCCCAGGTCTCCTACCGCGATCTCGCCGGCTTCGGACGGCGCTCCATGGACGTGCCGCCGGACGAGCTGGCGGCCGAGATCGCCTACCAGATCGGTGCGTTGGAGATCTTCGCCCGCGCGGCCGGCTCCCGTGTCTCGTACGTCAAACCGCACGGCGCGCTCTACAACCGCGTCGTGCACGACGAGGAGCAGGCAGCCGCCGTCGTCGAGGGCGTCCTGCTGTCGGGCGAGCGTCTGCCGCTGCTCGGACTCCCCGGCTCAAAGCTGCACACCATGGCGGAGAAGGCCGGACTGCCCGCGATCACCGAGGCGTTCGCCGACCGCGCGTACACCGCCGAGGGGACGCTCGTGCCCCGGAGGGAGGAGGGCGCGGTCCTCACCGATCCCTCGGCCGTGGTCGAACGGTCCGTCAGCATGGCCCGGTTCGGGGTGATCACGGCTCGGTGCGGCAAGTCCGTTCCGGTGCGGGCCCGTTCGCTCTGTCTGCACGGTGACACCCCCGGCGCCGTCGCCCTCGCCCGGCGCGTACGGCGACAGCTGGAGACCGCGGGCGTGCGCGTGGAGGCGTTCGTATGAGGGTGCTGCCGGTCGGTGACCGGGCGCTGCTCGTGGAACTCGTGGACGGCGACGAGGTGGGTGCGCTCCATGCCGAGCTGATGCGCCGCCGGGCGGCGGGCACGCTCCGGCCGGTGCGGGAGATCGTCCCGGCGGCGCGGACCGTCCTGCTGGACGGACTCGACGACCCGGGGCACTGGGCCGAGGAGCTCGCGGCGTGGGACGTGCCACCGCTCCGGGCCCGCGTGGACGACGCCGTCGAGGTGCCGGTGCGTTACGACGGCCCCGATCTCGCCGACGTCGCCGCGCTGTGGCAGGTGACGGGGGAGCAGGTGGTGGAGATCCACGCAGCGACCGAATTCCGCGTCGCCTTCTGCGGGTTCGCCCCCGGGTTCGGCTATCTCACCGGTCTTCCGCAGCAGTACGCCGTGCCGCGCCGGGCGACCCCGCGCACCGCGGTCCCCGCCGGTTCCCTCGGTCTCGCCGGTCCGTACACCGGGATCTATCCGCGCTCCTCCCCCGGCGGCTGGCAGCTGATCGGCTCCACGGCTCTGGAGCTGTGGGACCCGGCGCGTGAACCGGCCGCCCTCCTCTCCCCCGGGACCCGGGTGCGCTTCGTGCCGGAGGGCCGATGACCGACCGAGCGATCGCCGTCGTACGGGCCGGGGCGCTGAGCACCGTGCAGGATCTGGGCCGCCCGGGGCACGCCCACCTCGGCGTGCCCCGGTCCGGGGCGCTCGATCCGCCGGCCGCCCGGACGGTCAACCGACTGGTGGGCAACGCGGAGGGCGCGGCCGTCCTGGAGACGACGCTCAACGGCTGTGCGCTGCGGCCGCGTTGCGCGGTCACGGTGGCGGTCGGCGGGGCGCCCTGCCCGGTCACCGTCGACGGACGGCCCGTGGCCTGGGGCGCGCCGGTCCGGGTGGCCGCGGGCTCCCTCGTCGAGGCCGGC
This sequence comes from Streptomyces sp. NPDC096193, assembly GCF_040302905.1. NCBI lineage: Bacteria > Bacillati > Actinomycetota > Actinomycetes > Kitasatosporales > Streptomycetaceae > Streptomyces > Streptomyces sp. NPDC096193. Next base: position 105,405 of record NZ_JBEOSJ010000020.1, on the reverse strand, counting down.
TGGGCCGCGCGGGGCGTCCGGTCGTATCTGGCGGTCGCCGGAGGGTTCGCCGTGGAACCCGTCCTGGGCAGCCGCTCCACGGACCTGCTGTCCGGTCTCGGACCGGCGCCGCTCGCGGACGGCGCGGTGCTGCCGCTCGGCAGGCCCACCGGGCCGCCGGCGCGGCTCGACGGCGGTGTGCCCTGGCCCGCGCCGCCCGCGGAGCTGATCCTGCGGGTACGGCTCGGACCGCGCGCGGACTGGTTCACGGACGGGGCCCTGCGGACGCTGGCTTCCGGCGGATACCGGGTCTCGGCGTCGAGCAACCGCATCGGGCTGCGGACGCACGGCCCGGCGCTGGAGCGGGCCCGGACCGGTGAACTGCCCAGCGAGGGCATGGTCCTGGGGGCCGTCCAGGTGCCGCCGGACGGCTGCCCCGTGGTCTTCCTCGCCGATCACCCGACGACCGGGGGCTATCCGGTCGTGGCCGTCGTGGACGGGCGTGACCTCCCCGCCGCGGCCCAGGCGGCACCCGGCACCCCGGTCCGTTTCGTCCCCGTCCGCTGACCCGGCCCCGGTTCGGCGGCCGGCGGACACGGCGCAGACCTCAGGCCCTCTCCCCGTAGCCACCGCCGCCGGGCGTCCTGACCACCAGGACGTCGTCCGGCCCCACGTCCACCGAGTCGACGCCCTTCAGTTCCGTCACACCCCCGTCGGCGCGCTCCACCCGGTTCTCGCCGAGCGCGCCCGTCGCGCCGCCGGCCATCCCGTACGGCGGGACGCGGCGGTGCCCGGTGAGCAGCGCCACCGTCATCGGCTCCAGGAAGCGGATCCTGCGCTCCACGCCCTGTCCGCCGTGCCAGCGCCCGTCGCCCGCGCTGTCCTCGCGTACCGCGAAGGCGTCCACCCGCACCGGGTAGCGCCACTCCAGCACCTCGGGGTCGGTGAGCCGTGAGTTGGTCATGTGCGTCTGGACGGCGTCGGCGCCGTCGAACCCGTCACCCGCCCCCGAACCGCTCGCCACCGTCTCGTAGTACTGCACGCGGTCGTTGCCGAACGTCAGGTTGTTCATCGTGCCGGAGCCCTCCGCCTGCACGCCGAGCGCCGCGTACAGGGCGCCGGTGATGGCCTGCGAGGTCTCGACATTGCCCGCGACGGTCGCCGCCGGGTGGACGGGCGCCAGCATGGATCCCTCCGGCACCCGGACCTCCAGCGGCTCCAGACAGCCGCTGTTGAGCGGGATGTCGTCGGCGACGAGCGTGCGGAAGACATAGAGCACGGCGGCCATCACCACCGAGGTGGGCGCGTTGAAGTTCCCCGGCTGCTGCGGCGAGGTGCCGGTGAAGTCGATGACGGCACTGCGTTCGTCGCGGTCCACCCGCAGCGCTACACGGATGACCGCGCCGCCGTCGGTCTCGTAGCAGTACTCACCGTCGTCGAGTCCGGCCACGATCCTGCGAACGGATTCCTCGGCGTTGTTCCGGACGTGACGCATATAGGCCTGGACGACGTCGAGCCCGAACTCGTCGACCATACGGCGTAGTTCCTCGATGCCCTTCTCGTTGGCCGCGATCTGGGCGCGCAGGTCGGCGAGGTTGGTGTCGGGTGCCCGGGAGGGGTGGGCCGCCGTGGTCAGCAGGTCGCGGGTCTCCTCCTCGCGCAGCACGCCGTCCCGGACGAGCAGCCAGTTGTCGAAGAGCACGCCCTCCTGGTCGATCGTCTCGCTGAAGGCGGGCATCGAGCCGGGGGTGATGCCGCCGATCTCCGCGTGGTGCCCGCGGGAGGCGACGAGGAAGCGCAGCTCGTCACCGTCGAACACGGGCGTCACGACGGTCACATCGGGCAGATGCGTGCCCCCGTGGTACGGATCGTTGATGGCGTAGACGTCGCCCGGCCGCAGACCGTCCCCGTTGCGGCGCAGTACCTCCTTGATCGACTCACCCATCGAGCCGAGGTGGACGGGAATGTGGGGCGCGTTGGCGATCAGATTGCCCTCGGCGTCGAAGAGGGCGCACGAGAAGTCCAGCCGTTCCTTGATGTTGACGGAGTGGGCGGTGTTCTCCAGCCGCACCCCCATCTGCTCGGCGATGGCCATGAAGAGGTTGTTGAAGACCTCCAGCAGCACCGGGTCGACGTCGGTGCCGACGGCGGTCCTGCCGGGCCGGGGCCGTACGCGCGTCAGGAGCAGATGACCGCCCTCGTCCGGCGCGGCCCGCCAGCCCGGGTCGACGACCGTGGTGGCGTCGGACTCGGCGATGATCGCGGGCCCTTCGACGGTGTCGCCGTGCCCGAGATCGCCGCGCCGGTACAGCGGCACCTCCAGCCGCTCGCCGCCCACGAACATCGGCACGCGCGCCCGGGGGACGAACTCGCCCCCGCCCTCGGTCTCCTCGACGACATGAGCGCCGTGCTCGCCCGCCGTCCCCACCGCCTCGACGGAGACCGCCTCCACGACGAGCGGCTTGTCCATGGTGAAGGCGTAACGGGCCCGGTGGGCCGAGGTGAAGGACTCCCGCATGGCGGACGCGCTGTCCAGCGGTACGGGCAGGCTCGCGTCCGTGCCGGCGTAGCGGAGCAGGACGCGTGCGCGGGTGGTGATCGCGTCGTCCGGGACGTTGTCGTCGCGCAGTTCGTCCCGGGTGCGGCCGGCCAGCTCGTCGCAGAGGGTGGCGACCCGCGCGCACGTCTCCTCGTCCAGCTCCGCCTCCACGGACTGCTCCAGCATGGCGGTCGCGTCGGCGAGGCCGATGCCGTACGCGGAGAGCACCCCCGCGAGCGGCGGCACGATCACGGTGTCGACGCCCAGGGCGTCCGCGACGGCACAGGCGTGCTGGCCGCCCGCGCCGCCGAAGGAGTTGAGGGCGTAGCCGGTGACGTCGTGGCCGCGCTCGACGGAGATCTTCTTGACCGCGTTCGCCATGTTCAGTACGGCGATCTCGAGGAATCCGGCGGCGACCTCCTCGGGTGTGCGCCGGGCTCCGCTCTCCCGGTGGACCTTCTCGGCGAGTTCGGTGAACCGTTCCCGTACGACGCCGGCGTCCAGCGGCCGGTCGCCGCCGGGCCCGAAGACGGCGGGGAAGTGGTCGGGCTGGATCCGGCCGAGCATCACATTGGCGTCGGTGACGGTGAGAGGCCCGCCGCGGCGGTAGCAGGCAGGCCCGGGGTCCGCGCCGGCGGAGTCGGGCCCGACCCGGTACCGGCGGCCGTCGAAATGGAGCACGGAACCGCCGCCGGCGGCGACGGTGTGGATGTTCATCATCGGCGCGCGCATCCGGACGCCGGCGACCTGGGTGCCGAGTTCGCGCTCGAACTCCCCCGCGTAGTGGGACACATCGGTGGACGTACCGCCCATGTCGAAGCCGATGACCCGCCCGTGACCGGCCTGTTGGGCGGTGCGCGCCATGCCGACGACCCCGCCGGCCGGGCCGGACAGGACGGCGTCCTTGCCCCGGAAGTGGGCGGCCTCGCGCAGTCCGCCGTTGGACTGCATGAACATCAGCCGGATGTCGGCGAGTTCGGAGGCGACCTCGTCGACGTAGCGCCGGAGGATGGGCGAGAGGTAGGCGTCGACGACGGTCGTGTCGCCACGCGGCACGATCTTGATGAGCGGGCTGACCTCGTGGGAGCAGCTGATCTGGGTGTAGCCGAGTGCGCGTGCGGCTTCGGCGATGCGCTGCTCGTGGCCGGGGTGGCGGTAGCCGTGCATCAGCACGATGGCCGCGCTGCGAAAGCCGTCGTCGCGGGCGGCCGTCAGCTGCTCGGTGACGTCGTCCAGGTCGAGCGGCCGGATGATCTCCCCGTGCGCGTCGACGCGTTCGGGGACCTCGATGACCTTGTCGTACACGGCCTCGGGCAGGACGATCCTGCGGTCGAAGATCCGCGGCCGGTTCTGGTAGGCGATGCGCAGGGCGTCACGGAAGCCCTCGGTGACGACCAGGACGGTCGGTTCACCGCGGCGCTCCAGCAGGGCGTTGGTGGCGACGGTGGTGCCCATCTTCACGCTGTCGACGCGATCGCCGGGCACGGGCTGGTCAGGCCCGGTGCCGAGCAACAGCCGGATCCCCGCCACGGCCGCGTCCCGATAACGCTCGGGGTTGTGCGAGAGCAGCTTCCGGGTCACCAGCCTGCCGTCGGGGCGCCGGCCCACGACGTCGGTGAAGGTGCCGCCACGGTCGATCCAGAACTCCCAGCGCCCGCTCATTCCCCCATTCTGGCAAGCGGGACCTCCAGGGACACGGCGGCGAGAGCGGCGGTGAGTGCGTGCTCCGCGCTCCGGTCCAGGCGTTCGCTGGTGCCGCGCGCCCAGTGGCGCACCTCGGAACCGGCGAGTCGCATCAACTGCGGCAGCAGATCGGTGCAGCGCCGGGCCACCCAGCCGGTGCCGGCCGTGGCGAGCCACAGCAGGGAGGCCGCCCTGGTCGGCGCGGGCTGGGTCGGTTCGGCGCCGGGCGCCTGACCACGGGCGAGCCCGTACCCGCCGAGCAGCTCGTGGAAGCGCAGCGCGATCATGCGGTGGCCGCGCTCCCCCGGGTGCAGCCGGTCCGCGCTCCACATGGACCGGTCGAGGACCCACGCGCCGTCGCCGGCGTGGAGGTGGACGGCGTCGTAGCGGGCGGACAGGGCGTGCACGACCGCGTTGACCGCGCGCTGGCGGCGGGCGAGCGGCCGGGCCAGCGGGAGCGGAAGCCCCAGCATGGTCCCCGGGTCGGGGAGGCAGGCGGTCAGCAGGACGGTGCCCCGTGCCGTCAGCCGGTCGAAGACGGAGTCGAGGTGGCGGGTGAGCTCCTCGATGTCGAAGGTGCAGCGCAGGGTGTCGTTGACGCCGACGAGCACGGAGGCGATGTCGGGCCGGAATGCCAGCGCCTCGGGTGCCTGCCGCTCGGCGACGTCCTCGGTGAGGGCGCCGCTGACGGCGAAGTTGCGGAACTCGGCGGGTGCCGAGCGGTCCCCCAGCCCGGCCGCGAGGAGGGCGGCCCAGCCCCGCCAGCCGTCGCCGACCCGGTCGCCGACGCCTTCCGTGAGGGAGTCGCCGAGGGCCGCGAACCGCAGGGCGCGCGGCGGAGCGGACGGGGTGCCGCTCCCCGGGCCGGGTACCGCCGTGAGCGGTCGGACCCGTGCCGGGCGGGCCGGGCGGGCCGGGAGTGCCGGCGCTTCCGGGGGTGCCGGGGGTGCCGGGCGGACGATGACGCCGGAGCCCGGCAGTTCGGGCGCGGGGGCGAGGTCCGGTACGGGGTAGACCTCCGCGCCCGCGACGATCGCCGTACGCCCCGCCCCGGTCGGGTCCGCGGTGGCCGTCGTCGGTTGCGGGGAGGCTGCCGTCAGATGCCGGGTGGCTGCTGTCGGGCCCGGGGAGGCTGCTGACGGGTCGTCCTTCGACTCGTCGGCGAGCGCCCCGGCGGGCGAGGCCGTCATACCGTCACTCCCTCTCCGAGGACGTGCGGTGCGGGCCGGCCGGTCGGCCGGACCGCCGGGGCTTCCAGCGCGTCGAGGAAGGCGGTCACCGAGCGCTGCCAGTCGAAGAGCTCGGCGCGCGCCCTGGCCGCCTCGCGGCGTTCCCGTTCCGGGCGGGCCAGCAGCACCTGTACGGCCTGGGCGAAGTCCCGCGGGGTGTCCTCGGCCGCCGCTCCCGCGTCGCCGATCACCTCGGGCAGCGCCGAGGAGGCACTCGCGACGACGGGGGTTCCGCAGGCCAGTGCCTCCAGGGCGGAGAGCCCGAACGTCTCCGCGGGGCCGGGGGCGAGACAGATGTCCGCCGCCGCCTGGAGGTCGGCCACGGCCTCGCGGTCCCCGACGTATCCGAGGAACTCGGCCGGCAGCCGCTCCGCCCGTGCCCGGCGGATCAGAGAGGTCCGCAGCGGGCCGTCGCCGGCGACGACGAGCGTGGCCCGTACGCCGCGCCGGCGCAGTTCGGCGAGGGCGTCCAGTGCCATGCCGGGGCGCTTCTCCACCGAGAGCCGGGAGCAGAGCAGCAGCAGCACCTCGGCCCCGGCCGCGTGCTTGGCCCGCAGGACCGTGCTGCGCCGGCCGGGACGGCAGTGGACCAGGTCGACGCCGAGAGGCGCGCGTACGACGTTGCGTGCCCCGATGCGGACGAACTCGCGCTCCGCCCACTCGGTGGTGCACACGATCCGCGAGTACGCCCAGGCACTGCGGCGGTTCAGCCGGTCGGCGGCGCGGGCCGAGACTGCTTCGGACAGGCCCCAGGTGCGCAGTACCCCGTCCGCGGTCTCGTGGGAGACCATCACGGAGTGGACTCTGTGGCGCCGTGCCCACTCGCCGGTCCACCGCAGGGTGGTCCGGTCGGAGACCTCCAGCCGGTCGGGTTTGATGCTGTCGAGCACCTCCCGCAGGCGTCGCTTGGCGGCGAGTACGCGGTAGCCGCCGGTGCCGGGTATCTCGGGTCCGGGCAGGGTGATCACCCGGCCCTGCGGGGTCATCCGGTCGCTCTCCACGTCGCCGGGCACGATCAGCACCGGCTCGTGGCCGGCGGCGAGGTAGCCCTGGCCGAGTTCGCGCAGCGCGGTGCGCAGGCCCCCGGAGGCGGGGGTGACGAAGTTCGCCAGTCGTACGATCCGCAGCCCGCTCATGCCGCCACCGCCGTCCGGGCGCCGAGGACCTCGGCGTAGTGGTCGAGCAGGGCGTCGCCGATCACGGCCCAGGTCCGTCCTTCGACGGCGGCCCTTCCGGCCCGGCCGTAGGCGGCCCGCAGCTGCGGGTCCGCGGCGAGGGTGGCGACGGCGGTCCGTACCGCGTCCCCGTCCCGCGGCTCGACGAGCAGGCCGGTGCGCAGGTGGTCGACGAGGTCGAGCGGTCCGCCCGCGGCGGGCGCGATGACGGGAACGCCACTGGCCATGGCCTCCTGCACGGTCTGGCAGAAGGTCTCGTACGGTCCGGTGTGCGCGAAGACGTCCAGCGACGCGAAGATCCGGGCGAGGTCCGCGCCGGTCCTGCGGCCGATGAAGACGGCTCCGGGCAGCGCGGTGCGCAGGGACGGCTCGCTCGGGCCGTCGCCGACGACGACCACCCGTACCCCGGGTGTGGCGCAGGCCCCGGCGAGGAGTTCGACGTGCTTCTCGGGGGCGAGGCGCCCCACATAGCCGACGATCAGCTCGCCGTTCGGGGCGAGGCTGCGGCGCAGCTGCTCGTCCCGCAGTTCCGGCCGGAATCGTGCGGTGTCCACGCCGCGTGGCCACAGCCGCACCCTCTCGACCCCGTGCTCCTCCAGGTCCCGCAGGGCCGCGGTGGAGGGGGCGAGGGTGCGGTCGGCCGCGCTGTGCACGGTGCGGATGCGCCGCCAGGCGGCGTTCTCACCCGCTCCGACGTAGGTACGGGCGTAGCCGGCGAGGTCGGTCTGGTAGACCGCGACGGCCGGCAGCCCAAGCTTGGACGCGGCGGCCATGCCGCGTACGCCGAGGACGAACGGGCTGGCCAGGTGGACCAGCTCGGCCCGGTGGGCGGCGATCGTCGCCGCCACCTTGCGGCTGGGAAGCGCCACCCGCACCTGCGGATAGCCGGGGAGCGGCAGGGAGGGCACGCGCACCACGGGGCAGGGCGCGCTCTCGTCGGAGCCGTCCGCCCCGGCGACCGCCGGGGCTATGACGAGGGGGTCATGGCCGCGCGCGGCGAGATGCCGGGCGGTCTGCAGGGCGCAGTGCGCCACACCATTGACGTCTGGCGGAAATGATTCGGTGATGATGACGACTCGCATACCCGTGTTGTCGTCTGGCCCGGGGTGGCTGCGACAACGTGGATCTTTCCGCTTGTGGAACGTCCCATGAGCGTTTGTGGCGGCGTCCCTAATGTCACACGGCGGGCATGTCCGGGCCGATTCTGCTCCGTACGGCCGTTTGTACCTCGGCCTCCTCGGCCGGATCGGCGGCCAGCCGGCGCAGCCTCTCGGCCACGCGGACGTCACCGGTCTCGGCGTGGAGGGCCGCGACTTCCCGGGTGGTCTCCTCGCAGTCCCACAGGCATTCCACGGCGAATCCGGTCGGGAACGAGCCATCGGTGCAGGCCAGGGCGCGGGCGGCCCTGCCGCGCAGACAGGAGGACGCGGTCTCGCGGTAGATGTGGCGCAGGACGGGCGCGGCGCAGGCGATGCCGAGCCGGCCCGCTCCGTCGACGAGGGTCCACAGCAGCGGGGCGTCCGGGCCGTCGGCCCGCACGGTCTCCCGCAGTGCGCCGAGGACCAGCGTGGCGTCCTGGGTGGTGCCGCGGCAGGCGAGGACACCGGCGGCGGAGGCGCCGAGGGCGTCGGGCCGGTGGACCCAGCCGCGGGCCCGGTCCACGGCTTCGTCGCCGCACATCCGCTCGAACGCGGCGACGGCGGCCTCGGCGACCGTCCGCGAGCCGGTGCCGACGGCGGCCTCGATCAGGTCGAGGACGGCGGGGTCGCGTGACTGGGCGAGGTAGTGCAACGCGGCGCAGCGGGCGCCGTCGGCCCCGTCGCGTGCGGCGGCGAGGATGGCGGGCCGGTCCTCGGAGCCGGCCACGGCGGACAGACATCGGGCGGCGGGCACATGCAGTGCGGCGCCGCGTTCGACGCCTTCGTCCGCCCAGTCGAAGACGGCCTGGACGCTCCAGCCGGGCCGGGGCCCGGACGGTCGCATCTGGCGCTGCCAGCGGTCGAAGGAGCCTGCCTCCCGGGCCGCGCGGACCCGCGCGCCGACGTTCTCGCGCCGGTCGTCCGCCCACAGCCGCCACGGCCGGGGTTCGAAGGCGTCGCGGACGGCGGCGGCCAGTTCGGCCTCGCCCTCGGGGGTGGCCGGGAAACGGGCGAGGACGGGGGCCGCGAGGGCGCGCAGGCCGGCGTCGTCGTCGCGCAGGGCGAGTTCGTCCAGGGCCCACGCCCAGTTGGCGCCGGTCGCGGCATAGCCGCGCAAGAGCCTGAGGGCGTCGGTCCTGCCGTAGGAGGCGAGATGGCCGAGCACCGCGAGCGCGAGGCCGGTCCTGGACTCGTCGGTGTCGAGGTGGTCGTCGGTGTCGCTCAGGTGCCGCTCGATCTCCTCGAGACCGCCGTGGAGGTCGAGGTAGAGGCGGGCGTAGTACAGGGAGCGGTTCTCGACCTGCCAGTCGTGGCGGGGGTCGTTGAGCACGCAGTGGTTGAGGGCGGCGAGCGCTTCGGCGCGCGGCGCGGCGAGCGCGTGCAGCGTGCCGTCGCCGCGGCCCCTCTGCAGCAGGCCGAGCAACGTGCCGCTCGGCGCTATGACTGGATCGAACATGGGGAGAGCCTCACATCAAGCTGTCGACGCAACCGGGGAAATCCGGGAAAGGGGATGCCTAGGCCGCGCAGCAACATGTAGGGCCGCCCGTCGTCGTCTTCCGCTTGGTGTAGACCATCGTCCTGCCTCTCGTCGGTGGCCCCAGGGGAACTCCCGGATGAAGTCCGGGATAGGGCCCGACGTCATGATGACCCACCCATTTCGCCACCGCGACCACATTTACGGCGTCCCTCCCGGCGGCCTTCCGGCGGCCGGTCACCGGCCGCCGAAGAGCTCCAGGAGCTCTGTCTTCCCAAACATCTGCGCAGTATCCACGGCGGAGGGCATCCCGGCGGAAGGATCCGCTCCGCCGGCCAGCAGAACGCGGATGACTTCGTCCTCGCCCTTGAAGACCGCGCCGGCGAGCGGGGTCTGGCCGCGGTCGTTGGGACGGTCCGGCTCGGCGCCGCGGGCGAGCAGCGCCTCGACGGCGGAGGCGTGGCCGTGGTAGGCGGCGAGCATCACCAGGGTGTCGCCGCGGTCGTTGGTGAGGTTCGCGGGCACACCGGCGTCGACGTACGCGGCGAGCGTTTCGGTCTCGCCCTGCCGCGCCAGGTCGAAGACCTTGGTCGCGAGTTCGATCACCTCGGGGTCCGGGGCTTCGCTCATCGGACGGACCGCCTCTCACTTCGTTGACCTGGGGCGCACGGCAGGGACAGCCGTACGAGTGAATCGTCAGAGTACTGCCCGGCGACCGGGACGGAGCGCCCTGCCCGAGGCATGGATCACCCACGAGGGAGGCACTGTGCCGTGCGAGCGCGGAGTGTGCCCCTCGGGTGGAGAGCCGACGTCCGCCAGTGGAGTGAAATCCTGAGATTTTCACCCATTTGCACCTTTTATCGCATAGATACTTCCTGTCAGGTTGGAAGTACTCAAGGTGACTGTCCCCTCACCCAGGAGAACTCATCATGATCCTGTCCATCTCAGGCGTCGTGCTGCTGCTGATCATCGTCTTCCTGTTCTTCAGGAAGGACGGCCTCAAGGCGTCCCACGCCGTCGTCTGCACCCTCTTCGGCTTCTTCCTCGCGGGCACCGCCATCGCCCCCAGCATCAAGGCCGGCAGCCAGAGCCTCGCCAGCCTGCTGGGCGGGATCAAGTTCTGACCACTCCCGCCCCTTCGGTACATCCGCATTCAGCACCCCCAGGAGACCCACGTGGCCCGGCGACCACTCCCCCGCATTCTGAGCAGCGGAACAGCGCAGATCGCCCGGAGCCGGGAGATCGCGCGCACGGCCGCCGACAACGCCACGGACGTACTCCATCCGCTGATCACGGTCTCGCGTGGTCTGCGGAGGCTGGCCGGACTGACCCGGCTGCGGTGGGCCGCCACACCCAAGGAACGGCGTGGTCCCACCCTGTTCCTGGTCGCGGGCGGCGTCCTGGTGGTCGCGCTCATCCCGTACGGGCCGCTGCTGGCCCTCATCTCGGTGATGGCCGCGGCCGCCTGGAAGGGGCGGATGCCCGAACCGGTGAAGACGGGGCCCGACGAGGCGGAGATCGGACGGCTCAAGGCGCTCTACGAAGCCCTGGTGCCCTACTTCTCGGTCCCCGACGACCCGGCCCCGCTCTTCGCCCACGGAGGCGACTGGTCAGGCGCCTTCAGTGAGTACGCCTTCGACGAGGACGGCCGTCTGACCCGGCTGCACATCGCCTACCCGGCGTACTTCACGGACGGCGAGGCGGAGTCCCGCGACCGGATCGAGCAGCTTCTGCACGCCAAGTCGGGCCGCGGCCGCGAGTACCACTTCACCTGGGACGAGGAGGGCAACCGCCTCGTCATGAGCGTCCTGCCCGCGCTGTCCACCGCCATCGCCGCCCAGCGCTTCGTCACGGTCCCCGGCGAGACCGTGCTGGGCTTCACCGACGAGGGTGCGGTCCAGCGCACCGTGCCGGTGGCCCACGGCGAGGAGACACGGGACGCACCGCCGGTGATCTGGCGTACGGGCCCGCGCTCCACGGAGCCGCATCTGCTGGTCGTCGGCGAGTCGGGCAGCGGCACCACGACCCTTCTCCGGTCCATCGCCCTCCAGGCGCTCCAGCACGGCGACGTACTGATCGTCGAGGGCAGCGGCACCGGTGAGTACGCCTGCCTGACCGGACGCTCCGGCGTGCTGGCCGTCGAATGCGGACTGGCCGGGGCGCTCGCCAGCCTGGAGTGGGCGGCGCACGAGACCGAGCGCCGCCTGATCGCCGCGAACCGCGCCCGCCAGGCCGGGCGATCCGCGCCCGAGGACACCAAGCGGCCGCTGTGGATCCTGGTGGACCGCCCGAGCATCTTCGGCCACCTGGCCGCGGCCGACGGGGACACCGAGCCCCAGCAGCTGCTCCAGGTGCCGCTGCGGCACGGCCGCGCCGCCCAGGTCACGGTCGTGGTGGCGGAGCAGTTCGACAGTCTGGACGCACTGACCGAGACCGTACGGACGCACACCCGCGGCCGCGTGGTGCTCGGCCCCGCGACCCCCGAGCAGATCAGCACCGTGCTCGGGAAGACGCCGCACACCACCCCGCGGCCGGACGTCCCGCCCGGCCGCGGTTACGCACGGCTCGGCACCGGACCGGTGCTGCGGCTCCAGGTGCCGGCGACCCCGGACCCCTACGACGACGCGACGAGCGAGGCACACCGCCAAGCGGTGCTTGAGCTGCTGCCCGAGCACATCGACGGGCGGGCGCCGGACGAGCCCGCGGAGCCGGTGAACGGGCTGAAGAAGGCGGAGAAGGCCGAGGCCGGGGCGCCCGACCCGGTTCCGGCCGAGGGCTGACCCCGGCCCGGACGGCGCCGGGAGAGATCAGGCGACGAAGGTGCGCGGCGTCTCCGTGCCCGCCTTCGCTCCCGCCTCCACCAGCCGCGCGGCAGCGGCCAGCCGCGCTGCCGCCTCGTCGGCCACCGGCCCACCGACCGTGAACGGCAGACGGACGAAACCTTCGAAGGCCCCGTCCACTCCGAAGCGCGGCCCCGAGGGGACGCGCACCCCGACCCGTTCGCCGACCTCGGCGAGCCGGGAGCCGGACAGCCCGCCGGTGCGCACCCAGAGGGTGAGACCGCCGCTCGGGACGGCGAACTCCCAGTCCGGCAGTTCCCGGCGCAGTGCGGCGACCAGCGCGTCGCGGTTCTCCCGGGCCTGGTCGCGCCGGATGGAGACCGCCTGGTCCCAGCCGCCGGTGCGCATCAGCCAGTTCACGGCGAGCTGCTCCAGGACCGGGGTGCCCAGGTCGGCGTAGGCGCGGGCGGCGACGAGCGAGCGGATCACATCCGGTGCGGCCCGCACCCAGCCGATGCGCATACCGGCCCAGAAGGCCTTGCTGGCCGAGCCGACGGTGAGCACGGTGCTGCCCGCCGGGTCGAAGGCGCAGACGGGCCGCGGCATGTCGAGACCGTCCTCCAGATGCAGCTCGGACATCGTCTCGTCCACGACGAGGACCGTGCCGGCGGAGCGGGCCGCGTCGACCAGCCGGCGGCGCTGGTCCTCGTCCGCGAGCGCGCCGGTGGGGTTGTGGAAGTCGGCCACGACATACGCGAGCCGGGGTGCCGCGTCCCGCAGCACCTGCCGCCACCGCGGCAGGTCCCAGCCGCCCAGCCCCTCCTCCATCGCCACGGGCACGAGACGTGCCCCGGCCTCGCGCATCAGCTGGAGGATGTTGGCGTACGAGGGCGACTCGACGGCCACTCGCTCCCCGCGCCCGGCGAACAGATGGCAGATGGCGTCCATGGCACCCATCGCGCCGGTGGTGACCATGATCTGTTCGGGCATGGTCGGGATACCGCGCTCGGTGTAGCGGTCGGCGAGCATCTGCCGGAGGGCGGGGAGGCCCGCCGGGTAGTCGCCGTGGGTGTGGGCGTACGGCGGCAGTTCCTCCAGCGCTCCCTGGACACCTCGGGTCAGCCACGGCTCGGGCGCGGGCAGGGCGGCGCAGCCCAGGTCGATCATGGAGCCGAGCGACTCGGGCGGCAGCGGCTCCAGGCCCCGCGCGGGCAGCGGGTTCCCCGCCGGTACGGCGGTCCAGCTGCCCGCACCCCTGCGGGACTCGAGGAAGCCCTCGGTACGCAGCGCCTCATAGGCGGCGGCGACCGTGGTGCGGCTGACGGAGAGGGACACCGCGAGTTCGCGCTCCGCGGGGAGGCGGGCGGCGACGGGGACCCTGCCTTCGAGAACGAGCAGCCGGATACCGTCGGCGAGGGCCCGGTAGGCCGGCGGCTTACGGGTCCCCGGGCCGGCGGGACGCGGCTGCTGGGCGGTGAGCTGCCGGGCGAGCTGGGCTGCGCCCACCGCAGAGGTCCACTGCGTCATGGAAGTCAGTCCACCTTCATCGAATTGGCCATGGTTGCCGTGTGTGGCATAGCCACAGAGTGTCATGGGTCAGTCCACCATCACCAGAGGGGCGTCATCGTGACGGGGAAGTCCGCGCATCTCACTCGCCGGCTGTCGCAGCTGTACATCGGTCTCACCCTCTACGGCGTGAGTGCGGCACTGCTGGTGCGCGCCGGGCTGGGACTCGAACCCTGGGGGGTGCTGCACCAGGGCCTGGCGGAGCGGACCGGTCTGACCATGGGCGTGGTCTCGATCATCGTCGGCGCCGTGGTGCTGCTGCTGTGGGTGCCGATCCGGCAGCGACCGGGCCTCGGCACCGTGTCGAACGTCTTCGTCGTCGGTCTGGCGATGGACGGCACGCTCGCGCTCGTCCCGGACGCCCACGCCCTGCCCGTCCGGGTCACGCTCCTGGTCGCGGGCATCGTGCTCAACGGGGTGGCGACCGGGCTCTACATCGCGGCACGGTTCGGACCGGGCCCGCGCGACGGTCTGATGACCGGTCTGCACCGGCTCACGGGACGCTCGATCCGACTGGTGCGTACGGCGATCGAGGTGGCCGTCGTGGCGACGGGCTTCGTGCTGGGCGGCTCGGTGGGCATCGGCACCATCGCCTACGCCCTGGCCATCGGCCCGCTCGCGCAGCTTTTCCTGCGCGTCTTCGCCATCTCCGATCAGGACGCAAGCAGCACGGTCGTCGCCGGTTCGACACCCGGACCGGCGATACTGCGCAAGTGAACCGTGTACTCCACCCCTATCTCGACCACCCCTCCGTCCTGCCTTTCGCCCATCGCGGCGGCGCGGCGGACGGGATCGAGAACACCACCGCAGCGTTCCGCCGTGCGGCCGATCTCGGCTACCGCTACTTCGAGACGGATGTGCACACCACGGCCGACGGCAAGCTGGTGGCCTTCCACGACTCGACGCTGGACCGGCTGACGGACGCCGAGGGCCGGATCTCGGACCTCCCGTGGAGCGAGATCCAGCAGGCGAAGGTGGCCGGCAAGGAGCCGCTGCCGCTGTTCGAGGAGCTGCTGGAGGAATTCCCCGAGGCCCGCTGGAACATCGACATCAAGGCGGAGCCCGCGCTGGTGCCGCTGGTGGATCTCGTGCGCCGGGCCGGCGCCTGGGACCGGGTCTGCATCGGCTCGTTCTCCGAGGGCCGTGTGGCCCGGGCGATGCGCCTCGCGGGTCCGCGCCTCGCCACGTCCTACGGCGTGCGGGGAGTGGTGGGCCTGCGGCTGCGGTCGTTCGGCATTCCGGCGGCGGTACGGATGGGCGCCGTGTGCGCGCAGGTACCGGAGTCCCATGGCGGGGTACGCGTGGTGGACCGCCGCTTCGTGCAGTCGGCGCACGCCCGGGGTCTTCAGGTGCACGTCTGGACCATCAACGACGCGGACCGGATGGCAGCGCTCCTGGACCTCGGAGTGGATGGCATCATGACCGATCATCTGGAGACGTTGCGCACGGTACTGACCGACCGGGGAGTCTGGGTCTGACCCGCGCGTCTGCACCACGGACGAGCCAGGGGGCGGGCGTGACGACCGACATCGCGGCGGAGACGACGGGGGCGGGCGACCGCCGGCGCGAGCAACGCGGCTGGTACTTCTACGACTTCGCCTGCTCCGTCTACTCGACGAGTGTGCTCACCGTCTTCCTCGGCCCCTATCTGACGTCGGTGGCGAAGGCCGCGGCCGACGCGGACGGCTTCGTCCATCCCCTCGGCGTCCCGATACGCGCGGGATCGGTGTTCGCCTACGCGGTCTCCGCGTCCGTGGTGCTGGCCGTGCTGCTGATGCCGATGGCGGGCGCGTGGGCGGACCGGACGGGGCGGAAGAAGCCGCTGCTGGCCGTGGCCGCGTATGTGGGTGCGACGGCCACGACGGCCATGTTCCTCGTGGGCGGCGACCGCTATCTGCTGGGCGCGTTTCTGCTGGTCGTCGCGAACGCCTCGCTGTCCGTCTCCATGGTCCTGTACAACGCCTATCTGCCGCAGATCGCCGAGCCGGACGAACGCGACGCGGTCTCGTCGCGCGGCTGGGCCTTCGGCTACACCTCCGGCGCTCTGGTCCTGGTGCTCAATCTGATCGTCTACTCGGGCCACGAGTCGTTCGGCCTCTCCGAATCCGCCGCCGTACGGATCTGTCTGGCGTCGGCCGGTGTGTGGTGGGGCGCCTTCACGCTGGTTCCGCTGCGGCGTCTGCGGGACCGGCGGATCGCGCCGAACGGCGAGGGGGCGGTCGGATCGGGCTGGCGGCAGCTGGTGGCGACCCTCAAGGACATGCGGAAGCATCCGCTGACGATGTCGTTCCTGCTGGCGTATCTCGTCTACAACGACGGCATCCAGACGGTCATCTCGCAGGCCTCGATCTACGGCTCCGAGGAGCTGGAGCTCGACCAGACGACCCTGATCGTCGCGGTTCTGCTGGTGCAGGTGCTGGCCGTGGCCGGTGCTCTCGGAATGGGACGGCTGGCCAGAACGCACGGGGCCAAGCGGACGATTCTCGGGTCGCTCGCAGTGTGGGCCGTGATCCTGGCGGGCGGGTTCTTCCTCCCGGCGAAGGCTCCGGTGTGGTTCTTCGCCCTCGCCGCCGCGATCGGGCTCGTCCTCGGCGGCAGCCAGGCCCTGTCGAGGTCGCTCTTCTCACACCTGGTCCCCCGCGGCAAGGAGGCGGAGTACTTCTCGGCGTACGAGATGAGCGATCGCGGCCTGAGCTGGCTCGGACCGCTGGTCTTCGGCCTCGCGTACCAGCTGACCGGGAGTTATCGGGACGCGATCATCTCTTTGGTGGTCTTTTTCGGGCTGGGTTTCGTGCTGCTCGCCCGGGTACCCGTACGCCGTGCGGTGGCAGCCGCGGGCAACCCCGTGCCGGACCGGATTTAGACGTTGAAGTGAAAGGCCGGTAGTGTACGCCTTTGGCCTGCCAGGCGGACCGTTACTGCGAGCTGAAGAAGTGAAATCACTGGGTGACACTTCCTGTCAGATGTGACAAACCGGGCACTGGTGGGTACCCCAACCAATGGGATACCAGCGGCACGACGGGCGACGCATGACCCGGAACGGGAATCTTTACCGCCGACCGGACGTTGACCGGATGACGACGACAGCGACACCTGTCCTGTGGGCGACAAGCCCGGGAGGCACGATTCATGAGTGAGCGAGCTCTCCGCGGCACGCGCCTCGTGGTTACCAGCTACGAGACGGACCGCGGCATCGATCTGGCCCCGCGCCAGGCGGTGGAGTACGCATGCCAGAACGGACATCGGTTTGAGATGCCGTTCTCGGTCGAGGCGGAAATTCCCCCGGAGTGGGAGTGCAAGGCGTGCGGCGCCCAGGCACTCCTGGTCGACGGGGATGGCCCCGAGGAGAAGAAGGGCAAGCCGGCGCGAACGCACTGGGACATGCTCATGGAGCGGCGTACCCGCGAGGAGTTGGAGGAGGTGCTGGCCGAGAGGCTGGCCGTCCTGCGCTCCGGTGCCATGAACATCGCCGTGCACCCGCGGGACAGCCGGAAGTCTGCCTGATCCGCCTGACCGCGTACACCGCATCGCACCATCTGGCGCCACCTACAACAGCATGACGCACGACAAGAGCCGCGGGCCGTTTCACCGACCAGGTGAGACGGCCCGCGGCTCTGTTGTGTCCGGGGTCCGCAGGACGGCGGCGTTCGGGGTCAGCAGGACGGCGGCTCAAACTCGGAGCGGGTGCGCACCGGGCCACACGCACGCCACCCGCGAACCCGCCGCGCGCCAAAAGGGTGCCGCTCAGGGCGTGAGCGGCGGCCTCGGGCCCTCGTCCTGGTACCCGCCGGACTGCTGTCCCGCGTCCTGGCGGATGACTTCACCCTGCACAATCTTGCCGTCGGGGCGGTGAATACGGGCCTGCTGGAAGGCGTCTCCCAGGCTGCCGGGGTCCGCCGCCCGCATCCGGCGCTCGAGGGACCGCTCCGCGCGGCGCCCGAGGTACGAGCGGACGGGCGGGACGAGCAGGGCCAGGCCCACCACGTCGGAGATCAAGCCGGGCAGCATGATCAGCAGCCCGCCGAGCATCAGGAAGCCGTTGCCGGTGCTGCCGCTCTCCGGGGGCGGCGCCTGGCCGTTCTGCTGCCTCTGCACGGTCTCGGTGAGGTTGCGGAAGGCCCTCCGTCCGGCGCGCTTCACTACGGCGCCGCCGACGATGCCGGCGCCGATCAGCAGGGCGAGAACGGTCAGCCCGCCGGCCGCCCCGGCGACGAGGGTCAGCAGCCAGATCTCGAGCACCAGCCAGGCGGCAACAGCGAGGGGAATCAGGTTGCGGGCGCGTGAGCGCTTGGGGGCTGTCGGGGGCATTGCGCCGGTCGTCATGCTCCCAGTGTGCCTGGGCGCCCGCCGGAGTGGCGTAAGCGGGTGATCAAGAAGATCGCGGTACGGACGGGAGGGGCACCACCGTCGCCGCTACGAGGATTTGCGGCCGAGGAGACGATTCGCCCGGTCGCCGACACCCCACGCGGTGACGCGCCACAGCGCCTCGACGACGATGTCGCGGTTCATCTTGGAGTCGCCCAGCTCCCGCTCGACGAAGGTGATCGGCACCTCGACCACGTGGTAGCCCTCGGCCACCGCGCGGCGGGCGAGGTCAACCTGGAAGCAGTAGCCCTGGGAGGCGACGTCGCCGAGTCCGAGGCCCTTGAGGGTGTCGGCCCTGAAGGCGCGGAAGCCGCCCGTGACGTCGCGGATCGGGACGCCGAGGAGGAGGCGGGAGTAGGTGCTGCCGCCGCGGGACAGAAACTCGCGGTACTTGGGCCAGTTGACGACCCGGCCGCCGGGGACCCAGCGCGAACCGAGCACCAGGTCGGCGCCCTTGAGGGCGGTCAGCAGACGGGGCAGTTCCTCGGGCTGGTGCGAGCCGTCGGCGTCCATCTCGATCAGGA
This sequence comes from Streptomyces sp. NPDC096193, assembly GCF_040302905.1. Classification (NCBI taxonomy): domain Bacteria; kingdom Bacillati; phylum Actinomycetota; class Actinomycetes; order Kitasatosporales; family Streptomycetaceae; genus Streptomyces; species Streptomyces sp. NPDC096193. Next base: position 86,952 of record NZ_JBEOSJ010000020.1, on the reverse strand, counting down.
CGCCGTAGTCGTGCTCCATGCCCCAGGCGAAGCCGGCGAGGTAAGCGGCGCCGAGGCCTTCCTTGCCCTTGCGGTGCAGGACGTGCACCTGCTCGTCGTGGCCCGCGAGCTCGTCCGCGATCTTGCCGGTGCCGTCGGGGCTGTTGTCATCGGCGACGAGGATGTCCACGTCGGGCACGGCCTCGCGCACCCGGGAGACGATCGCCTTGATGTTCTCGGCCTCGTTGTAGGTCGGGATGATCACCAAGGATCTGCCGAGCGGTTCGTACCGCCTCCCCTGGGCTTCGCCTTGGGTAGACCCAGCGCCGTCGTTCACTGCTGCCCCTTAATGTCCGTGCACAGAGCCCCACCATAGCGATCGTGCGGCGGGAGGCTGCGGCGGCACGGACCTGGGGTGTCGGGTGCCGTGCGGCGGGGAGAGGCAGCGGGTGCGGATCAGGGCCCGGCGTCCTTCGGGCCGACCTGGGACCCGCTGGCTGCGGGTCGACCGAGAGCCGTTGTCTACTGAACGCCGGGCCCTACCCGGGTCACACCTGCCGGCCGGCTGAATCCTTCCCTCGCCCCCGAGGCGCGGGCGCTGAACCTGGCTCCCAGTGGCAGGGCACCGGTGCGGTGCTCTGCCCCATGGCCCAGCGGCGTTCGACGACTGGGAGAAAGTTCTCCGGCCGGACGTCCTGTGGTGGACTCGGCCGAACCTACCGGCCGGTGGGCGCTCCGTGTCAACAGTCGTGCGATCTGCGCGATTTGCCCAATTTCCCGGGCCGGAGACGAAGATCCGCAGGTCGTGGCCGAACCTCGGAAGCACCGGTCGGCGGTACGAAATGTCCGTACGTCACTCTTTCGGCCGCTCAAAGATCGTTTGTCCAGATACCACCGTTCGCAGACAGACCGGCAGCTCGGTGCCGGGGGTGAGGTCGGGCAGGCCGGGGGTGCCGGAGCGCGGGTCCGTCGACCAGCGGGCTACCCGGTCGTCCGGCGCCTGGACGATCAGTTCGTCGGTGTGCCACAGGGCGTAGTCGGCCGGCGCCCCGGGGACCAGGACGCCCGCGTCATCACGCCCCACGGCCCGCCAGCCGCCCCGGGTGTGGGCGGTGAAGGCGGCCCGTACGGACACCCGGTGCTCGGCGGTGCGGTGGAAGGCCGCGGCGCGGATGGTGCCCCAGGGGTCGAGCGGCGTGACGGGGGCGTCGGAGCCGAGGGCGAGCGGGACGCCCGCGCGCAGCAGGGCGGCGTACGGGTTGAGGGTGCGCGCCCGCTCCACACCGAGCCGCTCGGCGTACATGCCCTCGTCGCCGCCCCAGGCCGCGTCGAAGGCGGGCTGCACGGAGGCGGTGAGGCCGAACTCGGCGAAGGCGGCGATGGTTTCGGGCGTCAGCATCTCGGCGTGCTCGACGCGGTGTCTGGCGGCGCGGACGCGGGCGAGGCCGAGCGTGTCGGCGACGGCCCGGATGCCGTCCACGACGGTGGTGAGGGCGGCGTCGCCGATGGCGTGGAAGCCGGCCTGGAGCCCCGCCTCGGTGCAGGCGGCCACATGGGCGGCGACGGCCCCGGCGTCGAGGTGAGCGGTTCCGGTGTGGTCGGCGTCGGCGTAGGGGGTGTGGAGGCAGGCGGTGTGGGAGCCGAGGGAGCCGTCGACGAAGAGATCGCCGGCGGCCCCGGCCGCTCCGAGTTCCCTGAGGCGCAGGGCGTCCTTCTCGCCGGCCACGCGTTCGGCCCAGTAGCCGACGACGCGCGGCACGTCTCCGCCGCGGGCGAGTGCGAGCAGACCGGCGAAGTCGTCCTCGTCCGAGATGTCGGGACCGGCGCACTCGTGCAGGGTGCCGATGCCGAGGGACGCGGCGTGGTCGAGCGCGGCCCGCTGGGCGGCCTCGCGCTGGGCCGGGGCAACGGCCGCGTGCGCGGCGGCCCGCACCGCGTGGTGGGCGGCGCCGGTGAGCGGCTCGTCCGGGTGGTAGCCGGACAGACCGGTCACCGAGGGGACGAGGTCGAGCAGCGCGGTGGTGACCACGGCGGAGTGGACGTCGATACGCGGCAGATAGAGCGGTCGGCCGCCGGCCGCCTCGTCGAGTTCGGCGCGGGAAGGGTGACGCCGTTCCGGCCAGCGGGCGCTGTCCCAGCCGTGGCCGAGGAGGACGGCAGCTCCGGGGTGCGCCGCACTGTGCTCGCGTACGAGACGCAGGGCGTCGGCGAGGGTGGCGGCGCCGGAGAGGTCGAGCCCGGTGAGCGCGAGGCCGGTGGCCGTGGTGTGCACATGGGCGTCGGTGAACGCCGGGGTGACGAGGGCCCCTTCGAGGTCGACGATCTCGTCGACCCCGTCGGCGAAGCCGTCGGCCGCCCCCTCGGAGCCCACCCAGGCGATGTGGCCTCGTTCGACGACCATCGCGGTGGCGAAGGGGTCGGCGGGGCTGTGGACTTCTCCGCCGCGCAGCAGGACGGTGCGGTCTTCGGCGCGGGGGGCGGTGCTCTCGGTCATGGGACCAGCCTAGATACGCGGCGGGCGTGCCTCGTACGGGGTCGACAGCACGACCGTGGTGCGGGTGGAGACGCCGGAGAGGGTGCGGATGCGGGCCAGCAGGTGCTCGAGGTCGTGCGGGGTGGAGACACGGACCTTGAGGATGTAGTTCTCGTCGCCGGCGACGCTGTGGCAGGCCTCGATCTCCGGGACGTCCGCGAGTCGTTCGGCGATGTCGTCGGGGGCGCTGGGGTCGAACGGTTTGACCGAGATGAACGCGGTGATCGGGAGCCCGACCGACTCGGGGTCGACGACCGCCGCGTATCCGCGGATGACGCCGCGCTGTTCGAGACGGCGGACGCGCTGGTGCACCGCCGATGTGGACAGGCCGGTGGCCTTGCCCAGGTCGGTGTAGCTCATCCGCCCGTCCTTGACGAGCAACTCCACGATCTGACGATCCAGCTCCTCCATGCGGATCAACCTAATTGCCCAGGTGGCTTCCGGCACAGCCGAAAGAGGCATGCGAGGGCACCTGCGGGGGGCATGTGACGAACACCACAGCCCCGGCGGCGCCTCCGCCGTGACCGCACGGTTACCTGCCGGGCGCGTGGGGAAGTGCTTGCTGTGGTCGAGGCCGCACGTGCCTGGTCGGCCCACCCGAGGGGGAGATCTCCATGCAGAGTGTCAAGAACACCGGCCGTACCGAACCGGAGCCCGTTGATCCGGCTGAGCCCGCCGAGATGGACGAGCTGGACGCGTACGACACCTACGAGATGTACCGGGTCATCTGCCCGGACTGCGTGCAGCCGATCGCGCTGCTGGCCGACGAGGACGTCCTTCCGGAGCACGCGCTGTGCCCGACTCCGTGGAACCCGTTCGGTCTCACCGTGTGCACCGGCACCGGCCGGCCCGCCTCGCAGGCGAGCGCCGCGGACGAGTCGCTGGAGGTCCAGGAGCAGGACACCGCACTGCTGTTGACGCTGCCTCAGGGCCTGGACTGGCGGATGCAGCCCTTCTCGCACGTCGGCGGCCCGGGCTCGCGTCCGGTGCGGATGCCGTCGATGCGCAGCCGCCGCGCCTGAGGGCGTCCCGGCAGGATGTCGTAACGCGCAGTCCCTGTCGGGCAGTTCGGGCTGCGCGCTGCCGACGGCTGAGTCCCGCCCGACCACGCCGCCGGTCTCCGGCGCTCGTACGGCCGCGAGCTGGAGCCGAACGCGGCCCCGGTTCACAGGAGTTGCTCCACCGCGCCCGGTTCCCGTCGTGAATTGGTGGCGTGAACGCGGTACTTGACGGGACCGGGCCTGCGCGCTCCGTCCGTCCGCTCTCCCCCCGCGTGCTTACGTGGGGACCACCTGCGGGCCGCTTCGGGCGCGGCCCACTGCCGGTGGAAGGAGCTGACGGATGACGCACAGACGGACGGCCACGGTGCTCGGTGCGCTCGCGACGGCGGCGGCGCTGACGCTCGCGGTTCCGAACTCCGCGTACGCGGCCCGGGGCACGCTGATCATCAACCGGGACGCGTACGAGAATCCGAGCGGGTGCTACCCGGTCACCTGGTTCCCGTCCTCGATCACCAACAGGACCGACGCGACGGCCACCGTGTGGACCGGATTCGACTGCCGGGGGACCGTCGACGCGATCGTCCACCCCGGCCGGACCCACTACACGGAGATGGCGGGCAGCGTCTCGATCCGCTGACGCGGCCGAACGCCCGACGGCGCCGGGGACCGCCCGGGAGCGGTCCGCGGCGCCGTCGGTTCAGCGGGTCTCGGGACCGGCCAGGTGGCGCGCGATGACCATGCGCTGGATCTGATTGGTGCCCTCGACGATCTGCAGGACCTTGGCCTCGCGCATGTAGCGCTCGACGGGGAAGTCCATGGTGTAGCCGTAGCCTCCCAGCACCTGCACGGCGTCGGTCGTCACGCTCATCGCCGTGTCCGTGCAGAAGAGTTTCGCCATGGCGGCCTCACGGGAGAACGGGCGTCCCGCGTCCCGAAGCCGGGCGGCCGCCAGATAGAGCGAACGGCCCGCCTCGATCCGGGTGGCCATGTCGGCCAGCATGAAGCGCAGGCCCTGGAAGTCGGCGATGGGCCGGCCGAACTGGAGGCGGCCGGTGGCGTACGAGACGGCCTCGTCGAGAGCGGCCTGCGCGACGCCGATGGCGCACGCGGAGATGCCGAGTCGGCCGGAGTCCAGGGCCGAGAGCGCGATCGCGAAGCCCTGTCCCTCGTCGCCGATGCGGCGGGCGTCCGAGACCCGGACTCCGTCGAAGTTGATCTGGGCGGTGGGCGAGCCCTTCATGCCCATCTTCTTCTCGGGCGCGGCCGCGTTCAGACCGTCGGCGTCCCCGGGCACCAGGAAGGCCGTGATGCCGCGAGCGCCCTCCCCGCCGGAGCGGGCGAGCACGGTGCAGAAGTCGGCGATCCCGCCGTGCGTGATCCAGGCCTTCGTGCCGGTGATCACCCAGTCGTCGCCGTCGCGGACGGCCTTGGTGCGCAGGGAGGCGGCGTCCGAGCCGGACGAGGGCTCCGACAGGCAGTACGCGCCGAGCAGTCCGCCGCCGAGCATGGCGGGCAGATAGTCGCTCTGCTGCTGCTTGCTGCCGTATCCGGCCAGTGCGTGGCAGGAAAGGGAGTGGACGCTGACGCCGAGACCCACGGTGAGCCGGGCGGCGGCCAGCTCCTCCAGGACCTGGAGATAGACCTCGTACGGCTGGTCCCCGCCGCCGTACTCGCTGTCGTAGGGAAGGCCGAGCAGACCTGACTGGGACAGGAGGGTGAAGAGCTCGCGGGGGAAGTGTCCCGCCTCCTCCTCCTCGGCCGCCCGTGGAGCGATCTCCCGCTCGATGATGTCGCGCACCAGGGCGATGAGATCCCTGGACTCCTCGGTGGGCAGTTGACGTTCCACCGGCTGCGGGGCGCGGTCGGGCATGGCGGCGCTCTCCTCCCTGTCGGGCGATGCGGCGGTCGCGCGCGAAGGGTGTGTGCGCGCCGCCGGGTCTTCCTGCCAGGCCGATGCTGCCTTTCCGGATCACGGATGGGGCTGGACGGCGGCTGTGGCGGGTTGAGTATGCCCGATCAGCGGACTTCCGTCACGGGTGGAGCCGTCCGGCCCGGCCCCCGTTCCCCTGCGGGGGAACCAGGTCCGAACCATTGACCCAATGGTCTAGTCCTTCTGTCGTTCCCGCAACGCGTACCGCGTTCCCCGCACCGCCGCGCTCCGCGCGACCCTGCTGACGGGTGCCCACGCCGCCGCCGCGGGCGAAAGCGCCCCACAGGAGAAGTCGGCGGCGACGGCCGCCGCCCCGGCACGGCATCGGCTTCTACGGACGCGGCTGGACGGGCGTGCCCCGGAAGGCGCCCGGCGGCACGGCGACGGGACCCGCGCCCGGCACGTACGAGCCCGGTATCGACGACTACAAGGAACTGACGAAGTGCCCGGCGAACGGGACGGTCGCCGGCACCGCGTACGCGCGCTGCGGGAACCAGTGGTGGAGCTACGACACCCCCGCCACCATCACCGGCAAGATGGACGACAAGAGCCGGCAGGGGCTGGGAGGCACCCTCTTCTGGGAGCTCAGCGGCGACACCGCCAGCGGGGAGCCGATCAAGGCCGGCAGCCAGCCGGAGGAGAACGGTCAGCGGGGCGGGGAGCCGGTCGGGCTTCCCGCCCCGCTGACAGGTCCGGACGCACCCGGTCGGGCCCGAAACCGCCCCTCAGACCCGAAAGACCCAGGTCAGGCCTGGACCACGGTGTCCTGCGGATACGGCGGCGGCACGTGTTCGCGCGGTGGCTGCGGGCACTTCGGCTCGAACTCCTCGATGGTGCCGAGAGTGGCCCGGAGCTGGCGCATCAGCAGAGCGCAGACGATCTCCCGCTCCAGCTCCTGGTGCGCGAGCCAGTCCAGCGTGATCTGCTCGACGCTGCTGAGCCAGCCGAGCAGCGCGAGGCGGGCGATCATGGGGATGTCGCGTCTGCCGTAGGCACCCTCGGCGATGGTGGCGATCAGTTCCTCGCGCACCGCCCCGCGTATGGACTGCACTTCGGTGTCGAACCCGACGCCGCCGGTGACGATGGTGCGGAAGGCTGCCTCGTGGTGCTGGGCGTAGCGCAGATAGCCCTCGACGGTGCGCTGCACCCGCTGGGCGCGCGGCAGTTCGGTGTCGCTCGCCGCGCCGGAGACGAGATCGGCCACCGAGTCCTCGATGATCGCGAGGTAGTAGCCGCGTTTGCTCTTGAAGTAGTAGTAGATCAAACCCTTGGCCACACCGGCGTGTTTCGCGATGTCGTCCATCGACAGCGCGTCGTAGGAAGTGTCGGCGAACAACTTCCGCCCGGTTGCGATGAGTTCAACGCGGCGCACCTGGGATCGTTCGGTCGCACCGCGTTGTTGACTATTATTCAAATTGCGCCCTAGTCTCCAACTGCCACAGGATTCCCGCAGTATGGCAGACCTGCGCAGCGGCTAGATCAGGCCGATCTGGGTCACGAGCATGGCGAACACGACGACGAGGGTCCAGCCGAGAATGTGCTCGAGGAGGTTCGAGTCCTCGTCGGGGCCGCCGGTACGGGTCCGGACGCGGTCTGCGGTGGTGGCGGAAGAAGTCATGGGGCATCTCGCTCGGTCGGCTGACAGGTGTACGTCCCCCCGGGTGACCCGACCACAGTGCCAAAGACCGGGACCCGAGGGTAGAGACGTACGTCACTGCCCCCGGGGCCCGGTCGGCGCCTCAGTGGATGCCGAAGGCCTCCAGAGCCTTGCGCTGAGCGGCCGTCGGGCCCTCCGGCCAGTAGAGGTAGCAGACGCCCCCTGTGCCGGAGGACACGTTCCCGCTCGCGTTGTACCGCTTTGTCCGCAGCCAGATGTTCTCCCACTCGCGGCGGCGGTAGACCCTGCGTACGGCCGCGTTGTCCGGCGACGCGGGGTCGTTCGCGATCACATCGCCCGCGGCTGTGAACCCGATCACGGTCATCAGATGACCGGCGGTGCCGTAGCCCGCCCCCGTCAGCTCCTCCTTGAGGAACGACTGCGACGTCATGGCCGGGATGCCCGCGCGCACCAGCGTCTCCAGGTCGGCGAGCGAGGACAGCCGGGTGACGACCGCGTTCATCTCCGGGTAGGTCGCCGCGTACGCGGCGTTGAACGGCCAGTTCCCGCAGCCCTCGTACTGGTGGTCGAAGGTGAAGCGGGCCGCGTGGCAGACCTGCGGATCGGCGAAGGCCGGGTTGACCCAGGCGAGGTCCGCGGGGGACGGCTTCCGGCCCCAGTACTCGATGATCATCTGAGAGGAGGTGGGGCTGCACCAGGCCTCGCCGCCGTTGTCGTACTCGGGGTACTGGCCGACGTGCGTGTTCTGCGAGTAGCGCGGCACGGCCAGCTCGCGCGCGAGCTTCGGGGTGGAGGCCGGGACGGTGAACCGGTCGGGAACGTCCGAGGCCATCGCGCCGAGCCGCCGGACCGTGGGCGTCAGGCCGGAGCCTGGCCTGCGGTGGAGCCTGACGCGCAGCTGGTAGGTCGCGAGGCGCAGACCGCTCGCCGCGTCGTCGATCGAGAAGGTGTCGGTCCAGATGGAGGCCTTGCCGTCGGACTGACCGTCGACGGAGGTCCGCCGGATGTCGCCGTCGCCCGCCGCCCAGCGCCCCATCACGAACCAGGGGCTGACGGTGCCGTCGGAGTAGTGGCCGCGCAGGTCGACCTGGATCCACGTGCCGGGCGGCGTGTGCGCGTTCCAGGAGGCGACGAGCTCCGTCGCGGGCACCGCGGTGCGGTGGACCGGGGAGGTCCAGGTGGCGTACTCCCAGGCGGCGGTCTTCCCGGTGTGCGGGTCGGTGTAGTCGACACGGCCGGCGGGTGCGGCGATCACGACGCCGGGACGGCTGCCGTCGACCGCCCTGGTGCCTGCGAGGGTGCCACCTCGCCAGTCGGTGTACGTCGCCCAGAACTGGTTGTCGACGAACGGAATCGTTCCTGCACCGTTCCGAGCCGCGGCGGCGTTCACGGCACCTCTTCGCGCCCGGGGTGCGGTGGCCGCGGCGGCCGACGAGGACAGGACGCCCGCTCCCGCCGCTGCCGCGAACGCGGCGCCGAGCACGGTTCTGCGGGAAGTGGAAGTGGCTCTGGCCATGGGGCTCCCAAGTCGGTGCCTGCAGTGGGCCCACTATTACGGGTCCCTGCCAAGTTCTGCCAGCATCCCGGCATCGCGTCGCGCCACCAATATCGGTCTTGTCCTTTGAAAGTTCTGCGGGCCGGCGCATAGGGAGTGACCTGCGGCATTCCACCGCGCCCTCGTAAGGTGGCCGAATGGACGACCTCGAACAGCTGGCACCGGTCCTGCGGGCGCTGCCGCCTTCCTGCGGGCCGGTGCGGCTGATCGCCGTGGACGGCCACGCGGGGTCGGGCAAGAGCACCTTCACCGCACGGCTCGCGGAGGCCCTCGGGGGCGGAGTGCCGGTGCTGCATCTCGACGACCTGGCGAGCCACGAGGAGTTCTTCGACTGGACGCACCGGCTGCTCCGCCAGGTACTCGCCCCGCTCTCGCGGGGCGCGGAGGCGCGCTACGAGCCGTACGACTGGGACCGGCGGCGGTACACCTCGGCGCGGACGCTCGAACCGGCGCCCATAGTGCTGGTCGAGGGCGTCGGCGCCGGCCGGCGGGCGCTGCGCCCTCATCTGGCATGGCTGTTCTGGATGGACAGGGACGCCGACGGGTCCTGGCAGCGGGGCCGTCTGCGCGACGGGGATGCGCTTTCGGCGTTCTGGGACGACTGGACGATGGCGGAGACTCGCCATTTCCTGACCGACCCCTCGTATTCATTCGCGAATTCGCTGGTACGCGAGTGTTCCGAGGGATATGAGGTACTGCCGAGGCCTTCTGCGACAGCACGATTGAACGGAATCATCACAGAGGGTAACCGGATTTCACCCCCATATTGAGCAGTCGTAAATCCGCCTCAAGAGTGCTCCAACTCTTCTTGACCGACGGGGCGTACAGGTCTTACGTTCTCAATGTGCGGCTTTCCGGAGTCGCCGCGGACGCGAAGCCCCCGGTTGTTCCCCCGTGATCGGGGGCTTCGTTCTGCCCCTCTCCCCCACTTCACCGGCGCGACAGCCCGCCTTCGCTCACCCAGGGTCACCGCCAATGGATCATTTGTGGTGCCCTTAGGCCCAACCCCTCTGCGCAGGTACGATGCACCTCGGTGGGGTCAATTCCCGTCCTCGGCAAGGCGGTTCAGTGCATTGCCCACGGTCGCCCTCCCGGCGCCGGGGGTCCGGGGGGCTCCCCCGGAAAACACAGCCCAGGTGCACTTTGTGGGGGACCTGATGGACATCGGCACTCAGGGCGCACCGGCCCCGGCCGACCTCGCCTGGGTGCGCGGCGTGGACGCCTACACCATGGGGGCCTACCCCCAGGCGGAGGAGGAGTTCCGCAGCGCCGTGCGGCTCGACCCCGGGATGGCGGACGGCTGGCTCGGGCTCCATGCGCTGCGCGTCGACACGACGACCGCGTTGCTGCGCATGTACCGCAACCGCGAACGCTTCGGCGAACAGCGCGCCCGGCACCGCCGCACACTCAACTCCTGGTACTGGCTGGGCTGGTGGGTCCAGCCCGTGCTCGAAAGCCCGCGCGATCTCCTGCTGGCGCACGCCTCCCACTGGCTCGACGGCCGCCATGTGCCCGAGCTCGACCGGGCGCTCGCCGGGCTGCCGCCGGTGGACGCGGACCCGCAGGTCCGGTTTCTGCACGCCTGCCGCGCCTACCTGGTCAAGGACTGGGAGCAGCTCGTACGCCACACCGAGCCGCTGGTCAACGATCAGGTGCTGGGCATCGAGGCCGGGCTCTTCGGCGGCATGGCCCGGGTGCGTCTGGAGATGTACGGACAGGCCGAGCCGCTGCTGTCGGCCGCCCTGATGCGCTGTCGCAGCGAGCAGCCGCAGCGCAAGGAGCTGCGGTACTGGCTGGCGCGCGCTCATGAGGGCACCGGGCGCAGCGCGGCCGCGCTGCCACTGTACCGGGCGGTGCACCGTATCGACCCGGCGTTCATGGACACCTCGGCCCGGCTCGCCGCGATCGCCGAGTACGACGGGATGGACGGCTTCGACGACTCGGCCGGGCTCGCCGTCTCCCTCGCCGGATACGGCCAGGACGCGGTGGACGCTCAGGCGGAGGGGGAAGGCTCCCCGGCCGCCGACGCCCGTATCGGCATCGATCCGCAGACGCAGCTGCCCGGCTCGGTGCCCGCCGCACCGCCCGAGACCATCCGCCACCGGGCGGCGGTGCCCGCACAGCCGGCGCCCCCGCTCTTCCCGGCCGGCCCCACCGACCCGGACCTGCTCGCCGACGCTCTCGCCGAGCTGGACCGGATGGTGGGTCTGGAACCGGTGAAGCGGCAGGTCAACGCCCTGTCGGCGCAGCTGAAGATGGCAAGGCTGCGGGCCGGCCAGGGGCTGCCCGTACAGCCGCCCAAGCGCCACTTCGTCTTCTCCGGCCCTTCCGGCACCGGCAAGACCACCGTGGCCCGCATCCTCGGCCGGGTCTTCTACGCGCTGGGGCTGCTCGGCGGCGACCATCTGGTGGAGGCCCAACGGTCCGATCTGGTGGGCGAGTTTCTCGGCCAGACGGCGGTGAAGGCCAACGAGCTGATCGACTCGGCGCTCGGCGGTGTGCTGTTCGTGGACGAGGCGTACAGCCTGTCCAACTCCGGCTACAGCAAGGGCGATGCGTACGGCGACGAGGCTCTGCAGGTGCTGCTGAAGCGGGCGGAGGACAACCGCGACAATCTCGTGGTCATCCTGGCCGGCTATCCCGAGGGCATGGACCGGCTGCTCGCCACGAACCCCGGGCTGTCGTCACGCTTCACCACCCGCGTCGACTTTCCCTCGTACCGACCCCTGGAGCTCACGGCGATCGGGCAGGTGCTGGCCGCCGACAACGGCGACACGTGGGACGAGGAGGCCGTCGACGAGCTGCGGTCCATCAGCGGCCATGTGGTCGACCAGAGCTGGATCGACGAGCTGGGCAACGGCCGCTTTCTGCGCACCCTGTACGAGAAGAGCTGCGCGTACCGCGATCTGCGGCTGTCCGGCTACCCCGGCACGCCGACCCGCGAGGATCTGGCCACCCTGCGGCTGCCCGATCTCATGCAGGCGTACGGCGAGGTCCTGTCGGGCCGCGGTCCGCGGGACCGCGGCTCCCAGGAGCCTCCACCGCTCTGAGCCTCAGCCGACCAGCGCGGTGTCCCGGGCCGGGGGCGTGGTCCGGGGCGTGGACGGCACGGTGATCCGGTGGGACGGGTCGCGGACCTCGCCCACCAGCATCTCCAGCACGTCCTCCAGGGCGACCAGGCCCAGTACCTGTCCCGACGCGTCCGCGACCTGCGCCAGATGGGTGGCGGCCCGGCGCATCACGGTGAGGGCGTCGTCCAGCGGCAGCTCGGCCCGCAACGTGGCCATGGGCCGCCAGATGTGCTGGGGCACCGCCCGTTCACGGTCCTCCAGGTCGAGGACGTCCTTCACATGGAGGTACCCCATGTACGGCCCCGGCCCCTCGGCGCTCACGGGGAAGCGGGAGTAGCCGGTACGGACGGTCAGTTCCTCGATCCGGCGCGGAGTGACCGACGGCGGCACCGTCACGAGGGCGGCGCGGGTGATCAGGACGTCGCTCACCGGGCGGGAGCCCAGTTCGAGCGCGTCCTCCAGCCGCTCCTGCTCGGCCGGCTCCAGCAGCCCGGCCTGCCCCGAGTCCTCGACCAGCTGGCCCAGCTGGTCGCTGGTGAAGACCGACTCCACCTCGTCCCTCGGCTCGACCCGGAAGGCACGCAGCACCAGCCGGGCGCAGGCGCCGAGTGCCGCGGTGACCGGACGGCACAGCCGGGCGAAGGCGACGAGGCCCGGGCTGAGCCAGAGCGCGGTCTTCTCCGGTGCGGCCATGGCGAGGTTCTTGGGGACCATCTCGCCGATGACGAGATGCAGGAAGACGACCACGGCGAGCGCGATCACGAAGCCGAGCGGATGGATCAGGCCCTCGGGGACGTGTGCCGCGTGGAAGACCGGCTCCAGCAGATGCGCGACGGTCGGCTCGGCGACAGCGCCGAGGGTCAGCGAGCAGATGGTGATGCCGAACTGGGCGGCCGCCATCATCTGTGGCAGGTTCTCCAGTCCGTGCAGCACCTGGCGGGCCCGGGCCGAGCCCTCCGCGGCGAGGGGTTCGACCTGGCTGCGGCGGACGGACACGAGCGCGAACTCGGCCCCCACGAAGAACCCGTTCGCGAGCACCAGCAGGCCGGCGAAGGCGAGTTGGAGAACGCTCATCGCGCGGCCTCCGTGAGCACCGGGACGTCGGCGGTGCGCACGAGGCGCACCCGCTCGGCGCGGTAGCGCTCCACCTGACGCACGGAGAGCCGCCAGCCGGGAAGTTCGGCCCGGTCACCGGGGGCGGGGATGCGGCCCAGCAGATCGGCGACCAGTCCGGCCACGGTCTCGTACGGGCCGTCGGGCACATCGAGGCCTATGCGGCGCAGGGTGAGCACCCGGCAGCTGCCGTCGGCCTCCCAGGCCGGCCGCCCGTCCTCGGCGGCCACCGGCGCGAGTTCGGGCTGGGCGTCGGCCTCGGCGTCGTGCTCGTCGCGCACCTCGCCGACGAGCTCCTCGACGATGTCCTCCAGGGTGACGACCCCGGCGGTGCCGCCGTACTCGTCGACCACCACGGCGATCGGCTGCTCGCTGCGCAGCCGCTCCAGCAACTGCTGGACCGGCAGGGTCTCGGGGACCAGCAGCGGCGCTACGGCGACCTCGCCGACGGGGACGCGCGTGCGCTGGTCGGCGGGGACCGCGAGGGCGTCCTTGAGGTGCACCATGCCGACGATCTCGTCGATGCGCTCGCGGTAGACGGGGAAGCGTGAAAGCCCGGTCGCCCGGGTGAGGTTGAGGACGTCGGCCGCCGTGGCATCGGTCCGGAGCGCGCTCATCTTCACCCGCGGCGTCATCACATGCTGCGCCGTGAGATGGCCGAGCGAGAGGGTGCGGACGAACAGGTCCGCGGTGTCCTGCTCCAGCGCGCCGGCCAGGGCCGAATGGCGGGCCAGGGACATCAGCTCGCCGGGGGTGCGCGCGGACGCCAGCTCGTCGGCCGGCTCGACACCGAACAGCCGTACGAGACGGTTGGCGGTCGAGTTGAGCAGCGTGATGACCGGGCGGAAGAGGGTCGAGAACAGATACTGCGGGCCGGCGACGAACCGCGCGACCTGGAGCGGCCGGGAGACGGCCCAGTTCTTGGGGACCAACTCGCCGATCACCATCTGGACGGCGGACGCGAGCAGCATGCCGATCACCACCGCGGCTCCGGAGACGGCCCCCGCGGGCAGCCCGGTGGCCGTCAGTGGCCCGTGGAGCAGCCGGGCGAGTGCCGGTTCGGCGAGCATGCCGACGACGAGCGAGGTGATGGTGATGCCGAGCTGGGTGCCGGACAGCTGGAACGACAGCTCGCGCAGCGCCCGGACGACGTTGCCGGCCCGGCGGTCGCCCTCGGCGGCGGCCCGTTCGGCGTCGGGCCGGTCGACGGTGACGAGACCGAACTCCGCCGCGACGAAGAAGCCGTTGGCGAGGATCAGAAGGAAGGCTGCGGTGAGCAGCGACAGGGGGATGATCATGCCGCCGCCTCCTGGGAGGGGGCGGCGCAGGTACTACCGGACGATCCGTCCATTGCTGGAGGGAGTCACTCCTCGGGTCGGTGGAGAGTCCCGCGGGCCGCGGGCGGCCGGGGGTGGGCGGGACGGGGCGCGCCTGGCGCCGCCGTCCCCAAGAGTAGACAAGCAAGCCGCGGACGCGGCAGGGGCATCGCCGCTCGAAAGGCTCAGTGAGCGTCCGAGCTGCCGCGGGACTCCGACAGCGCCCGCAGCGCGCGGAAGTCACGGATCGCGTGCTGCCTGGCGATTCCGGGCTGGATGCCCAGGACCGGCAGGCTGGTTCCGTCACTCAGATCCAGGAAGACCCAGGGGTCACCCGGACGGAGGTTGACACGGAGGATCTCCGCCCACTCCAGGCGACGGGTCCTGGTGAGGTTGACGACGGTGACCCCGCTCGTGTCGGCCACGACCTTGGGCCGGCTCAGCAGCATCAGGACGCCGAAGAACAGCACCGCGGTGAAGACGAAGCTGCTCCGCTCCGCAGCGCTGAGGTTCTCCAGCAGCAGGGCGACGGCGGTGATGACGACGAACATCGCCGCACCCACGGTCAGCAGGACGACACGGGTGCGTGTGGGCCGGAACGTGACCGGGAGCGCGGGGACTTCGGGCGCGGAAGCGGGCATGGTGTCGGACATCCTCAGAGCCGGCAGGCGTGAATGGCGGTGGTGAGGATGGCGCGAGCGCCCAGGTCGTAGAGATCGTCCATGATCCGCTGCGCCTCCTTGGCGGCGACCATGGAGCGCACGGCGACCCAGCCCTCGTGGTGCAGCGGCGAGATGGTCGGGGACTCGAGGCCCGGGGTGAGGGCCACGGCCTGCTCCAGGTGCTCGACCCGGCAGTCGTAGTCCATCATCACGTAGCTCCGCGCGACCAGGACGCCCTGGAGGCGGCGCAGGAACTGCTGCACCTTCGGGTCGTCGGTGTCCGCGCCGGTGCGCCGGATGACGACCGCCTCGGAGGTCATGATCGGCTCGCCGATCACTTGGAGGCCCGCGTTGCGCAGCGAGGTCCCGGTCTCCACGACGTCGGCGATGACCTGGGCCACGCCGAGCTCGATCGCCGTCTCGACCGCGCCGTCGAGGTGGACGACGGAGGCGTCGACGCCGTGCTCGGCGAGGTGCTTGGCGACGATGCCCTCGTAGGAGGTGGCGACCGTCATGCCGCCGAACTCGCCGACCCCGGACGCGGTGCCGGGCTTGGTCGCGTAGCGGAAGGTGGAACGGGCGAAGCCGAGCTGGAGGATCTCCTCGGCGCTGGCGCCGGAGTCCAGCAGCAGATCGCGGCCCGTGATAC
The DNA here is from genome assembly GCF_040302905.1 of Streptomyces sp. NPDC096193. NCBI lineage: Bacteria > Bacillati > Actinomycetota > Actinomycetes > Kitasatosporales > Streptomycetaceae > Streptomyces > Streptomyces sp. NPDC096193. The sequence continues at coordinate 71,525 of NZ_JBEOSJ010000020.1, read as the reverse complement.
CGATGTCGAGCCGGCCGGAGCTCACATAGATCGCGATGTCGCGCGGACGCAGGTAGAAGAACTCGACCTCGTTCTCGGGGTCGACGAGCACGAGCTCCTTGGACTCCTTGCGCTGCTGGTAGCCGGCCTCATGGAGCATCGCCGACGCAGGTCCGGACAGTGAACCCTTGTTGGGGACGGCGATGCGCAGCATGAGTCGGGCTTCCTTCGTGCGTAGGGAGTGTTCTGCGTGTGACGGGTGTGCTCAGAGGTGGGCGTAGACGTCGTCGAGCGAGATCCCGCGCGCGACCATCATCACCTGGACGTGGTACAGCAGCTGCGAGATCTCCTCGGCGGCGGCTTCCTTGCCCTCGTACTCGGCGGCCATCCAGACCTCGGCGGCCTCCTCGACGACCTTCTTGCCGATGGCATGCACTCCCTTGTCCACCAGTTCGGCGGTGCGGGAGGTGGCCGGGTCGCCGTTCTTCGCCTTGAGCTGCAGCTCTGCGAAGAGCTCTTCGAAGGTTTTGTTCGCCATGATGGTCTCAGAGTAAAGGGTGCGGAAGGGCGGACATGCAGCGCCTCGGCCGAGGGGCGCCGGCGGGACGCTCAGCGCCAGGGTTCGCTGACGGTCCGGAGCGTGGCCGCGGTGGCCACGGCGGCGGTCACTGCCTCGTGCCCCTTGTCCTCGTGCGACCCCTCGATCCCGGCCCGGTCCAGCGCCTGCTCCTCGTTGTCACAGGTCAGCACGCCGAACCCGATCGGGACACCGGTGTCGATCGACACCTGGGTGAGGCCCTGGGTGACGCCCTGGCACACGTACTCGAAGTGCGGTGTACCGCCGCGGATGACGACGCCGAGCGCCACGATCGCGTCGTAGCCGCGGCCGGCCAGCACCTTGGCGACCACCGGAAGCTCGAAGCTGCCGGGGACGCGCAGCAGTGTCGGCTCGTCGATGCCCAGCTCGTGCAGTGCGCGCAGAGCGCCGTCGACCAGCCCGTCCATGACCTTCTCGTGCCACTGCGCCGCGATCACCGCGACCCGCAGATCGCCGCAGTTGCGTACGGACAGTTCGGGTGCACCCTTGCCGCTCATGTCTCTCCTTGACGCTTACTGGCTTTACTGGTTGCCGCAGGCGGACGCGCCGGTGGCGTCGAGCCGGGGCAGATCGTGTCCCATCCGGTCCCGCTTGGTGCGCAGATACCGGAGGTTGTGCTCGCCCGCGTGGACGGGCATGGGCTCGCGGCCGTGCACGGTGAGGCCGTGCCGGACCAGCGCGCTGATCTTGTCGGGGTTGTTGGTCATCAGCCGCAGGCTGCGGACACCGAGATCCTCGAGGATCTGGGCGCCGGCCGCGTAGTCACGGGCGTCGGCGGGCAGCCCCAGTTCGAGGTTGGCGTCGAGGGTGTCGCGGCCGCGCTCCTGGAGTTCGTACGCGCGCAGCTTGGACAGCAGGCCGATGCCGCGGCCCTCGTGACCGCGGAGATAGACGACCACTCCCCGGCCGTTCTTGGTGATGTGCTCCATGGACTCCTGGAGCTGGGGACCGCAGTCGCAGCGCAGCGAGTGGAAGATGTCGCCGGTCAGGCACTCGGAGTGGACCCGCACGAGGACGTCCTCGCCGTCGCCGATGTCGCCGTGGACGAGCGCCACATGCTCGATGCCGTCGACGGTGGAGCGGTAGCCGTAGGCCGTGAACTGCCCGAAGGAGGTGGGCAGATTGACCTCGGCCTCGCGCTTGACCGTCGGCTCGGCGGAGCGCCGGTAGGCGATCAGGTCCTCGATGGAGATGATCGTCAGGCCGTGCTTGCGGGCGAACGGGATCAGCTCGGGCAGCCGCAGCATCACCCCGTCCTCGCCGGCGATCTCGACGATCGCGCCGGCGGGGCGCAGGCCGGCGAGCCGGGCGAGGTCGACGGCGGCCTCGGTGTGACCGTTGCGGACCAGGACGCCGCCGGACTTGGCCCGCAGCGGGAAGACATGGCCGGGGCGCACGAAGTCGGAGGCCTCGGCGCGGCCGCCGGCGAGCAGCTGGAGTGTGGTGGCGCGGTCGGCAGCCGAGATTCCGGTGGTGACCCCGTGGGCGGAGCTCGCGTCGACGGAGACGGTGAAGGCCGTCTGCATGGACTCGGTGTTGTGCTCCACCATCTGGGGCAGCTCCAGCCGCTCCAGCTCGCCGCTCTCCATCGGCGCGCAGATCAGCCCGCGGCACTCGCTCATCATGAAGGCGACGATCTCGGGGGTGGCCTTCTCTGCGGCGATGACGAGGTCTCCCTCGTTCTCGCGGTCCTCGTCGTCGACGACCACGACGGGGCGGCCGGCGGCGATGTCACGGATGGCCTGCTCGACCGGGTCGAGGGCGAAGTCCTCGACGTTGTCGGTGGAGTACCAGGTGGGCTGTGCCGTCATGCTGCTGCTCCTTCCAGAGCGGGCTTGACGCTCCCACGGGAGCGCAGCCACCAGTCGCGCATGCCCCACAGGACGAGCGCGAAGTAGACCACGTAGACCAGACCGGAGAAGGCCAGGCCGCTGTTGAAGGCCAGCGGGACGCCGACGAGGTCGACGAGCAGCCAGGCGAACCAGAACTCGACCAGCCCACGGGCCTGGGCGACCATCGCGACGAGCGTGCCGACGAAGATGTACGCGTCGGCCCACGGGCTCCACGACAGCGACGGGTAGAGGGTGAACAGCCCGCCCACGGCCAGTGTGCCGACGACGGCACCGCCCGCGAGGAGGCCGCGCTCCTTCCAGGTGGCGAAGCGGACGGCGATGGACCCGTCCTGGGCCTGCTGCCGGCCGCGGCGCCATTGCTGCCAGCCCCAGAGCGCCACACCGATGACGAGGAGCTGCTTGCCGACTCCGCCGCTGAGCTGGGCGGAGGCGTACGCCGCGACGAGGATGACGCCGGAGGCGAACTGGGCCGGCCAGGTCCAGATGGAGCGCCGCCAGCCGAGCGCGAGCGCGAACAGCCCGACGCAGTTCCCGATCATGTCCGACCACAGGATGTGCTGGTCGAAGGCCGTGAAGGCCTCGGTGTTGAGCCAGGACAGAGCGCTCACCGTGCCGTCTCCTCGGTACCGGCGCCGAGCAGCCGCTCGACGTACTTGGCGATGACGTCGACCTCGAGGTTGACCGGGTCACCGCTCTGCTTGATGCCGAGCGTGGTCAGCGCGAGGGTGGTGGGGATGAGGCTGATCGTGAAGTAGTCGGGTCCGGCGTCGACGACGGTGAGGCTGACGCCGTCGACGGTGATGGAGCCCTTCTCGACCACATAGCGCGTGAGGTCGGCGGGGAGCGAGATCTTGACGATCTCCCAGTTCTCGGAGGGCTTGCGTTCCAGGACCGTGCCGACATTGTCGACATGTCCCTGGACGATGTGCCCGCCGAGCCGCCCGCCGACGGCCATGGGCCGTTCAAGGTTGACGCGGGAACCTGCCTGAAGCGCACCGAGACTGGAGCGGTCGAGCGTCTCGGCCATCACGTCGGCCGTGAACTCGCCGTCGGCGGTGTCGACCACCGTGAGGCAGACGCCGTTGACGGCGATCGAGTCGCCGTGCTTGGCGCCGTCGGTGACGACGGGTCCGCGCAGTCGGAAACGCGAGGAGTCGCCGAGATTCTCGACGGCGGTGACCTCACCCAATTCTTCGACGATTCCGGTGAACACGCTCAGCGCTCCTTCGGTGTGGCAGTGATACGCAGATCGGGGCCGATACGGACGGCCTCCGTCACGTCGAGGCGCAACGCCTCGGGGAGAGTGGAGATTCCGGCGTCGGCGAGGGCCGCGGGGCCCGCGCCGAGGAGGACGGGGGCCAGATAGCCGACCACCTGGTCGACCGCTCCCTCGGCGACGAAGGCGCCGGCGAGGGTGGGCCCGCCTTCGAGCAGGACGGAGCGGACGCCGCGTTCGTGGAGGGCCGCCAGCAGTGCAGGCACGGACAGCCCGCGCGCGGCCCTCGGCAGCCGTACGACATCGGGGAGATCGGTGGTCGCGTCGTCGGCGATCGCGACCAGCGTGGGCGCCGCGTCGTCGAGGATCCGGGCGCCGGGCTTCACCGCAGTGGCCTCGGTGTCGAGAACGACCCGCAGGGGCTGGGTCGCGCCCTCGATCCCGCGGACCGCGAGGTGCGGGTCGTCCGCGCGGAACGTGCCGGAGCCGACCACGACCGCGTCGGCCTCGGCGCGCAGCCGGTGGACGTCGGCGCGGGACTCGGACGAGGTGATCCAGCGGCTGGTGCGGTCGGCGGCGGCGATACGGCCGTCCAGGGTCGCGGCGTACTTCCACCGGACGAACGGGCGGCCGCGGCGCATGGCGGTGAGCCAGGCGGTGTTGCCCGCCGCGGCCTCCTCGGCGAGCAGGCCCGCCTCCGCCGGGATCCCGGCGGCGCGCAGGGTGTCACCGCCGCCGGTGGCCTGTGGGTTGGGGTCGGCGACGGCGTACACCACGCGGCCCATCCCCGCGTCGACGAGAGCCTGGGAACAGGGGCCGGTGCGACCGGTGTGGTTGCAGGGTTCGAGGGTGACGTAGGCGGTGCCGCCACGGGCCCGGTCACCCGCGTCGCGCAGGGCGTGGACCTCGGCGTGCGGGCCGCCGGCGCGCTCGTGGTAGCCCTCGCCGACGATCCGGCCGGAGGCATCGGTGATGACACACCCGACTACCGGGTTGGGGCTGGTGGAGCCGAGTCCGCGGGCGGCGAGCGTGATCGCTCGGCGCATGGCGGTGATGTCGGCTGCGGTGGCCACCGGGTCCTCCTGCCTCTTCGGGCACGGACTCCGGGGCCTGTCGACGAACGACAGAGAAGCGGGACGTCGCCGTACGGCTGCGCCTGGGCCGAGCACGCCGGTCGCCGGTAGACGACCAGCCACTACGACCGGCATGCCGCGTAGGGCCGCCCGCCGCGCACTGCCTCCCATCCGGACTTTAACCGTCGGTCCAGGAATTTCACCTGGTCAACCGGCCGCTGGATGCGGACGGGTCGCGGACTGTAACCGCCGGTTCGGAATTTCACCGACCCCGGAGTGCGCTGCTGCTGATACAGGGCAATTCTGCCACGCCTGGGCGTGGGCCATGCGAGTGATCAGATGTGTGCTGACTCACAAGTCTAGACATGCCACGCAAGAGGGCGAGCGCCCGGCCGGACCGCGGGGTGAACCCCCCTCGGACCGCGGTCGGTTCGGACCTATTGACGCACTGGTCTAGTCCTTTTAGTCTCTGGCCCACCTCGGCATGCCTGCGGGGTGTGGACTGCCCGGCGGCGGAGTCCCGGCCCTTGCCGCCGTCGGGCTTCTGCCGGACCTGGCAGGGTGAGCACCATGACCTCGATCCTGGTGACGGGCGGCACGGGGACACTGGGCACTCTGGTGAGCGCGCGTCTGCGCCGCGACGGGCACGACGTCCGCGTCCTCAGCCGCCGTGCCCAGCCGTACGCCGTGGATCTGCGCGACGGTACGGGCCTGGACGCTGCGGTCGAAGGGGTCGACGCGATCGTCCACTGCGCGACGAGCCCCCGCGGCGGCGACGACCGGTCCGCTGCCCGCTTGCTCACGGCGGCCCGCCGGGCCGGTGTCGGACATCTGATCTACATCTCCATCGTCGGCGTGGACCGGGTTCCGCTCGGCTACTACCGGGTGAAGCGCGAGGTGGAGCAACTGATCGAGCGGTCGGGCGCGTCCGGCGGCCCGGGATGGACGGTGCTGCGCACGACCCAGTTCCACGAGCTGGTGCTGAGCCTGCTGGCCGGCGCGTCCAGGCTTCCTGTACTGCCCCTGCCGTCGGGTGTACGCGTCCAGCCGGTCGACGCGGGCGAAGTGGCCGACCGGCTGGCCGAGTTGGCCCTCGGACCGCCCGTTGGCCGGGTCGCCGACATGGGCGGCCCGCAGATCCGGCCGCTCGCCGACCTGGCCCGCGTACACCTCCGGGCGACCGGACGCCGCCGCCGGATCGTGCCGGTGCGGCTCGCGGGCAAGGCGTACGCGGGCTTCCGCGCGGGCGGCCATCTGACACCGGAACGGGCGGTGGGGCGGGTCACGTTCGAGGAGTTCCTGGCGCGGCGGAAGGACTGAGCGCCGCCCCGACGCGTCGCGTCCTCGCGCCCCCGCGCCCCCGCGCCGAGCGTCCTGAACCGCCGGGCGGGCGATCCGCACGACGAGCGTCCCGCTACCGCCGGGCGAGCGATCCGCACGCTGAACGCCCCGCTCCCGCAGGGCCCGCGCCCCGCACGCTGAACACACGGGCGCCGCAGAGCTGTGCTGGGCACCCGGCGCGGAGCGCCCCGGTACCGCCGGGCTCGCGTCCCCGCGCCCAGCGTCCTGGACCGCCGGGCGGGCGATCCGCACGATGAGCCTCCCGCTCCCGCGGCGCCCCGTACGCCCAACGCCCCGCTACGGCTGGGCTCGCGTCCTCGCGTCGAGCGTCCTGAACCGCCGCGCGGGCGCCCCGCACGCCGAGCGTCCCGCTCCCGCGGGCCCCGCGCCCCGCACGCCCGGCCCCGCAGAGCACATCGCGTCGAGCGTCCCGCACCGGCGAGTTCACGCCCCCGGGGCGAACAGCTCGTCCTGCGCCGCCTCCCGGGCCGTCAGCAGCGCACCGTGCAGCACCGCGTCGCCGCCCAGATCACCGGCGCGGACCTGGGTCGGGAGCGGGGTCAGCGCCGCCAGCCTGGTCTCGACCCGGGCGGCCAGCTCCTCGCCGCCCGCCCGGCCGACCTCGCCGCCCAGGACGACACAGCCCGGGTCGAGGACCGAGGCGACCGCGGCCGCACCGAGCGAGAGGCGGTGCGCCAGTGCGTCGAGGAAGCCTGCGTGGTCCCCGGCGACCGCGGCGGCGACCAGCGCGGCCGCCGCGGGGCCGCGCGCCGGTGCTGCCTCGATGCCGTACTGCTCGGCCAGTTCGCAGATCGCGGCGGAGCCCGCCAGCGAGTGGAAGCCGCCGTCACAGTCGTTCGCCGACGGCAGCCCGGCCGTGCCCGGCACCGGCAGGAAGCCGATCTCGCCCGCACCGCCCGAAGCTCCGCGGCGGAGCCTGCCGTCCAGGAAGAGCGCGGCGCCGACCCCGTGGCCGAGCCACAGATAGACGAAGGTGTCGCGGTCGCGCGCGGCGCCGGCCCGCTGTTCGGCGAGCGCGGCGAGATTGGTCTCGTTCTCCACCACGACCCGGGCCGGCAGCCGGTCCTGGAGCGCGGCGACCAGGCGGCGGTGCCAGGCGGGCAGCCCGGAGGTGTCGCGCAGTTCGCCGCTCAAAGGGTCGATGAGGCCGGGCGCCCCGATGCCGACGCTGTGCAGCCGGGCCGCACCCGCCTCGCGCACGGTCCGTTCCAGGAGGGCGACCGCCCGCTCGACGGCGGGCTCGGTGCCGGTGTCGTCGCCGATGGGCAGCGACGCCTCGGCGAGGGTGACGCCCAGCAGATCGGCGACGACGAGGGTCACCCCCTGGGTGCGGACGTCGAGGGCGGCGAGATGCGCGCGGTCGGCGACGATCCCGTACACCCGGGCATTGGGCCCACGCCGCTGCTCCCCCGACTCTCCGACGACCTGGATCAGGCCGGAGCCCTGGAGCCGTTCCACCAGGTCGGCGACGGTGGGCCGGGACAGGCCGGTCATGACCTTGAGCTGCCCTGCCGTCAACGGGCCCTCGCGCTGGAGCAGTTGAAGGGCGACCCGGTCGTTGATGGCCCGGGCGGTACTGGGGGATGCGGGCATGCCTGGATCCTTCCAGATCTGACCCGCCCACTATTTATCAGGCAGGGTTCCTGATAGTTTACGCCGACCAACCAAGGGGAGGAGCAGAGTCATGGCGGAGGAAGCGGCCTACGGGCAGCGGCGGTTGCGGCGGGCGCGGTTCGCCGTCGCCGCGGTCTTCTGTGTGCACGGCGCGGTCACCGGCAGCTTCGCCACCCGCATTCCGTGGATCCAGGACCATGCCGCGGTCAGCGCGGGACAGCTGGGCCTCGCTCTCGCCTTCCCCGCCCTCGGCGCGTCGGTCGCGATGCCCCTCGCCGGCGCGGTCAGCCATCGCTTCGGCGCGCGCAACGCGCTGCGCGGACTGCTCGCCCTGTGGACCCTCGCCCTGACGCTCCCGGCCCTCGCGCCCAACCTGCTCGGTCTGTGCGCGGCGCTGTTCGTGTTCGGCGCGACGGCAGGCATGTCCGACGTGGCGATGAACGCCCTCGGGGTGGAGATCGAGAACCGGCTCGACCGCTCGATCATGTCCGGACTGCACGGCATGTGGAGCGCGGGCGCCCTGATCGGATCGGCCGGCGGCACCCTCGCGGCCCATCTGGGTACCGACGCCCGCCTGCACCACACCCTCGCGGCGCTTGCCCTGACCGTGCTCGGACTGATCGCCTGCCAGGGCGTACTGGATCTGCGCAGCGCGCCCGACGAGGAGCCGCCGCCGCGCTTCGCCCTGCCGCCCAAATCGGCCGTCGTCATCGGGGCGATCGGGTTCTGCGCGGTCTTCGCCGAGGGCGCGAGCCTGGACTGGTCGGCGGTCTACCTGCGGGACGTGATGGACACGTCGCCGGGTCTCGCGGCCGCGTCGACCACGGCCTTCGCTCTGACGATGGCCGTCGCCCGGCTCGCGGGCGACCGGATCGTGGACCGTTTCGGTCCCGTGCGTACGGTGCGCTGGGGCGGAGTCCTCGCGACGGCGGGCGGGCTCACGGTCGTCCTCGCACCGCATCCGGCGCTGACGATGACCGGCTTCGGATTCATCGGACTGGGTGTCGCCGTCGTCGTCCCGCTCGCCTTCGCGGCGGCCGGACGCAGCGGCCCGAACCCCAGCCAGGCCATCGCGGGCGTCGCGACCATCACCTACACCTCGGGCCTGATCGCGCCCTCGGCGATCGGTGCGGTCGCCGACGCCACCAGCCTGGTGGTCTCCTTCTCCCTGGTGACGGCCCTGGCGTTCGGGCTGACCCTGGGGGCGGGCGTGCTGCGGTCGGCCGGGCGGGAGCAGGCCAAGGCGGGGACTCAGGACCGGGCCGTATCCGAGCCCCGGACCTGAGGCCCGGACCTGAGCCGTTCATGGAACCCGGCGGGCTCCGCGCGCGCCGGGCTTCTCCGCTTCCCGGCCTCGGTCAGCCGGCGATCGAATCGAGCTGTTCCGCCGCGGGCCGCAGCGCCCAGAGATCTCCGCCCGGAGGTGCCTGGAGCCGGGGGACGGCCGCCTTGGCCCTGCGGTCACCCGCGTCGGCCGCCGCGTGCACGACATCGGTCGCCGCGTACCGGTAGAACTCGAGCTCCGGATGCGGCCACGGGGCCGCGCCGGTCGCCGCGGGCAGCAGATAGTCGACAGCCTTGAACAGGCTCTGCCCCTGCGGCCCGCGGTAGGCCCACAGGTCGACGCCGACCTTCCTGCCGATGTCCGCGAGCCGTGTGTACGCGACCAGGTCGAAGGTCGAGTAGTGCCAGCTGCGGGTGCGGGCGAGCTCCTGCGGCTGGCTCCCGTCGGCGGCTATCTGCGGGTCGATGCGCTTCGCGCGCGCGTCGAGGACGGTCCGGCGGGCGAGCGCCTTGTCCCCGGTCGCGACGGCGAGAGCGGCGACCTGCATGTCGTGGAAGGTGCCGTGGTTGTTCTTGGCCGCCGCCTCCTGCTTGCCGAACGGGCTGTTCACCAGCCAGTCCAGGAACGCGGTGTTCCAGGCACGCATGCCGGAGCGGTCCTTCCCGGACCAGCCGGGGGCTCCGGTGTCGAGGATCGCGATGGCGTCCAGCACGCTGGTGTACATCTGCGAGAAGTCGATGATCCCGATCGCTCGGCCGTCGTACTTGCAGGGGATGAACTGCCCGTGGTTCAGGTGGGGGTTCATCCGGGTGGCCGGGTCCACGAACCAGGTGCGCAGGATCTTCGAGGCGTGCTCGGCGTACTTCTTCTCGCCGGTGTAGTACCAGGCGAGGCTGAGCGTGGTGGTGGAGTTGACGACCTTGCCGATGTCGGGGCGGTCGGTGCCGGTGTCGACCTCGGGATTGCGCTCGCCGTCCCGCTGGACGTAGGGGCAACCCCAGGGATTCTCGGGGGTCTTGGGGTGCGAGGGCCACCAGTAGGGCGCCTGGCTCAGATAGTCGTGGACATCGCCGCTCGGCGCGGGCTTGGGCTTGTCCACCACGGTCCAGGGCCCCTGCCCGAGCCAGCCGTCCGCGCGGACGGTCAGATCCCTGACGGCCCGGCGCAGGGCCGGATCACCGCGCTCCAGCCGCTTTCTGGCGTCTTCCAGCCGCTTGCCGTCGATGACCGCCGTCCTCGGCACCTGGTGCGAGCCGGCGGTGGCGGCCTGGGACGCCGCGGTCGGTACGAGGACGGCGACGCAGCCGGCGAGAGCGGTGAGCACAACTCCCCAGCGGCGTCGAGGTCTTACGGTCATCGAGCACTCCCATCAGATACGTGAACGAGATTCATGAACGGGACCGTGCGAGCGTAGGGCCACCAGGTACGAGTGACAATGCTGCGCGCACGATTCACGGATGGGACTGCGGCGCTTATCGGCCACTACGATTGCGCCGATCATCGAACGACTGTGGAAGTGGAGCGGCCCGTGAACCTCGGCGTGCGCTGGACCCTGCACGGCGACGGGCGGACTCCCGCTCCGGGCGCCGTCGTACGCCCCGACGAGCGGCTCTCCTGGCCGCGCACCGCGGGTCTCGGGGCCCAGCATGTGGTGGCGATGTTCGGGGCGTCCTTCGTGTCCCCGATCCTGATGGGGCTCGACCCCAACCTCGCGATCATGATGTCCGGCATCGCGACGGCGATCTTCCTGCTGGCGACCCGCGGGAAGGTGCCCAGTTACCTCGGCTGTTCGCTCTCCTTCGTGGGCGTCGCCGCCACCATCCGGGCCTCGGGCGGTGACAGCGCCACCGTGACCGGCGCGGTCTTCGTCGTCGGCGCGGCGCTCTTCCTCGCGGGCCTCGCGGTGCAGCGCTTCGGGGCGCACATCATCCACACCGTGATGCCGCCGATCGTGACCGGTGCGGTCGTCATGCTCATCGGCTTCAACCTGGCGCCGGTGACCGCCACGACGTACTGGCCGCAGGACCAGTGGACGGCCCTGCTGACGATGCTGTTCACCGCGCTAGCCGTGGTGTGTCTGCGCGGTTTCTTCTCCCGGATCGCCATCTTCCTGGGACTCGTCTTCGGTTACGCGCTGTCCTTCGTCCTCGACCGGATCTTCGGCAGGATCCACTCCCCCGCCGGCGGCGCGGAAGCCGTCGACCACTGGCGGCTCGACCTGTCGGGCGTGGGCAGGGCCGACTGGATCGGCCTCCCGTCCTTCCACGCACCGAGCTTCGAGTGGTCGGCGATCCTGGTCGCCCTGCCGGTGGTCATCGCGCTGATCGCGGAGAACGCCGGACACGTCAAGGCCGTCGGCGAGATGATCCGCGAGCCGCTCGACGACAAGCTCGGCACCGCGATCGCAGCGGACGGCGCGGCCTCCATGCTGTCGACGGCCGTCGGCGGGCCGCCGAACACGACGTACTCCGAGAACATCGGCGTCATGGCGGCCACCCGCGTCTACTCGACCGCCGCCTACTGGGCCGCGGCCTGCTTCGCCCTGCTGTTCGGACTCTGCCCGAAGTTCGGTGCGGTGGTCGCCGCCATCCCCGGCGGGGTCCTCGGCGGGATCACCGTGATCCTGTACGGCATGATCGGCCTGCTCGGCGCCCAGATCTGGATCAACGCCAAGGTGGACATGCGCAATCCGCTGAACCTCGTACCGGCGGCGGCGGGCATCATCATCGGCGTCGGCGGGGTCAGCCTGAAGATCACCGACACCTTCGAGCTCAGCGGCATCGCCCTCGGAACGATCGTGGTCATCGCCGGCTACCACCTGCTGCGGGCCTTCGCCCCCGCCCATCTCAAGCGGCAGGAGCCCCTGCTGGACTCGGGCACCTCCACGTACGACGAGGCCGACAAGCACCCGGACGAGCAGCCGTAGCCGCCCGCGTATTCCCTCGTTTCGGGGAAGTCCCGGCCGGTCACCGCACCCGTGGGCCTGCGGCTGGGACGCTTCCGGTATGGCGCAGAGGGAACTGCTCGCACCGCCGGCCGACTGCCGCCCGTCCCCGGTCGACTCCGTGGTGGAGCGGATGGTTTCGTTCCGCTCGATCTGGCCCGCGACGGACGGGGTCGCGGTCTTCAACCGCGTCTATCTGACGGTCACCGAGGAGATCGACCGGCGCATCGCGGCGGGCGACTTCCCCGACCGGCGGGCCGCCGCCACGCTGGACGTGCTCTTCGCCCGGCGCTATCTGGCGGTCGTGGACGCGGCTGCGGTGGGCGAGCGGCCGCCGGCGTGCTGGCGTCCGCTGTTCCAGTACCGGCGCCACCCCGGCATCCACCCGGTGCAGTTCGCCCTCGCCGGGATCAACGCCCACATCGGGCACGACCTGGCGCTCGCCGTCGTCGACAGCTGCCGGGTGCTCGACTGCGAACCGGCCGATCTGGAGGGCGAGTTCGACCGGGTCGGCGACATCCTCACGCTCCTGGAGGAGCGCATCAGGGAGGACCTGATGCCGGGACCCGATCTGCTGGAGATCGCGGATCCACTCACCCATCTGCTGGGCGCGTGGAGCCTGGACCGGGCGCGCGACGGCGCCTGGTCCGCGGCCCGGCTGCTGTGGGGCGTACGGACGCTGCCGGAGCTGGCCGACGAGTTCACCGAACGGCTGGACACGGGCGTCGGCCTGGTCGGGCGCTGCCTGCTGACGCCCTGGTCCTGACCGGAGGGCCGGGACCCCGGAGGTCAGTCCTCCGGCAGCTCGACGGGAGCGATCTCGTCGAACACGTCACCGGGACCCGGGTTGGTCGGATCGGTCGTGCCGCCGAAGTGCGCCATCACACCCCACACGGCGTTCAGCGCGGTCTGCACCGCGCCCTCCGCCCAGCCCGCGGTCCACGAGATGTCGTCACCGGCGAGGAAGATGCCGCGCTTGTCGGCGGGCAGCGAGTCCTGCATGAAGTGGGTGAACAGCCGGCGCTGGTAGCGGTAGTGGCCGGGCAGGTTCGCCTTGAACGCGCCCATGAAGTACGGCTCGTTCTCCCAGGACACGGTGACGGGGTTGCCGATGACGTGGCTGCGGATGTCGACGTTCGGGTAGATCTCGCCGAGCGACTTGAGCATGACCTCCATGCGCTCGTTCGCAGACAGCGGCAGCCACTTCAGGCTGTCGTCGCACCAGGTGTAGGAGAGGCAGATGACGGCCGGCTTGTCCGGGCCGTTGTCCAGCAGATACGTGCCGCGCGTCATCCGGTCGGTGAGCGTCATCGACATCGTGTCGCGGCCGGTCGTCTCGTCCTTGTCGAGCCAGAACGGCCGGTCGACCGGGACGAAGAGCTTGGACGACTCCATGTAGTGGGTGCGCTCCATCGCCGTCCAGTGGTCGATGGGGAAGAGCGAGTCGTCGCAGTCGATCTTGGAGAGCAGCAGCCAGGACTGAGCGGTGAAGATCGCCGCCTGGAAGGTACGGATGTCGCCGGACGCGTCGGTGACGGTGATGCGGTTGCCCGCCGTGCGGTTGAGTCGGGTCACGGCCGGACGGGGCTCGCCGTCGTGCAGGGAGGCGAGCGAGGTGCCCAGCGGCCAGTGCACGATCTTCCGCGGCTCGCGCTCCCACAGACGCACCGGCAACTGCTGCGAACCGCCGACGATCCCGCGGTGGTGGTCGTCCGCCTCGGTGTAGACGACGCGGAGGATCTCCAGGATGGAGTTGGGGAAGTCGGTGTCCCAGCCGCCGGTGCCGAATCCGACCTGGCCGAAGATCTCGCGGTGCCGGAAGGACTTGAAGGCCTCCGAGTCGCACAGGAACCCGTAGAAGGTCTGGTTGTCGAGCTTCTCGACGAGCTTCGCCCAGATCTCACGGATACGGGGCACGTCACGGTCGCGCATGGCGCGGTTCATGTCGGAGAAGTCGGCACCCTCCTCCAGGCAGGCGTTCCAGGCGGCGGCGACATCGCGGTAGACCTGCGGCAGGTCATCGATGGTCTCGGCGTAGTGGGACTCGCCCTTGAGGTCGACCACGGTCGAGGGGGTCGCCTCGGACAGCGGGTTCGGGAACGGTTCGGTGACCAGTCCCACCAGGTCGATGTAGTGCTGGAGGGCCGTCGAGGACGGCGGAAAGCGCATGGCGCCCATCTCGGCGGTGAGCTCCGGGTCGCAGCCGTCGAAGCCGACGGTGCGCAGCCGGCCGCCGATCCGGTCCGCCTCGTAGACGACGGGCTTCAGGCCCATCTTCATCAGCTCGTACGCGGCGACGATGCCGGAGAGCCCGCCGCCGACGACGGCGACCTCGGTGCCGTGCTCGGTCGCGGGTATCTGGCCGAGGCCGGCGGGGTGGGCGAGGAAGTCGTCGTAGGCGTACGGGAAGTCCGGACCGAACATGGTGATCGGCGGCTGAGCGTCGGTGTGCTGAACAGCGGTGGGCACCGTGGACGTCATGGGGTACGGACTCCTTGCACAAAAAGGTGGGGCGGGGAAGGCCGGGCGGGCCCGGATCGTCGTGGCGTGGGGAGCGCCGCGGCTCAGTTCAGTGAGGTGTACAGGCCCGGGCGGCGGTCCCGGAGATACGGATTGGCCTCGCGCGACGCGCTCAGGAGGGCGGGGTCCACGTCGCCGACCACGAGTTCCTCGCCGTGGCCCGCGCGGGCCCTGGCGGCGCCGTCAGGGCCGGCGAGACAGCTGAGCCCGACGAACTCGAACTCCCCCTCGGGGCCCGTCCTGTTGACGTACGCGATGTACATCTGGCTCTCGAAGGCCCGCACCGGTACCAGCGACTCGGGGACGAACTGGAAGGGATGCATCTGCGCGGTGGGCACCAGCAGGAGGTCGGTGCCGGCGAGGGCGTGCGCGCGGACGTTCTCCGGGAACTCCACGTCGTAGCAGATCAGCATGCCGATCGTGATGCCGTCGAGTTCGGCCTGGACGACGGGCTGGTCGCCGGGGGTGAACCAGTGCTGCTCGAAGCAGCCGAAGAGGTGGGTCTTGCGGTAGTTCGCCAGGCGGTCGCCGTCGGGGCCGATCAGCTGGGAGGAGTTGAAGATCCGGCCCGGGCCGTCGGCCCGATCCCCGGCCGTGCCGCCGTCGCGCTCGGGATATCCGTACACGACCGCGATGCCGTGGCGGACGGCGATGTCGGCGACGGCCGTGGCACCGGGGCCGTCGGCGGGCTCCGCCAGTACGGGCAACTCGTCACCGATCGCGTATCCGGTCAGGAACAGCTCCGGGCACACCAGCAGACGGGCGCCGGTGGCCGCGGCGCGCGCGGCGGCCTCGTCGAGCGCCTTCAGATTCTCGGCGACCGAGCCCGGTCGGCCGGAACTCTGGAGCAGTGCGGTGCGCAGCGGCGGCATGGCTGACCTCGGACGGAGTGCGGGGTGGAGGAGACGTCAAAACGGTACGGGCCGGGCACCGGCCGGGACAAGGCGCGACCGTTGCGCGCTGACGAGCGATCCATTGCGCGGACGGTCCCGGGACCGGCGATTCGTTGCGCCCTGTGACCTGCGGCATGCGGGTTGGGAGCGGGACCAGCTGCGGACGGGGCCTACCGCTGCGGTCGTACGCGGTGGCCGGCTCCCCCGCCCGGACGGCGGAGCCGAGCACCGCCTCCGGCGCGATGTGCGGCGGAGGGGCCGCCGGAAGAGTGGTCGTCGTCCGGTTCACCTGCCGAAAGGACCGCCATGACGGCTCCTGTCCACCGTCGTACGAAGATCGCCGCGATCGTCGCGGCCCTGCTGATCACCACCGGGGCCACCGGGTCCGCCGTGGCCTCGGCCGACTCCGATTCGCGGGGCGGCGGGCAGCGGGAGGCCGCCGCCCTGACCGGCTCCGCGAAGCTGTACCGCTCGCTCGGCGACGACATCACGTTCACCTTCGACGCGCATCTGGCGGCGAAGGACACCGACGACCCGCTCAAGGCGACCGGCACCTTCAGCTGGAGCCACTATCTGAACGGCGAGGGCGCCTGGGCGAAAGCCAGGGTCGACTGCCTGGTCACGGGCGGGACGGTGGCCGTGGTCAGCGGCGTCATCACCGACACCGACCTGGAGGGGGCCAAGGGCACCCGGGTCGGCATCACCGTCCACGATGTCGGACGCAAGGACCGGCTCGGCTACAGCTGGGCCGCCCAGGGCAGCCCGGTGGAGACCAAGGACCTGCCCAGATGCGTCGGATCCGCGCCTTTCGAGAAGGTGACCGGGGGCTCGGGCGACTTCCGGGTGGTGCCCTGGAACCCCGAGCTCTGACGCATCCGGGCCCGGCCCGTCAGGCGGGTGAGCCCGACGAGTAGCGCCGCAGCAGCGGTGAGAGCACCAGAACCGACTTGGTGCGCTCGACGAAGGGCTCGCCCGCGATCCGTTCCAGCACCCGCTCGAAGTGGCGCATGTCGGCCGCGAAGACCTGCACGATCGCGTCCGCGTCCCCGGTGACGGTGGAGGCGGACGCGATCTCCGGGTACCGCTTCAGCCCACGCTCGATGGCCTCGGGCGAGGTGTTGCGGCTGCAGTAGATCTCGATGAATCCCTCGGTCTCCCAGCCGAGGGCCGCCGGGTCCACCCGTACGGTGAAGCCGGTGATGGCCCCCACGGCGCGCAGCCGGTCCACACGCCGTTTCACGGCGGGAGCGGACAGGCCCACCAGCGCGCCGATATCGGCGTAGGAGCGGCGGGCGTCCTCCGCCAGAGCGTGGACGATGCGTTCGTCGAGATCGTTGAGTCGCACTACGAATGGGTCACTTCTCTGCTGTGGCCAGTCGGGAGCGGCGCATGCCGTAACCGAAGTAGACCACGAGGCCCACCGCCATCCAGACTCCGAAAACCGCCCAGGTGACGGCCGGGAGGCTGAACATCATCCAGACGCAGAAGGCGAAGCCCGCCACCGGGAAGAGCGGCGAGAGCGGTACCCGGAACGTGCGCTCCATGTCCGGGCGCGTCCGGCGCAGCACCACGACCGCCACGTTGACCAGGGCGAAGGCGAAGAGCGTGCCGATGCTGGTCGCGTCGGCGAGCTGACCCAGTGGGACGGCGGCCGCCAGCACTCCGCAGAACACCGAGACGATCACGGTGTTGGCGCGGGGCACGCCGCTCTTGCGGTCGACCTTGGAGAAGACCTTGGGGACGAGGCCGTCGCGGGACATCGCGAACAGGATGCGCGTCTGCCCGTAGAGCACGGTGAGGACGACGCTCGCGATGGCGATCACGGCGCCTGCGGCGAGCAGGACGGCCCAGAACGTCTGGCCGGTCACGTCGCGCATGATGCCGGCGAGTGCCGCCTCCGACTCGCCGAAGCCCTTCCACGGCCGGGCGCCCACGGCGACGGCGGCGACCAGCACGTACAGGGCGGTGACGATGAGCAGCGAGAGCATGATCGCGCGCGGCAGGTCGCGCTGCGGGTTCTTCGCCTCCTCACCGGCCGTCGAGGCGGCGTCGAAGCCGATGTAGGAGAAGAACAGCGAGGCACCGGCGGCGCTGACGCCCGCCATGCCCAGCGGCATGAAGTTCTCGTAGTTCCCCGCCCGGAAGCCCTGGACGCCGACGGCGCAGAACAGCACCAGGGCGGCGATCTTCACGACGACCATGATCGTGTTGGCGCGGGCGCTCTCGCGGGCGCCGCCGAGCAGGAAGACCATCGCCAGGAGCACGACGATGAGGGCGGGCAGATTGAACAGTCCGCCGTCGCCCGGCGGCGCGGAGAGCACGTCCGGGATGGTCACGCCGATCGTGCCGTCGAGGAGTTCGTTGAGGTACTCGCCCCAGCCGACGGCCACCGCGGCCACCGACACCCCGTACTCGAGGATCAGACACCAGCCGCAGACCCAGGCGACGAGTTCGCCGAGGGTGGCGTAGGTGTACGAGTAGGAGGAACCGGAGACGGGGATCGTGCCGGCGAGCTCGGCGTAGGAGAGCGCCGAGAACAGTGCGGTGAGGCCGGCTATCACGAACGAGACGGTGACGGCGGGCCCCGCCTCGGGGACGGCCTCGCCGAGCACGACGAAGATTCCCGTGCCCAGCGTGGCTCCGATGCTGATCATGGTCAGCTGCCACATGGAGAGCGACCGGCGCAGCGATCCGCCCTCGCCCTGGCCACTCTCGGCAACCAGGCGCTCGACGGGCTTGCGCCGCATCAGCCGGGCTCCGGCGCCGGGGCGCCCGCCCTGCGGTGGCTCGGTCGAGGGTGGGGCTTCGCCGTGGTCCAGCACTGCGGGTGCTCCTTCATTGCTGCGGATCGCGGCGGATGACCTGCGACGATCCACGGGCATGACGGAGGGGTCCGCATGAGGGGAGACCGCCGAGCAGACGGTCACCGCCACTCCTGGTACGGGGCATGAGCCTATGAGCCCGCGCTCGGAACCGGAAATGCACTGTCGTTGCGCATCGGCGGACGATCATTGCGCGATGACGGAGAGTACGGGTAAACATTGCGCTCCGCCGACGGCGGGCCTCGCCGCAGCGGTGAACGCGGGCGTGGCGATCGGTGACAGGCGCCTCACATCGCGGTGAACGGCGGTGTCATCCGGCGGCGAAGGCAGGCGTCGTCCCGCGGTGGACACAGGTGTCGTCTCGCGGTGGACGCAGGCGCCTCACATCGCGGTGAACGGCGGTGTCATCCGGCGGCGAAGGCAGGCGTCGCCCCGCGGTGGACGGCGGGTGTCACCCCACGGTGACCGCAGGCGTCGTCCCGGGGTGGACGGCGGGTGTCATCCGGCGGCGAAGGCAGGCGTCGTCCCGCGGTGGACACAGGTGTCGCCCCACGGTGACCGCAGGCGTTGTCCCGCGGTGGACACGGGCGTCCTCCCACGGTGACCGCAGGCGCGTCACCACTCCCGCAGCCTGGCGGCGATCTCGCGCAGCAGTACGGGATCGTGCAGGTTCCGGGGCGTCACCGGCTCGGAGATCCCGACGAGGCCGGCCTCGGCGAGGTCGGCGAGCAGCACACGGACGACGGTCAGCGGCAGATCGGCGTCGGCGGCGATCTCGGCGACCGGCCGCGGCTCGCGCCGCACCAGCTCCAGCAGCGCGCTGCGGGCGTGGTCGAGCGGCAGGTCGACCACGCCCGGGTCGAGGGCCGTGACCTGGGACATCAGGTCGATGTTCTGCTCGGACGCGGGCCGGGTCCGGCCTCGGGTGACGGTGTAGGGCCGTACCAGGGGACCGGACTCGTCCTCGTACCAGTGGTCGCTCACGAGAACTCAGGTGCCGGTGTCCTCGGGGCCCGAGCGCGTGGGCACGGCCATGTGCCGTCCCACGCGCCGGACCAGCAGCGCCATCTCGTGGGCCAGCTGACCGACGTCCGTCTCGATGTCGGAGAGGACGGCCAGCCGGCTGCCGTCGCCGGCGGGCGTGATGAAGAGGAAGGCGTTGTCGAGCATCACCATCGTCTGCCGTACGGCGCCCGCCGCGAAGCGGTCGCCCGCCTCCCTCGCCAGGCTGTGGAAGCCCGCACAGACGGCGGACAGATGCTCGATGTCCCGCCTGACCATGCCCCGGGACGCGCTGCCGACCAGCCCGTCCGCGGTGAGGAGCACCGCCTGCTGCACATGGCCGGTCCTGGCCACCAGGTCGTCGAGGAGCCAGCCCAGGCCGGTACTTTCTCCGGTGCCTTCGTCAGCCATCGCCGTCGGTCCCTTCGTCGGTCGTGGGGGCTTGCGGTGCGGTGCTCGGCGTGTCGGGTCCGACGCTGTCGCCGCGGCGGCCGCGGTCCAGCCCCCGCTGGAAGGATCCGAAGATCGAGCGCATCTCCTCGGCGGACACCTCCTGCTGGGGGCCGCCCTCCGCGGCGGAGGGGGGCGCGTCACGCAGCGGGGGCGCGAGGGAGGCCTGGCGCACACGGGTGGGGAGCCCATGCAGCGGCGCCGCGCGGGCCGCCTTCTCGCTCGACCCGCCGGCCGGGTCCGCCACGGGCGCCGGTTCCTCGCCGGACGCGGCGGCCGAGTCCGTCACCGGTGCCGCCTTCCCGGCGGTCGGGACAGTCCCGTCCCGTACAACCACCGGCCTCGCGCCGGACCCCGTTGTCGCCGTCGCCCCCTCCGGCGCGGCTTCCGGGTCGCCCATGGCTTTGTCGTGGACGAGGGGCACGGGTTCCAGCGTGCGCCACGCGGCCTCGGCCCGTGCGGCCCGGGGCCGAGGTGGCGGCGCGCTCTCCCGCTCCGCCGTCCTGCCCTGCGCGCTCTCCCGCTCCGCCGCCCTGCCCGGCTGCTCGACGGCGGCGAGGACCGCGTTGGGCAGGAACACCACGGCCGTGGTGCCGCCGTACGGGGAGCGGGTGAGGGTGACACCGATGCCGTGCCGTTCGGCCAGGCGGCCGACGACGTACAGCCCGAGGCGGTCGTCCTGCGCGGGATCGAAGGCGCCGGGCCGGGCCAGCGTCCGCTGTGCCTCCTCCAGCGCGTCCTCGTCCATGCCGAGTCCGCGGTCGTCGATCTCCAGCACGAAGCCGTTGCCGACGCGTCCGGTGCGCATGGTGACCTGGGTGTGCGGCGGGGAGTACACGGCGGCGTTCTCGACGAGTTCGGCGACGAGGTGCACGACGTCCGCCACGGCGTCGGCGATGATGCCGACCGCGGGCATGGGCGGGACCACGACACGGGCGTAGTCCTCGATCTCCCCGACGGCCGCGGACACGATGTCGACGACGGGTACCGGCCGCCGCCACCGACGGCCGGGGGCGGCGCCGGCGAGGATGATCAGACCCTCCGCGTGCCGGCGCATCCGGGTGGTCAGATGGTCGATGCGGAACAGGTCGTCGAGTGTGTCGGGGTCGGTGGTACGGCGCTCCAGGGTGTCGACGAGCTTCGACTGACGGTGCACGAGCGCCTGGTTGCGGCGGGCGATGTTGAGCAGGACGGCGAAGATGCCCCGGCGCAGTGTGGACTGCTTGACGGCGGCCTCGACGGCGGCCAGCCGTGCGGCGTTGAGAGCCTGGCCCACCTGGTCGATCTCGTCGATCTCGTCCGGGCCGCGCTTCGGATCACCGAAATCGAGGGGCGGAGCGGCGGCTGCCGCGTCGACCTCCTCGCCCGCGGCGAGCCGCTGCATCACGTCGGGCAGCTGGCGGGTGGCCAACAGGTCCGCGGCGTCCCGCAGTTCCTCCAGCCGGCGCGAGATGCGGCGTCCGCCGGCCACCGAGAACCAGATCGACAGACCGACCGCGGCCAGTCCCGCCACACCGACGACCGCCGCCTTGATCATCTCGTGGTAGGCGAAGGCGCGGCCCCGGTCGGACGCGTTGAGCGCGGCGTCGGTGCACAGCAGCATGTACCTCTGGACCGCGCGGTCCGTCGTGTCGCGCCAGGAGTTGGCGGCCATCGCCTCACCGGCACCCGCGGGACCGGCCCGCAGCAGCATGTCCTCCTGGGTCACCAGGGCCCGATGGACATCGCCGCGCTCGAAGGCGGTGAAGAGCTGCCGGGAGTCGGCCGGGAGGTCGGGCACATAGGTGCGGTGGAAGACCCTGCGGTCCTCGATCGTGGCGGTGAGCGTGTCGTACTGCGCGTCGGTCAGCCGCCCGGCGGCGTGGGCGCCCGCCACCAGTGCGTCCTGCCGGGAGACGAACTCCCGCACCCGCACGAGTTCGACGACGACCTGCGCCTCGCGGGCGAGTTGGCCCGCCTGTAGCGCGGTGAGCGTGGACTGCACGTCGAAGGTGGGTTCCACCATCGACGTGTACTCCTCGATCGCGCGGTCCCAGGAGATCGTCCGGCCCACGACCTTCTCGCGCAGCGCCTCCAAACCGTCGGCCGCGTCCGTCATCGCCTCCAGGGACTGCTTCTGGCGTGCGGAGAGGTCCTCACGCCGCTCGCGGTCGCCGATCGCCTCGCGCATCGCGCGCACGGCCCGGTCGGTGGAGCGCTGTTGTTGGGTCAGACCGGCGACGGCGGCAGCGCCGTCCTGGGGCCCCGCCCCCAAGTACGCGGCGGAGAGCCGCCGTTCGATCTGGATCTGTCCCACGGCGGTGTCGACCGGCGTACCGAAGCTCTCGTACACGCCCTGGAGCCGTATGAGCGCGCGGAGATCACCGGTCACGGAGACCATGGCAAAGGTCCACAAGGACATCAGAGCAATGACGGGTATGACCGTCAGTGTCACGATCCGTCCGCGGATCGTGGGGCGGCGAAGTCGCCGGCGCATGGTCTCCCCTGGGCAAGAGAGCTACTGAACAGCGGTGATTACCCCCGAGTAGGGGGCAGTCAAGTTACGCGACGCAGCATGCGCAACGCAACGTTCCTGGGGGTAACCGGCCGTTCAGTAAGCGCGGCATTCTCCGGCTTCCCGTCAGGCCGTTGCGCGGTGTGCAAACACCGCTCCACGACCCGCAACCCGACCCTTGGAGGCCCCGGTGACCTGGCTCGATCCTCATCCGTTCCTGCGCGGAGTGGCATGGCTGGACCGAGGACGGCCGGTGCGTGCGGACCCGGCGGACGCGGGCCGGCTGCCCTGGGACACCTGGGAACGGGCCACCCTGCCCATCGGCGTGCGCCTGGAGTTCACGGCCGAGGACGCGGTCGCGGTCGAGATCCGCTACCGCGCCTCGCCGCCGGGCGAGAGCGACGCGCTGCGGGATCTGCCGCACTGCTTCGCGCTGTGGCAGGACGGCCGCTGCGTCTCGGAGACGATCACCGAGCCCGCCGCCGAGTCGGTGGTCACCCTGGCGCTGCCGAGCGGCTCCACCGCGCCCTTCACCGTGCACCCGCCCGAGTCCGTGGCCCCCGAGATCCTGGGGCTGCGCGCTGTCGGCGGATCGCTCGCGCCCGCCCCACGGCAGCCCCGCTGGCTCGTGCACGGGGACTCCATCACCGAGGGCTGGTGGTCCACCCGTCCCGCCCACTCCTGGCCCGCGGCGGCCGGCCGACGGCTGGGCCTGGACACCGTCAACCTGGGATACGCGGGGTGCGCCCACGGCGAACCGGCCATCGCGGAACAGCTGGCATCCCTGGACGCGGACGCCGTCACCCTCGCCTTCGGCACCAACTGCTGGTCCGGCACCCCCTGTTCGGCCCCGCTGCTGTACGAGACGGTCCGCACCTTCCTCACCCTCGTACGACAGGGCCACCCCCGCACGCCGCTCCTGGTGCTCTCCCCCGTCCTGCGCCCCGGTGCGGAGAACACCCCGAACCGGCTGGGTGCCACGCTCGCCGACCTGCGGACGGCGATGGAGCAGGCCGTCACGGACCGCAGGCAGGGCAGTGACGGCCAGGACGCGGACGACTGGCTCGCCCTCCTTCCGGGCCGCGACCTGCTCGTGGCCGGGCACCTGGCCGACGGGGTGCACCCCGACGACGAGGGGCACGCCGTTCTGGCGGCCGCGGTGGCCGAGGCTCTCCCCTCCGCGCGGCCGAACAGATGAGGTGCTAGCGCAAATACATGCTCCGGGAGGGGGTACGCGAACTGCGATGAACACCGAACCGCGGATGGTGACCGACCCCCCGCTCCCCAGCGACAGTGCGCGGGCCCGCAGGGCGACCGCGGACTTCCTGGCGCGCCACTGCCCGTGGGCCGACCTGGACGCCGTACTGCTCGTCGTGTCCGAGCTGGTCAGCAACGCGGTGCAGCACACGGCCGGCTGGTGGCGGCTCCATCTGGCGGCGGCGCAGGACACGCTGGTCGTCGAGATCGACGACTCCAGCCCCGCGATCCCGGTGTCCCGCGAACCGGACTTCAGCGGCAGCGGCGGCTTCGGCTGGCACATGGTGCACCAGCTCGCCGGACAGGTGGAGATCAGCCCCCTGCCCTGCGGCAAGCGGGTCCAGGCGACGTGGGTGAGGAAGATCCCCACGGCGGCGCCTGCCTGCTGACGGCGGCCGGGACGGCCGGGCGCGCCGCCGGCCGGTGGGCATCACGGGCGCCTTCCGGCACACACCGCCGACGCCGAAGGCATCACCCGGTACGCATGCGATCCGCGCACGAACCACGGCGCGCTCTCCCGGGAATCACCGGAGGCCGCAAATCACAGGAGGCGGCGCCCCCCGTCAGGTGGGGCGCCGCCTGTCCCGTGGGGGGATCTTCCCGTGGGGGGAAGTGTGAGGGCGGGAGTTCACGCTCCCGCGAGCAGGCCCTCGCGCAGCCGCGAGGTGATGCGGTTCAGCAGCCGGGACACATGCATCTGCGAGACGCCGAGTTCCGCGCCGATCTCCGCCTGCGTCAGCTCCTGGCCGAAGCGCATGGAGAGGATCAGCCGGTCCCGGTCGTCGAGTTCCTGGATGAGCGGCTTGAGCGCCTGCACGTTCTCGGCGGTCTCCAGATCGGCGTCCGGTGCGCCGAGCCGGTCGGACAGCGGGGCCGACGCGTGGTCGGAGGCGTCGTCAAGGGGCGTGTCGATGGAGCCGGCGGTGTAGCCGTTGCTCGCGACGATGCCCTCTATGACCTCTTCCTCGTCGAGGTTGAGATACGCGGCGAGCTCCGCGGTTCTCGGCGCCCGGTCGAGGCGCTGGGAGAGCTCGTCGGCCGCCTTCGCCAGATCTATCCGCAACTCCTGGAGCCGCCGCGGCACATGGACCGCCCAGCTGGTGTCGCGGAAGAACCGCTTGATCTCACCGACGATGTACGGGACGGCGAAGGTCGCGAACTCCACCTCGCGGCTCAGCTCGAACCGGTCGATCGCCTTGATCAGGCCGATCGTCCCGACCTGGATGATGTCTTCCATCTGCTCGGCCCGGTTCCGGAACCGGCCGGCCGCGTACTTCACCAGAGCGAGGTTCAGCTCGATGAGGGTGTTCCG
The DNA here is from genome assembly GCF_040302905.1 of Streptomyces sp. NPDC096193. Lineage (NCBI taxonomy): Bacteria > Bacillati > Actinomycetota > Actinomycetes > Kitasatosporales > Streptomycetaceae > Streptomyces > Streptomyces sp. NPDC096193. The sequence goes on along the minus strand of NZ_JBEOSJ010000020.1, from coordinate 46,851 downwards.
CACGTACTGGTAGTCGGGGGTGCCTTCCTCCAGCGAGGACAGGCGCACGAAGAAGACCTTGGAGATCTCGCGTGCGTCCTTGGGAGCGACCGCCCCGGGGTCCCGCACCTCCGGAAGCTCGAGTTCGCGGCTCGGGCACCGTGTTCCCGGCTCTGTGCGTTCGGTCGCGACCGTACTCGCCGTGGACACTAAGTCCTCCCCTGCTCCGTGGTCAGTGCAACGGCCCGTCTACCCCGAGTCCTCCCATCCATGCCCTCGAATTTCAAAGTCGTGGAAACGGCTGGTCGGAGCGGCCTGCGGGGGGCCAACTGGTCCGCCGGATGGCGGATACGGGCGCACACGCACACGTCCGGCCCCGGACGATGCCGGGACCGGACGCGAACGGCCGTGCGGGGAGGGCGCGTCGCCCTAGTTCCAACTGGCGTGCAGCGGCTTGCCCTCCGCATATCCCGCGGCGCTCTGCACACCCACGATCGCCCGCTCGGCGAACTCCTCCAGGGAGTTGGCGCCGGCATACGTGCAGGAGGAGCGGACGCCCGCGATGATCGAGTCGATCAGGTCCTCGACGCCGGGACGGGTCGGGTCGAGGAACATGCGCGAGGTGGAGATGCCCTCCTCGAACAGTCCCTTGCGGGCCCGGTCGTACGCGGATTCCTCACTCGTACGGTTGCGGACGGCGCGCGCGGACGCCATGCCGAACGACTCCTTGTAGAGCCGTCCGTCGGCGGTCTGCTGGAGGTCGCCCGGGGACTCGTACGTACCGGCGAACCACGAGCCGATCATGACGTTGGACGCGCCCGCGGCGAGCGCCATGGCGACATCGCGGGGGTGGCGGATGCCGCCGTCGGCCCAGACGTGCTTGCCGTACTTCTTCGCCTCGGCCGCGCACTCCAGCACCGCCGAGAACTGCGGCCGGCCCACGCCGGTCATCATGCGGGTGGTGCACATGGCACCGGGGCCCACGCCGACCTTGATGATGTCCGCGCCGGCCTCGACGAGGTCGCGCACGCCCTCGGCGGCGACGATGTTGCCCGCCACGATGGGCACATGCGGGTCCAGTCCGCGGACCGCCTTGATCGCGGCGATCATCGATTCCTGGTGGCCGTGCGCCGTGTCGACGACGAGGGTGTCGACGCCCGCGTCGAGAAGCTGCTTGGCCTTGCCCGCGACATTGCCGTTGATGCCGACGGCCGCGGCGATGCGCAGCCTGCCCCGGGCGTCGACGGCCGGGGTGTAGAGCGTCGCGCGCAGAGCGCCCTTACGGGTGAGGATGCCGACGAGACGGCCTTCCTGGTCGACCGCGGGGGCGTAGCGCCGGTTGGCCGCGTCCAGGGTGTTGAAGGCGTCGCGCGGGTCGATGTCCGCGTCGATCAGCAGCAGGTCCTTGGACATGACCTCGGACAGCTGGGTGAAGCGGTCGACGCCGGTCAGGTCGGCGTCGGTGACGACTCCGACGGGCCGGTGGTCGGCGTCGACGACCACGCCCGCGTCGTGGGCGCGCTTGGGCAGCAGGGCGAGCGCGTCGGCGACGGTCTGCGTGGGGGCGAGCACGATCGGGGTGTCCAGGACGTGGTGACGCGTCTTGACCCAGGCGACGACCTCGGTGACGACCTCGATCGGAATGTCCTGGGGGATGACGACGAGCCCGCCGCGGCGGGCGAGCGTCTCCGCCATCCGGCGGCCCGCGATGGCGGTCATGTTGGCGACGACCAGCGGGATGGTGGTGCCGCTTCCGTCGGGGGACGAGAGGTCCACACCCAGACGGGAGCCCACGGCCGAACGGCTCGGCACCATGAACACGTCGTCGTACGTCAGGTCGTACGGCGGCTTCAAGTCATTGAGGAAACGCACGTGCTGATCATCCCAGTCGATCGGAGTTGGCCCCCGGTCATCTCAGCCGGGGCAATCGCACGTACTTCATTGTCCCATGCCCACCCGCGTGCACGGCCCGGACGATTCCTCCAGGTCAGCGCGGGTGAGCTGGTGCGATCCTCCAAGGCCGTCCGCCCGGCCCGAACGCGTCAGTCGTCGGGGTCCGCGCGCTCCAGCGCCGGGCGTGGCCCCGCCTGGACCGAGAGGAGGTGGTCGGCGGCCGCCGTGTCCGTGACGAGGCTGGTGACGAGGCCGGAGCGCAGGACGGCCGCGATGGCCTCCGCCTTGCGCTGGCCGCCCGCGATGGCCACCACCTCGGGGATGCGGCGCAACCGGTCGGCCTCGACAGTGATGCACCGTTCGCCCAGGTCACGGCCGACGCGTCGGCCGTCCCGGTCGAAGAGGTGCGCCGACATCTCGGCGGCCACCCCGAAGGAGGCGTACCGGGCACGCTCATCGTCGCTGAGCATGTCGTACACGGTCGAGATGCCCGGCTCCCAGGAGCCGATGGAGACGGCCGCGACGGTGACCTTGTCGAAGTACTCGAAGGCGCGGGCGATGCCGGTCTGGTTGCGCAGCGCGGCCGCGGTGGCGGCGTCGGGGAGCAGCATGGGCGCGTAGATGGGGTGGGCGTCGCCACCGGATACCTGGGCCGCTCGTCTGACCGCCTCCACCGAGCCGCGCTCGGCGGTGCCCGCGTCGTAGACGCCGGTGAGCTGGACGACGGTGCAGGGCGGCAGCCGGTCCAGCGCGGCGGCCATGTGGATGGTGGACCGGCCCCAGGCCAGGCCCAGCACATCGCCCTCGTTCACCAGCTCGCCGAGCAGGTCGGCGGCCACCTCACCCAGGTTCTCCGGGTCCGGCGACTCGTCAGCCGCCTCGGCCGGCGACTCGACCACGACCGCGTGACGCAGTCCGAAATGGGCACGGAGGGCGTCGGAGCGCTCGGCGTCCAGTTCCGCCGGGACGCGGATCTCGATCCTGACGAGATCGCGTTCCAGGGCGGTCTCCAGGACGCGCGCCACCTTGAAGCGGCTGACGCCGAACTCCTCCGCGATCTGGATCTTGGACTTGCCCTCGAGGTAGAAGCGGCGGGCCATGGCCGCCGCCTGCACCAGCTCCGCGGGTCCCATCCGCAGGGCGGACCGTCCCGCCGACCTTGCAGACACCGCGATCTCCTCACTGCTGTTCGCACTCCAGATCTGCAATCCTGTCAGATCCGGCGGTTGTCGATCAGCCCCGAAGGGCCGAGTTCACTTGCTTGTGGCTCAGTGGTCGCAAGCCCAGCTCGCCGAGGCGATGCTCTGCTCCCCCTTGGCACGCAGGGCGCGCACCGCCTGGGCTGGGTCCTCGGCGCCGTAGACCGCGGAGCCCGCGACGAAGACGTCCGCGCCCGCCTCGGCGCACCGCTCGATCGTGGCGTCCGAGACCCCGCCGTCCACCTGGAGCCACAGCGCCAGACCGTGCTTGGAGATCAGCTCTCGGGTGCGGCGGATCTTGGGCAGCATGATGTCGAGGAAGGCCTGACCGCCGAAGCCGGGCTCCACGGTCATGATCAGCAGCATGTCGAGCTCGGGCAGCAGATCCTCGTACGGCTCGATCGCGGTGGCCGGCTTGAGGGCCATCGAGGCGCGGGCCCCCTTGGCGCGGATCTCGCGGGCCAGCCGGACCGGGGCGGCTGCGGCCTCCACGTGGAAGGTGACGGATCCGGCCCCCGCCTCGACGTACTGGGGCGCCCAGCGATCAGGGTCGTCGATCATCAGATGGCAGTCCAGCGGGGTGTCCGTCGCCCGGCTGAGGGATTCCACGACCGGCACACCCAGCGTCAGGTTGGGCACGAAGTGGTTGTCCATCACGTCGACATGGAGCCAGTCGGCGCCCTCTACGGCCCGGGCCTCTTCCGCCAGGCGGGAGAAGTCGGCGGAGAGGATACTGGGGTTGATCTGTACGGCCATGGCCCAAGCCTGCCATGTTCCGGGGGTCTTCCCCTCCCCGGTACGGTTTCCGGTCCGGACCAAAGGGCTCCAGGATCAGCACAGTCCGTGCAATCCTGGCGTTTTCGGCCAGGGTCGAGGCCACTGGGGGCACCATGCCGGACGGGAACACGGGACACCTGCGGCCTCGTCGGGGCGTCGCCCACCTGGTCTGCGGGCGACGCGCCAAGTGGATCGTGGTCGTGCTCTGGCTCGCGGTGACGGTGCTGGCGTTCCCCCTGGCGCAGAAACTCACCGACGCCCAGGACAACGACGCCGCGTCCTGGCTGCCCGGCAGCGCGGAATCGACTCAAGTCCTCCATGAGGCCGAGGGGTTCAGGCCCGAGGTCATCCCGGCCGTCGTCGTCTACGCCCGCGAGAGCGGCCTCACGCCGGCCGACCGTACGCGCATCGCCGAAGATGTCGCCGAGCTGAAGCGGCTGAGCGCGCACGGCGTGCTGGGCGACGAGGTCCGCGGTCCGGTGCTGGACCGGCCGGTGGACCCGCGGGCGGCCCAGGTCTTCGTCCCCGTCGTCATGGACGAGAAGGGCTGGGAGCGGATCGGCCCCGCCGTGGACTCGATCCGCGCGGTGACCGGGACCGAGACGGCGGGCCTCGCGGCGCACGTCACGGGTCCGGGCGGCACGGCGGCCGACTCCTCCGAGGCCTTCGAGGGCATCGACTCGACGCTGCTGCTCTCGGCGCTCGCCGTGGTGATCGTGATGCTGCTGATCACCTACCGCAGTCCCACGCTGCTGCTGGTGCCGGTGGTCGCTGCCGTCGCGTCCCTCTCCGCCGCGCAGGCGCTGATCTATCTCCTGGCGGAACACGCCAATCTCACCGTCAACGGGCAGAGCGCGGGCATTCTGACGGTCCTCGTCTTCGGCGCGGGGACGGACTATGCCCTGTTGCTGATCGCGCGCTACCGCGAGGAGTTGCGCCGCCACGAGGACCGGCACGAGGCGATGGCTCTGGCGCTGCACCGCGCGGGCCCGGCGGTGCTGGCGAGCGGCGCCACGGTGGTGCTCGGCATGCTGGTCCTGCTCTTCGCCGAGATGAACTCCACCAGCGGCCTCGGCCCGGTCGCCGCGATCGGGGTGGCGGTGGCGCTGATCGCCATGATCACGCTGTTCCCCGCCCTCCTCGTCATCTTCGGCCGCTGGATCTTCTGGCCGGTGATCCCCCACTTCGGCTCGCCCGAGCCCACGGAGCGCGGGGTGTGGGCACGGATGGGCCGCTGGATCGCCCGGCGGCCACGGGCGATCTGGGCCGTCACGGCGGTCGTGCTGCTGGCCTTCTCGATCGGCCTGACCCAGCTGCGTGCCGAGGGCATCAGCAACGCCGATTCCTTCACGGAGAAGCCCGACTCGATCGTCGGGCAGGAGGTCCAGGCTGCGTACTTCCCCGCCGGCAGCGGCGACCCGCTGATCGTCATCAGCGATGCGGCACAGGCCGGGCAGGTCGGAGCGGCGGTCGCGGCCACGCCCGGGGTGGTCCCTGGCTCGATCGCCGTTCCGCCCGGCACCGAGCCCGTGCACGAGGGGCGGGTACTGACCGAGGCGACGATGACCGCGCCCGCGGACAGCGCGGCGGCGAAGGACACCGTGGAACGCGTACGGGACGCGGTGCACGCGGTCCCGGACGCGGATGCGCGGGTGGGCGGCGGCACGGCTGCCCTGCTGGACATGGACGCCGCCACCAGACACGACAACCTGCTGATCATCCCGCTGGTCCTGCTGGTCGTACTGCTGGTACTGACCGTCCTGCTGCGTGCCCTGGTGGCGCCGCTGCTGCTGATCGCGACGGTGGTGCTGTCGTTCGCGGCCGCTCTGGGGCTCAGCGCGCTCGCGTTCCGCCACATCTTCGGCTTCGCGGGCGAGACGACGGACTTCCCGCTGTTCGTCTTCGTGTTCCTGGTGGCGCTGGGCATCGACTACAACATCTTCCTGTCCACCCGCATCCGGGAGGAGGCCGGCCGCCAGGGCACGCGTGCGGGCGTGGTGACGGGCCTCGCCGCCACGGGCGCGGTGATCACCTCGGCGGGCCTGGTCCTCGCGGGCACCTTCGCGGCGCTCGGCACCCTGCCCATCGTGGCCTTCGCCGAAATCGGCTTCGCGGTGGCACTCGGTGTCCTGCTGGACACGTTCGTCGTCCGCTCGGTCCTGGTCACGTCCCTGTTCCTGGACGTGGGCCCGAGGGTGTGGTGGCCGCACCCGATGTCACACGAGGAGGACCCGAAGGAGCCCCCGGCCAAGGCGGAGGAACCGGCGAAGGTCTGACGCCGTGGGCTTCCGTGCGGGCAGGGGCCCCGTCTGCCCACCCGTGGCCGCCGCGATATCTGTTGTGCCGTCGTTGATCCTCCGGAAACGGGACCCGCCATGACCGACGCCCTGACGCGCCTCCGCGCGATCGCCCCAGCTCCGGGGGAAGCCTGCCGAAAAGGGTGGAGCGAGGTCGAACGCAGACTGGGATTCGAACTCCCCGCCGACTACAAGGAACTCGTCCACCTCTATGGAGGTAGCAACTGGGACGACCATCTTTACGTCCTCGAGCCCGGCGCCCCAACGACAACTACGACCTCATCGCATGGGCGGAGAACCAGGCCGAAGACCTGGAGGGCCTGTGGGAGTACGAGAAGAAGCCGCCCGAACTGGCGCCCGAGGGGTCCCGTGTCATCCCGTGGGCGACCACGGACAACGGTGACTGCCTCTACTGGCTCGTCCGGCCGGGCCTCGATCCGGACGCATGGACGGTCATGGTGAACGAGGCGCGCGGCGGCCGTTGGGAGCACTTCTCCGTGTCCTGCACCCAATTCCTCGCGTCCTGCCTGGAGGGAGGGCTGCGGTCGGCCATCCTCTCGTCCTCGTTCCCGCGCGCTCCCCATCGATTCCGCCGCCTCGGGGCGGTGTGACGGAGCGTCGGGTTCCACAGCCCACGGGCGAGGGAACGGGCACGCATCAGGCTCCTGTCCGTGGCCCATCGGTCGGACCGTGACCGATCAGAAGGAGGACCGGTCACTCACTCCTCGAGCACAGGCCACGCACCTCACCCCGTGCGCCTCAGCAGTGCCAGATACATCGCGTCCGTGCCGTGCAGATGCGGCCACAGCTGGACGTCCGGGCCGTCGCCGAGTGCCGGGACGTCCGGCATCAGGGGTCTGGCGTCCAGGAGTTCGGCCTCGACCGGGTCGCCGCCGCGGCCGCGCAGGACGTCGTCGACCACCACCCGCGTCTCGGCGAGGTGCGGCGAGCACGTCGCGTACCCCACCACTCCCCCGACCCGGACCGCGCTGAGCGCCTCGCGCAGCAGGGCGCGCTGGAGGGGTGCGAAGCCCTCCAGGTCCTCGGGGCGGCGGCGCCAGCGGGCCTCCGGGCGGCGGCGCAGGGCGCCGAGGCCTGTGCACGGGACGTCGACGAGCACCCGGTCGAACGTGCCCGGCAGCCACGGCGGGCGCGTGCCGTCGGCGGCGACGACCTGGTACGGGCCCGGGTTGCCCGCCAGCGCCCGCTCCACCAGGCGCGCGCGGTGCGGCTGCTTCTCGGCGGCCAGGAGCGAGGCGCCGCGCTGCGCCGCGAGCGCCGCCAGCAGGGCCGCCTTGCCGCCGGGACCGGCGCAGGCGTCGAGCCAGCGCTCGTCAGAGCCCTCCAGCGGCGCATCGGCCAGCGCGATGGCGACGAGCTGGCTGCCCTCGTCCTGCACGCCCGCCCGGCCCTCGCGTACCGCCTCCAGTGCGCCCGGCTCGCCGCCCTCCGCCATCCGTACGGCATACGGGGACCAGCGGCCCGGCAGCCCGGACTCCTCGCCCACCGCCGCCAGCAGCTCGTCCTTCGTGGAGCGGCCGGGCCGGGCGACGAGGGTCACCTCGGGACGCTCGTTGTCGGCCTCCAGCAGATCCTCGATGCCGGCGCGGCCACCGCCCAGCGAGTCCCACAGAGCGGAGACGACCCACCGCGGGTGCGAGTGCACCACGGCCAGATGATCCTCGGCGTCATCGTCGTAGGGCGGGGCGACCCGTTCCACCCAGGTGTCGAGGTCGTCCTGCGAGATCTTGCGCAGCACGGCGTTGACGAACTTGGCGCGCCCGTCGCCGAGGACCACCCGCGCCAGCTCCACGCTCGCCGAGACCGCGGCGTGCGTCGGAATGCGGGTGCCGAGCAGCTGGTGGGCACCGAGCGCCAGCACATCGAGCACCGGCGGATCGACCTCACGCAGCGGCCGGTCGATGCAGCCGGCGATGATCGCGTCGTACGTGCCCTGCCGGCGCAGCGTCCCGTACACCAGCTCCGTCGCCAGCGCTGCGTCCCGCGCGTCGAAGTCGCCCTGCTCGCGGGCCTTCTTCAGCAGCGGCGGCAGGACGAGGTTGGCGTACGCGTCACGCTCGTCGACGGCCCGCAGTGCCTCGAAGGCGAGGATCCGCACCGGGTCCTTCTTCGGGCGGCGGTAGGGCTTGGGGGTACGGCGACGTGCCTGCTCGTTCAAAGGTGCTCCGCGATCGAAAGGGTCCAACCCCCTCAGCCTACGTCGGCGACTCCGACGTGCTCACCGGGGGCGATGCGCACCCCGCGGGCCCAGTCGGCTGCGCGCATCGGCTTCTTGCCCTGCGGCTGGACCCAGAGCAGCTCGACCGCGTGGGACCCGGTGCCGACGTGGACGTTGTTCTTGCCGGCCGCGAGTTCACCGGGCGCCAGGTCCGTGCGGTCGGCGGCCGGATGCGCGTTCACGATCTTGAGCCGCTCGCCGCGGAACTCCGTCCAGGCGCCCGGTGCGGGCGTGCAGGCGCGGACGACGCGGTCCACCCGCAGCGCCGGGGCCCGCCAGTCGACGCGGGCGTCCTCGACGGTGATCTTCGGCGCCAGCGAGACGCCCTCGGCGGGCTGCGGCACGGCGTGCAGGCTGCCGTCCTCGATGCCGTCCATGGTCGCCGAGAGCAGCCCGGCGCCGGCGAACGCGAGCCGGGTGAGCAGATCGCCGCTGGTGTCGGTGGACCGCACCTGCTCGGTGATCACGCCGTAGACCGGGCCCGAGTCGAGGCCCTCTTCGATCAGGAAGGTGGCGGCGCCCGTCACTTCGTCGCCGGCGAGCAGGGCGTGCTGCACCGGCGCGGCACCGCGCCAGGCCGGGAGCAGCGAGAAGTGGAGGTTCACCCAGCCACGTGCGGGCACGTCGAGGGCGACCTTCGGCAGCAACGCGCCGTACGCGACGACGGGGCAGCAGTCGGGCGCGATCTCCCGCAGCCGGGCCAGGAAGTCCTCGTCCCGCGGCTTGGCCGGCTTGAGCACCTCGATCCCGGCCTCTTCCGCCCGCTGCGCGACCGGGCTGGCGACCAGGTGCCGTCCGCGTCCGGCGGGCGCGTCCGGCCGGGTGACGACGGCGGCCACCTCGTGCCGCCCGGAGGCGATCAGGGCGTCCAGAGCGGGTACGGCGACCTCGGGGGTGCCTGCGAAGACGAGCTTCATGGGTGGCTGACTGCCTCTCAGGCTGGCTGGTGCGGTGGGGCGGCGACGCGTGCGTCGACGAGCAGCACACCAGTCTATGGGCCCGTGGCGCAGGGGGCGTACGGACCACCGCGCGCCCCGCGCATATGCGTCCACGCCCCCGAGGCGTGACCACATCGCCCGCTGGAGCGTTGGTCAAGAGAGATTGACCGATACGGGCCGCCAGGATGCGGCCCACCCCCTTTTCAACGCCGGTTCGAGAGGCTTGCCAATGGCCGACCACGCAACCCACGACGCCCAAGCCCGGGCAAGTCTGCATCTGTTGGTGCGGGACATCGAGCGGGTCCGCCGGCAGGTGGACGCATTGCGCACGCTCACCGCACAGCTGGGCAATGTCTACCGGCCCCGCCGCTCCGGCCCCTCCGCGGGCTTCGTCGTCTACGGCAGGGCTCCGGCGCCCACCGTCCGTCTCGCCCAGGAGCTGCGGGACAGCGTCGAGACGCTGGTGACGGCGGCGGTGGACTTCGACCGCTCGCTGGGCTTCTCGTGGGACGCGGTCGGTTCGGCGCTCGGGGTCACCAAGCAGGCCGTCCACCGCCGTTACGGCGCCCGCAGGGCCACGCAGCAGGCGGCCGTCGACGGCGACCACGCCGTGGAGACCACAACGCGCACACTCCCGCCGCCGGGAATCCCCTCACCGGGGATGCCGGCACCGGGACTGCCCGCGGTGCCCGCCGCCCGCACCATGCCGCCGCAGCCGACGGCCACCAGCCAATCCCTCCGGGAGGAGGCCCGCCCGAGCGCCTTCCCCGGCCCGCGCAACGGCTGACCCTCCGCCCCGGCTGCTGCCCCCGCCCGCGAGGACGGGGGCAGCCGTCTGTCGTCGCGTACCACCGCGGTGCGGCGGGACGCCCCGGGCGGCAGGGGGGCCACGCAGCCCGGGCACGCCCTCAGCCGATGTCCGGAGGGTCGATTCTGATCCGGACCTGGTCCGCGCCCCCGCGTGCCATCCGGGCGGCCTGAGCCGCCTTCAGGGCAGCCGCGAGCGCGGCCCCGCTGCCCGGCGGGACGCGCAGCAACGCCCGCTCCCAGCTCTCCCCCACCGGCGGATTGCCCGGCCGCCGCGGCCTGCCCGGGTCCGCGGCGGGCAGCGGTACCGGGCCCAGCACCTCCACGTCGGGCGGGAGCTCGGCCGAGGCGACGAAGGCGGCCACGACGTCCGCCCTCCCGGCCACGGCCGCCATCCGCGACACGGGCGGAAATCCGAGCTCGGCCCGCTCCGCGAGTTCCCGCTGGGCATGGCCGACGGGGTCCCAGCGGACGAGCGCCTGGACGGGCCGCAGGGTCGGTTCGGCGACAACCACCACGGTGCCGCCCTCGCTCTGGCCGCGCACCAGGGACGACGCGTCGATCCAGCGTCTGAGCGCGTCCTCGCCGGCGCGCAGATCGGGCCGCCCCAGCATCGCCCAGCCGTCCAGCAACAGCGCCGCCGCGTATCCGCCCTCGGCGACCGGCTCGGCACCCGGGGTGCTCACGACCAGCGCCGGCCGCGCCGGGACGGTGTCCAGGACATGGTCGCGTCCCGAGGTGCGCACCGGGACCGCGGGGAAGGCCCGACCGAGTTCCTCGGCGGTGCGCCGCGCGCCCACGACGCTCGCCCGCAGCCGCGTGGCCCCGCAGGCCACACAGTGCCAGTCGGTGGCACCGCGCCCGCACCAGCGGCAGGTCAGATCGCGCGCGTCCGGTGCTTCGAGCGGTCCCGAACAGTGCCGGCACCGGGCCGGGGTGCGGCATCGCTCGCAGGCGAGGCGGGGCGCATAGCCGCGCCGGGGCACCTGCACCAGCACCGGGCCGCTCCTCAGCCCGTCCCGCACCGCCTGCCAGGCCACGCTGGGCAGCCTCGCGGCCCGGGCGGCCTCGTCCCGTGCCAGGTCCTGGTCGCCGACCGTACGGACCAGTGGCGCGGCGGCGCGCACCTGCTCCCGGTCGGCGGCCAGCGGCAGCGCCCAGCCGCTCTCCACCAGCTGGGCGGCCTCCACCGTGCAGCTGGTGCTGCCGAGCAGGAACGCGCAGGCCTCGTGGGTGGCGCGGAGTTCCAGCACCTCACGGACGTGCGGGAAGGGGGCGTTCTCGTCGCTGTGGCTGGAGTCCCCGTCGTCCCAGACGGCGACCAGTCCGAGATCCTGCACGGGGGCGAACATCGCCGCCCGCGTCCCGACGACGGCCTTCACGGAGCCCCTGCGCACGGCGAGCCACTGGCGGTACCGCTTCTCGGGCCCGGACTCGGCGGTCAGCAGCGCATGCCGGCCGGTACCCAGCAGCTCGGTGAGCGCGGCGTCGACCCGCGCCGCCCGCCGCCCGTCCGGCACGACCACCAGGGCGCCCCGGCCCGAGGCGAGGGTGGCGGCGACGGCGCGTGCCAGCTCGTCGGGCCAGCGGGGCCCGGGCAGCGCGGTCCACACGGCCCGGGGCGTCCCGCCCGTCGCCAGCGCCTCCAGGAACGCGGGCCCCCGGCCGTACCTCGTCCAGCTGCCGGGCTCGGGGACCGGCGGCGCGGGCAGCGGCTCGGGCGACGGCTTGGACTCCGCCCGTCCGTTCCTCGGCGGGATCGCGAGCTGGAGCACGTCCGCGAGGCTTCCCGCATACCGGTCGGCGACCGCACGCGCCAGGGCCAGCATCCGCGGGCCGAGCACGGGCTCGGGCGAGACGACATAGGCGAGCGCGGCGAGCGCCCCGCCGTAATCGCTCTCGGCACGCCGCTCGACCAGGAAGCCGTCGATCAGACCGCCGCCCTCGCGCCGTCCGTCGCGCACCCGGTGCGCCCCGGCGCCGAAGCGCACCCGCACCCGCACCCCCGGCTGCGCGTCGGCGTCGAGCTCCTCGGGCACGAGGTAGTCGAAGTACTGGTCGAGGTGCAGCACGCCTTTGTTGACCATCACCCGCGCCACGGGCAGCTCCCGGGCGAGCGCGGCCCCCCGCCAGGTCCGCGGTTTGGCCTTGGGCACCTTGGCCTTGCGGACGGTCTCCCGGATGAGCGCAAGCTGCTCCGGCCCACCGGCGGCGGGCTCGTCGGGCTGCTCGTTGTCGCTGCTCACAGCCAAATTCCTACCAGATGCCACCGACAGCGGGCCGGGGCCGTGCTGCGTGCCCGGCACACGGCCGAGGCCCGGCGCCCCCTGAAGGGGGTGCCGGGCCTCGGGCCGTACGGGAGATACGAGGGCTACAGGCCCGCCGCCGTACGCAGCGCGTCCACACGGTCCGTGCGCTCCCAGGTGAAGTCCGCGAGCTCGCGGCCGAAGTGGCCGTACGCGGCCGTCTGCGCGTAGATCGGTCGCAGCAGCTCCAGGTCGCGGATGATCGCGGCCGGACGGAGGTCGAATACCTCCGCGATGGACTGCTCGATCTTCTCGACGTCGACGGTCGAGGTGCCGAAGGTCTCGACGAAGAGTCCGACGGGCTCGGCCTTGCCGATCGCGTACGCGACCTGGACCTCGCAGCGGGCGGCGAGGCCGGCGGCCACGACGTTCTTCGCGACCCAGCGCATCGCGTAGGCGGCCGAGCGGTCGACCTTGGACGGGTCCTTGCCGGAGAAGGCACCTCCGCCGTGGCGGGCCATGCCGCCGTAGGTGTCGATGATGATCTTGCGACCGGTGAGGCCGGCGTCGCCCATCGGGCCGCCGATCTCGAAGCGGCCGGTCGGGTTGACCAGCAGGCGGTAGCCGTCGGTGTCGAGCTTGATGCCGTCCTCGACGAGCTGCTTCAGCACGTGCTCGACCACGAACTCCCGGATGTCGGGAGCGAGCAGCGAGTCCAGGTCGATGTCCGACGCGTGCTGCGAGGAGACGACGACGGTGTCCAGACGGACCGCCTTGTCGCCGTCGTACTCGATGGTGACCTGGGTCTTTCCGTCGGGGCGCAGGTACGGGATCGTCCCGTTCTTGCGGACCTCGGACAGACGGCGGGAGAGCCGGTGCGCCAGGTGGATCGGCAGCGGCATGAGCTCGGGCGTCTCGTCGCAGGCGTAGCCGAACATCAGGCCCTGGTCGCCGGCGCCCTGCTTGTCGAGCTCGTCTCCTTCCTCACCCGTGGCGGCACCCTCGACCCGCTTCTCGTACGCCGTGTCGACGCCCTGCGCGATGTCCGGCGACTGCGCGCCGATGGAGACCGAGACTCCGCAGGACGCGCCGTCGAAGCCCTTCTTCGAGGAGTCGTAACCGATCTCGAGGATCTTGTTGCGCACCAGCGTGGGGATGTCGGCGTAGGCCTTGGTGGTCACCTCGCCGGCGACGTGCACCAGGCCGGTGGTGATCAGGGTCTCCACGGCGACGCGGGACGTCGGGTCCTCGCGCAGCAGTGCGTCGAGGATGGTGTCGCTGATCTGGTCAGCGATCTTGTCGGGGTGACCCTCGGTCACGGACTCCGAGGTGAAGAGGCGGCGGGACACATCGCTCCCTGGGGTTGCAGCGGCTGCTGGCTGATCATTGGCGGACCGGCAGGGGGCTGCGCCCCGCGACGTTCCATGGGCAGTTTATCCGTCGACCTCCTCCGGCAGTCCACCTGTCTCGCTCCGTGGGAGTCCGATGGGACCACTCTCACCTGCGGCGGAGGGGTGCCGGAAGGGCAGGAGGGCCGGATTTCACCGCCGGTACGCCTGGTTTGGCCGATTTTCGCCCAGCTGCCGATCCGCCATCAAGAATTCACCCGAGCCTGGGGGCCACCAGGTCCCAGACGATGTCCGCGAGGGCCTCCTTGGGCCCGTACGGCACGGGTGTCTCGCCGCCGTCCGCGGTGAGGACCACCGCCTCGTTCTCCTCCGAGCCGAAGGTCTTGCGCTCGCCGACCTCGTTGACCACGAGCAGGTCGCAGCCCTTGCGGCGGAGCTTGTCGCGGCCGTTGGCGAGGACGTCGTCGGTCTCGGCCGCGAAGCCGACGATCACCTGATCGGCCCGGGCCCGTTCGTGGCTGATCTCGGCGAGGATGTCGGGGTTGCGGACCAGTGCGACGGGCGCGGGCTCCTGCCCGTCCTTCTTCTTGATCTTCCCGGAGGCGTAGGCGGCCGGCCGGAAATCGGCCACCGCGGCGGCCATCACGACCGCGTCGGCGTCCGCCGCAGCCTTGAGCACGGCCTCCCGCAGCTGCACGGCCGTGCCGACGTGGACGACGTCGCATCCCGCGGGGTCGGGCATACCGGTGTTGGCCTCGATGAGCGTGACCCGGGCACCACGGGCCGCGGCCGTACGGGCGAGGGCGTACCCCTGCTTGCCGGAGGAGCGGTTGCCCAGGTACCGCACCGGGTCGAGCGGCTCGCGCGTGCCGCCGGCGCTGACGACGACATGGTGCCCGGCCAGGTCCGGCTCGGCCGCGCCGCGGGCGAGAACCCGGCGGCACACCTCGAAGATCTCGCCCGGATCGGGCAGCCGGCCCTTGCCGGTGTCGACGCCGGTGAGCCGGCCCACCGCGGGCTCGACGACCACGGCGCCGCGGCGCCGGAGCGTCGCCACGTTCTCCTGGGTCGCCGGGTGCTCCCACATCTCCGTGTGCATGGCGGGGGCGAAGACCACAGGACAGCGGGCGGTGAGCAGGGTGTTGGTGAGGAGGTCGTCGGCGATCCCGTGCGCGGCCTTGGCCAGCATGTCGGCGGTCGCGGGCGCCACCACGACGAGGTCGGCTCCCTGGCCGATGCGGACGTGCGGGACCTCGTGGACGTCGGACCAGACCTCGGTCGAGACGGGGTGACCGGACAGCGCCGACCAGGTCGCCGCGCCGACGAAGTGCAGTGCGGACGCGGTCGGCACCACGCGCACGTCGTGGCCGGATTCGGTCAGCCTCCGCAGCAGCTCGCACGCCTTGTACGCGGCGATGCCACCGCTGACCCCAAGAACGACCTTCGGCTTGTCCACTGTGTCTCCCCGCACTCGGCTCGCTTCCCTCCCATGACACACCACAGGCCCGGCGGATGTTCCGCCGGGCCTGTGATGAAAGTACCGCTACGCCTTACTGGGCCGGACCCTCAATGGCCTCGGAGGTCAGCAGACCCGCGTTGATCTCGCGCAGGGCGATCGAGAGCGGCTTCTCGTGGACGTGGGTGTCAACGAGCGGACCGACGTACTCGAGCAGGCCTTCGCCGAGCTGCGAGTAGTACGCGTTGATCTGACGCGCGCGCTTGGCCGCGTAGATCACGAGGCTGTACTTCGAGTCCGTGGCCTCGAGCAGCTCGTCGATCGGCGGGTTGATGATGCCCTCGGGCGTGGAAATGGAAGAGGACACGCTCTACCTTCCGACAGATGGGAAAAAGCGAAAACGGTGCTGGGATCCGGAACTCACTCCCCGGAATCCGAAGAAGACACCGCCATCAAGGCTAGCAGCTCGCGCGAGACGTCTTCGACGGAGGTGTTGACCAGTGTGGTGTCGAACTCCGACTCGGCGGCCAGCTCGACCTTCGCGACCGTCAGCCGGCGCTCGATCACCTCGGTCGACTCCGTACCGCGGCCGGTGAGACGGCGGACCAGCTCGTCCCAGCTGGGCGGGGCGAGAAAGACCAGCTGGGAGTCCGGCATGGACTCCTTCACCTGCCTGGCACCCTGGAGGTCGATCTCCAGCAGCACGGGCTCGCCCGCCTCCAGGCGGTCGTGCACGGCATGGCGCGGCGTGCCGTAGCGGTTGCCCGCGAACTCGGCCCATTCGAGCAGCTCACCGTTGGCGATCAGCTTGTCGAATTCCTCGTCGGAGACGAAGAAATACTGAACGCCGTGACGCTCGCCGGGGCGCGGCTTTCTGGTGGTCGCCGACACCGAGAGCCAGACCTCGGGGTGGACCTTGCGCATATGCGCGACGACCGTGCTCTTACCGACCCCGGAGGGGCCGGAGAGCACGGTCAGCCGCGGACGTACCTCTGCTGCCATGCAGCGATTATCCAGGTTCCCGGGGGTGCCCGGAAACGTCAGGCGGCACCGCCGCCGAACTCGCGCTCGAGAGAGGCGATCTGGTTGGAGCCGAGACCGCGCACACGGCGGCTCTCGGAGATGCCGAGCCGCTCCATGATCTGCTTGGCGCGGACCTTGCCGACGCCGGGCAGGGACTCGAGCAGGGCGGAGACCTTCATCTTGCCGATGACGTCGTTCTCCTGGCCCTGCTTGATGACCTCGTGGAGGGAGGCGCCGGAGTGCTTGAGTCGATTTTTGACCTCGGCCCGCTCCCGGCGAGCCGCGGCGGCCTTTTCGAGCGCGGCTGCGCGCTGTTCAGGGGTAAGGGGCGGAAGAGCCACGCCTACGTCACCTCGGATGTCGAACTGTCGGATACGGACCGGTGAGGAACCTAGTCGCCCCACACCAGGCGAGCAACGAGCAGCGCACTGCACGTTCGCTCTTCGACGGAGACTAGCGGCCATCACCGCTCCAGTCAGCGAGAACAGCGGAAAAGTCCTGGTCAGCATCGATCGACCAGGACTTTTCGGACATATCACCCCTGATTTCGGCCAAAGACTCGGTCAACAAGCCGCGGACGGAGTTGCGACGAGGCCGCAGGTCGACGCGCCGGAGCGGTTCTAAACCCCCGAAACCGCCGAACGGACCTCGTCCGCGAAGCGTTCGGCCGACGCGCGCAGCGCCGCGGGGTCGGGTCCGTGCCGCAGCACGCCCCGGCTCACGTTGGGCACGACATTGCGCACCGCGGCGCCGAAGACCTTCGGCAGATCGGCGGCCGTCGCTCCCTGGGCGCCGATCCCGGGGGCCAGCAGCGGACCGTTGACCGCGAGGTCGAACGACGACAGATCGCCGAGCGTCGCGCCCACCACCGCCCCGAACGACCCCATCGGGCTCTGCCCGGCGTTCTCGGCTGCCAGGTGGGCGAGCATCGTCGCGCCGATGCTGCGGCCGTCCTCGCGCACCGCGCGCTGGACCTCCGCGCCCTCCGGGTTGGACGTGAGGGCGAGGACGAACAGTCCGGTCCCGCTCTCCCGGGCGAGATCGACGGCCGGCTTCAGTGAGCCGTAGCCGAGATACGGGGACACGGTCAGCGCGTCGGAGAACAGGGGCGCGTCCTTGCGCAGGAAGGTCTCCGCGTACGCGGCCATGGTGGAGCCGATGTCGCCGCGCTTGGCGTCCATCACGACCAGCGCGCCTGCAGAGCGCAGATCCACCACCGCGCGTTCCAGAACGGCGATGCCCCGGGAGCCGAAGCGCTCGAAGAAGGCGCTCTGCGGCTTGAAGACGGCGACGTGCTCGCCCAGCGCCTCGACGACCGTGCGGGTGAAGCGCTCCAGGCCCGCGATGTCGTCGCCGAGTCCCCACTCGCTCAGCAGCGACGCATGCGGGTCGATGCCGACGCACAGCGGACCGCGCTCGTCCATCGCGGTCCGCAGCCGGGTACCGAAGGGTTCCAGAGGGCTCATGCGTTCGCCTTTCGGGTGTCGGCGCCGACGGCCTCGGCGAGGGTGGCGTAGGGGCTGGTGGCCAGGCGGGCGGCCAGGCCCTTGTGGATCGCGCGGCTCCACAGCGGGCCCTCGTAGATGAAGGCGCTGTAGCCCTGGACGAGCGTGGCACCGGCGAGGATGCGCTGCCAGGCGTCCTCGGCGTTCTCGATGCCGCCGACTCCGACCAGGGTGATCCGGTCGCCGACGCGCGCGTACAGCCGTCGCAGCACCTCCAGCGAGCGCGCCTTGACCGGAGCCCCGGACAGTCCGCCGGTCTCCTTGACCAGGGCAGGGTCGGAGGTGAGCCCGAGGCCCTCGCGGGCGATGGTGGTGTTGGTGGCGATGATGCCGTCGAGGCCGAGTTCCACCGCGAGGTCGGCCACGGCGTCGACGTCCTCGTCCGCAAGATCCGGTGCGATCTTGACGAGCAGCGGGACGCGGCGGTCGGTGACGGTGCGGTCGGCGGCCTCGCGCACGGCGGTCAGCAGCGGGCGCAGCGACTCGGTGGCCTGGAGATTGCGCAGGCCGGGGGTGTTCGGCGAGGAGACGTTCACGACGAGGTAGTCGGCGTGCCGGGCCAGGCGCTCGGTGGACGTCACGTAGTCGCCGACGGCCTCCTCCTCGGGGACGGCCTTGGTCTTGCCGATGTTGACGCCCACGGTGGTCCGGAAGACGGCCTTCCGCGCGGCGAGCCGTTCGGCGACGGCGGCCGAGCCCTCGTTGTTGAACCCCATCCGGTTGATCAGGGCGCGGTCCGGTACGAGCCGGAACAGGCGCTTTGCGGGGTTGCCCGGCTGGGCCAGGGCCGTGACCGTGCCGATCTCGATGTGGTCGAAGCCGAGCATCGACATGCCGTCGATGGCGACGGCGTTCTTGTCGAACCCCGCCGCGAGCCCGAACGGGCCGTGCATGCGCAGTCCGAGCGCCTCGGTGCGCAGCTCCTGGTAGCGCGGCGCGAGCACGGCGGCGACGAAGGTCCGCAGGACGGGGACGCGGGCTGCCAGCCGGATCCAGCGGAAGGCCAGGTGGTGCGCCTGCTCCGGGTCCATCCGCCGGAAGACGAGACGGAAGAAGAACGTGTACATGGTGATGTCCTCGGGGGCCTCATGAAGAGGGGGACACCGTCTGGTGTCCCCCTCGTGGGTGGCTAGTCGCGGGCCGCGATCAGATGCTCGGCGTGTTCCTGGAGGGAACGGACGCCCACGTCGCCGCGGTTGAGCGCGTCGATGCCCTGGACGGCGGCGGCGAGCGCCTGGACCGTCGTCAGACACGGCACGCTGCGCGCCACCGCTGCCGTCCGGATGTCGTAGCCGTCGAGACGGCCGCCCGTGCCGTAGGGCGTGTTGACGATGAGGTCGACCTGTCCGTCGTGGATCAGCTGGACGATGGTCTTCTCGCCGTTCACCCCCTCGCCCTCGGAGTGCTTGCGCACGATCGTGGCGTTGATGCCGTTGCGCTTGAGCACCTCGGCCGTGCCGGAGGTGGCCAGCAGCTCGAATCCGTGCGCGACGAGCTCACGGGCCGGGAAGATCATCGACCGCTTGTCGCGGTTGGCGACGGAGATGAACGCGCGGCCCTTGGTGGGCAGCGGACCGTACGCACCGGCCTGCGACTTGGCGTAGGCCGTGCCGAAGACGGTGTCGATGCCCATGACCTCGCCGGTGGAGCGCATCTCCGGGCCGAGGACGGTGTCGACGCCGCGGCCGTGGATGTCGCGGAAGCGCGACCAGGGCATCACGGCCTCCTTGACCGAGATCGGCGCGTCCATGGGGAGCGTGCCACCGTCGCCGCGGGCCGGGAGCAGGCCCTCGCCGCGCAGTTCGGCGATGGTCGCGCCCAGCGAGATACGGGCCGCGGCCTTCGCCAGCGGCACCGCGGTCGCCTTCGAGGTGAAGGGGACGGTGCGGGAGGCGCGCGGGTTGGCCTCCAGGACGTACAGGATGTCGCCGGCCAGGGCGAACTGGATGTTGATCAGTCCGCGTACGCCGACGCCCCGGGCGATCGCCTCGGTCGAGGCGCGCAGCCGCTTGATGTCGAAGCCGCCGAGCGTGATCGGGGGCAGCGCGCACGCCGAGTCGCCGGAGTGGATACCGGCCTCCTCGATGTGTTCCATGACGCCGCCGAGGTAGAGCTCGGTGCCGTCGTAGAGGGCGTCGACGTCGATCTCGATGGCGTCGTCGAGGAAGCGGTCGACCAGGACCGGCCGGGTGGGGCTGATCTCGGTGGACTCGGCGATGTACGTCTCGAGGCGGCTCTCCTCGTACACGATCTCCATGCCACGGCCGCCGAGCACGTATGACGGGCGCACCAGGACCGGGTAGCCGATCTCGTCGGCGATGGCCTTGGCCTCGGCGAAGGTGGTCGCGGTGCCGTGCTTGGGCGCGGGGAGGCCGGCCTCCTTCAGGACGCGACCGAAGGCGCCGCGGTCCTCGGCGGCGTGGATCGCCTCCGGTGAGGTGCCGACGACGGGCACGCCGTTGTCCTTGAGCGCCTGGGCCAAGCCCAGCGGGGTCTGGCCGCCGAGCTGGACGACGACGCCCGCGATGGGGCCGGCGAGCGTCTCGGCGTGCACGATCTCCAATACGTCCTCCAGGGTGAGCGGCTCGAAGTAGAGCCGGTCGGAGGTGTCGTAGTCGGTGGAGACCGTCTCGGGGTTGCAGTTGACCATCACGGTCTCGTAGCCGGCCTCGCTGAGCGCGAAGGAGGCGTGGACGCAGGAGTAGTCGAACTCGATGCCCTGGCCGATGCGGTTCGGACCGGAGCCGAGGATGATCACGGCGGGCTTCTCGCGCGGGGCGACCTCGGTCTCCTCGTCGTACGAGGAGTAGAAGTACGGGGTCTTCGCGGCGAACTCGGCGGCGCAGGTGTCGACGGTCTTGTAGACCGGGCGGACGCCCAGCGCGTGCCGGACCTCGCGCACGACGTCCTCGCGCAGGCCGCGGATCTCCGCGATCTGGGCGTCGGAGAAGCCGTGCCGCTTGGCCTCGGTGAGGAGCTCCGGGCCGAGCTTGTCCGCGGCGGCCAGCTCGTCGGCGTGCTCCTTGATCAGGAACAGCTGGTCGACGAACCACGGGTCGATCTTCGTCGCCTCGAAGACCTCCTCGGGGGTGGCACCCGCGCGGATCGTCTGCATGACGGTGTTGATGCGGCCGTCGGTCGGGGTTGCGGCGACGCGCAGCAGCTCGTCCTTGTCACCGGGCTCGCCGGTGAAGGCGAACTGCGAGCCCTTCTTCTCCAGGGACCGCAGGGCCTTCTGCAGGGCCTCGGTGAAGTTCCGTCCGATGGCCATGGCCTCGCCCACCGACTTCATGGTGGTGGTCAGGGTGGCGTCGGCGGAGGGGAACTTCTCGAAGGCGAAGCGGGGCACCTTCACGACGACGTAGTCGAGCGTGGGCTCGAAGGACGCCGGGGTCTTCTCGGTGATGTCGTTCGGGATCTCGTCGAGGGTGTAGCCGACGGCGAGCCGGGCCGCGATTTTGGCGATGGGGAAACCGGTCGCCTTCGACGCCAGCGCCGATGACCGCGAGACCCGGGGGTTCATCTCGATGACGATGATCCGGCCGTCGTCGGGGTTGACGGCGAACTGGATGTTGCAGCCGCCGGTGTCGACGCCCACCTCGCGGATGATCGCGATGCCGATGTCGCGAAGCCGCTGGTACTCGCGGTCGGTGAGGGTCATCGCGGGTGCGACGGTGATCGAGTCACCGGTGTGCACGCCCATGGGGTCGAAGTTCTCGATGGAGCACACGACCACGACGTTGTCGTTCTTGTCGCGCATCAGCTCCAGCTCGTACTCCTTCCAGCCGAGGATGGACTCCTCCAGGAGCACCTCGGTGGTCGGCGAGAGCGTCAGTCCCTGGCCGGCGATACGGCGCAGCTCGCCCTCGTCGTGGGCGAAGCCGGAGCCCGCGCCGCCCATGGTGAAGGAGGGGCGGACGACGACGGGGTAGCCGCCGAGGATGTCGACGCCCTTGATCACGTCGTCCATGGAGTGGCAGATGACGGAGCGGGCGGACTCGCCGTGGCCGATCTTCCCCCGGACGGCCTCGACGACCTCCTTGAAGAGGTCACGGTCCTCGCCCTTGTTGATCGCCTCGACGTTGGCGCCGATCAGCTCGACGCCGTACTTCTCCAACACTCCCTGCTCGTGCATGGAGATCGCGGTGTTGAGCGCGGTCTGACCGCCGAGGGTGGGCAGCAGCGCGTCGGGCCGCTCCTTGGCGATGATCTTCTCGACGAACTCGGGGGTGATGGGCTCGACGTAGGTGGCGTCGGCGATCTCCGGGTCGGTCATGATCGTCGCCGGGTTGGAGTTCACCAGGATGACGCGCAGGCCCTCGGACTTGAGGACGCGGCAGGCCTGGGTGCCGGAGTAGTCGAACTCCGCGGCCTGGCCGATGACGATCGGGCCGGAGCCGATGACCAGAACGGACTGGATGTCGGAGCGCTTAGGCACGCTGGCCCTCCATCAGGGATACGAAGCGGTCGAAGAGGTACGCGGCGTCGTGCGGACCCGCGGCCGCCTCGGGGTGGTACTGGACGCTGAATGCCGGCCGGTCGAGCAGCCGCAGGCCCTCCACCACGTTGTCGTTGAGACAGACGTGGGAGACCTCGGCGCGCCCGTAGGGCGTCTCGGAGATCTGGTCGAGCGGGGCGTCGACGGCGAAGCCGTGGTTGTGCGCGGTGACCTCGACCTTGCCCGTGGAGCGGTCCTGGACGGGCTGGTTGATGCCGCGGTGGCCGTACTTCAGTTTGTAGGTGCCGAAGCCGAGCGAGCGGCCGAGGAGCTGGTTGCCGAAGCAGATGCCGAACAGCGGGGTGCTGCGCTCCAGGACCGCCTTGACGACGGTCAGGTCGGCGGTGGCGGGGTCGCCGGGGCCGTTGGAGAGGAAGACGCCGTCGGGGCGGACCGCGTACACCTCGTCGACCGTGGCCGTGGCGGGCAGGACGTGCACCTCGATGCCGCGCTCGGCCATCCGGTGCGGGGTCATGCCCTTGATGCCGAGGTCGAGAGCGACCACGGTGAAGCGCTTGGTGCCGATGGCGGGGACGACGTACGCGTCGGTGGTGGCCACCTGGGCGGACAGGTCGGCGCCGGTCATCTCGGGGGCCTGCCGGACACGGGTGAGCAGCGTCCCGTCGTCGGCGAGGCCCTCCCCGGAGAAGATGCCGACGCGCATCGCGCCGCGCTCGCGCAGATGGCGGGTGAGGGCGCGGGTGTCGATGTCGCTGATGCCGACGATGCCCTGGGCGGCGAGCTCGTCGTCGAGGGTGCGACGCGAGCGCCAGTTGGAGCGGACCCGGGCGGGGTCGCGGACGACGTATCCGGCGACCCAGATCTTGCGGGACTCGTCGTCCTCGTCGTTGACGCCGGTGTTGCCGACGTGCGGGGCGGTCATCACGACGACCTGGCGGTGGTACGAGGGGTCGGTCAGCGTCTCCTGGTAACCGGTCATACCGGTGTTGAACACCGCCTCGCCGAAGGTCTCCCCCACGGCCCCGTAGGCGCGGCCGCGGAAGATCCGGCCGTCCTCCAGGACGAGTACGGCGGGAACCTTCGCGGTTCCCCTGGTGGAGGTCGTCATCGTGCGGTGCCTTCCGTCGTGATGTGCGTGTTCATGGAGTTGACGGCCTCGACCCAGGCGGTGTGCTCCGCCGCGTGGTCCGAGCGGAAGCCCGAGTCGATGAGCGTCTCGCCGTGCTGCCAGGTGACGATCAGCAGCCCGCCCTCGGTGAGCACCTTCCCGGCGATCCCCTTGTCGAGCCGTGCCTCGCGCAGCTGTGCCGCGGGGACGAAGAAGTCGGCGGCGCCGGGGCGTACGACATCCAGTCCCGCGTCGGTCAGGGTGAGCTCCACGCGGCTGCGGGCGCCCAGACCATGCGCCACGATGCGGTCGAGCCACTGACCGGCCGTGGTCGAGCCGTGGTAGCGGCCCGTCATGGTCAGCTTCGCCTCTCCGGGCGCGTCCGGCGCGGTGGGGAGCTCCGGCAGACCGGACTGCAGGGTGCCCCGCCACTTCCAGCCCTGGCGCATCAGCCAGTAGACGAAGGCGATGAAGAGCAGCAGCCCGACGACCCAGCCCGCGCGGGCCGCCCAGTCGGTGACCTCCGCGGACTGCTTCGCGGCGGCGGTGTGGAGATGAGTTGTCACGCGAGCTTCCCGTCGACGACCGTGGCGCGGCCCCGCAGGAAGGTGTGGGTGACGCGTCCCGGCAGCTCACGGCCCTCGTACGGCGTGTTGCGGCTGCGGGACGCGAAGCCCGTGGGGTCCACCGGTCCACGGTATGCCGGATCGACGAGCGTGAGGTTCGCGGGCTCACCTGCCGAGACGGGGCGTCCGTGGCCCTGCAGACGGCCGATCTTCGCGGGCCGGAAGGACATCCGGTCGGCGACAACCGCCCAGTCGGTCAGGCCGGTCTCGATCATCGTCTCCTGGACGACGGAGAGCGCGGTCTCCAGGCCGACCATGCCCATGGCCGCCGCGCCCCACTCACAGTCCTTGTCCTCGTGCGGGTGCGGGGCGTGGTCGGTGGCGACGCAGTCGATGGTGCCGTCGGCGAGCGCCTCGCGCAGGGCCATCACGTCGGCCTCGGTGCGCAGCGGCGGGTTGACCTTGTAGACGGGGTTGTAGGTGCGCACCAGGTCGTCGGTGAGCAGCAGGTGGTGCGGGGTGACCTCGGCGGTGACGTCCCAGCCCTTGGACTTGGCCCAGCGGACGATCTCCACGGAGCCCGCGGTCGAGAGGTGGCAAATGTGCACCCGGGAGCCGACGTGGGCGGCGAGGAGGACATCGCGGGCGATGATCGACTCCTCGGCGACGGCGGGCCAGCCGCCGAGTCCGAGCTCGGCGGAGACGATGCCCTCGTTCATCTGGGCGCCCTCGGTGAGGCGGGGCTCCTGCGCGTGCTGGGCGACGACGCCGTCGAAGGCCTTCACGTACTCCAGCGCACGGCGCATGATCACCGCGTCGTCGACGCACTTGCCGTCGTCGGAGAAGACCTTCACGCCGGCGGCGGAGTCGTGCATCGCGCCGAGCTCCGCCAGCTGCTTGCCCTCCAGGCCCACGGTGACGGCGCCGACCGGCTGGACGTCGCAGTAGCCGGACTCCTTGCCGAGCCGCCAGACCTGCTCGACGACGCCGGCGGTGTCGGCCACGGGGAAGGTGTTGGCCATGGCGTGGACGGCGGTGAAGCCGCCGACGGCGGCGGCCTTGGTACCGGTCAGAACGGTCTCGGAGTCCTCACGGCCGGGCTCGCGCAGATGGGTGTGCAGGTCGACGAGACCCGGCAGCAGGATCCTGCCCTCGGCCTCGATCACGGTCGCGCCGTCGGCGCTCAGGCCGGCGCCGACGGCCGCGATGGTCTCGCCGTCGATCAGGACGTCCTGCGGCTCGCCGCCCAGCACCTTCGCGCCACGGATAAGGATCTTGCTCATGGTTACTTGCTCTCCTCGGTACGGGCGTGGGCGGGGCTGACGGCGGGCTCGTTGCCGCCCAGCAGGAGGTACAGGACGGCCATCCGGATCGAGACGCCGTTGGCGACCTGCTCGACGGCGGTGCAGCGGTCGGAGTCGGCGACCTCGGCGGTGATCTCCATGCCGCGGTTCATCGGGCCGGGGTGCATGACGATGGCGTGCTCCGGCATCCGCGCCATGCGGTCGCCGTCCAGGCCGTAGCGGCGCGAGTACTCGCGCTCGGTGGGGAAGAACGCGGCGTTCATCCGCTCGCGCTGCACCCGCAGCATCATCACGGCGTCGGACTTGGGCAGCACCTCGTCGAGGCTGTACGACACCTGGCACGGCCAGTTCTCGACGCCGATCGGGACGAGCGTCGGCGGGGCGACCAGGGTGACCTCGGCGCCCAGGGTGTTCAGCAGCAGGACGTTGGAGCGGGCGACGCGGCTGTGCAGCACGTCACCGACGACGGTGATGCGGCGCCCTGCCAGGTCGCGGCCGAGCCCGGCGTCGCGCCCGACGAGGCGGCGGCGCATCGTGAAGGCGTCCAGGAGGGCCTGGGTGGGGTGCTCGTGCGTTCCGTCGCCCGCGTTGACGACGGCTCCGTCGATCCAGCCGGAGTTCGCCAGCCGGTAGGGGGCGCCGGAGGCGTGGTGGCGGATGACGACGGCGTCGGCGCCCATCGCCTCCAGGGTCAGGGCGGTGTCCTTGAGCGATTCGCCCTTGGAGACCGACGACCCCTTGGCGGAGAAGTTGATGACGTCGGCGGAGAGCCGCTTGGCGGCGGCCTCGAAGGAGATCCGGGTGCGGGTCGAGTCCTCGAAGAAGAGATTGACGACGGTGCGTCCGCGCAGGGTGGGCAGCTTCTTGATCGGCCGGTCCGCGACCCGGGCCATCTCCTCGGCGGTGTCGAGGATCAGGACGGCGTCGTCACGGGTGAGGTCGGCGGCCGAGATGAGGTGGCGCTTCATCTGGGTGTGCTCCGGTGTGTGGCGGTCGGTGTGCCGGCGGGGTGACCCGGGCGGGGCACGGTGGACTTGCGGGCGTGCGGAGGCTTCCGTACGGCACCTGGGCCGTACGGAGGAAGCGCTACTGCTCGCCGGCCGGGGCGGCCTCGCGGACACCGAGGAGCACGGTGTCGCGACCGTCCTCCTCGGCGAGCAGGACCTTGACCGTCTCCCGCAACGACGTGGGGAGGTTCTTGCCGACGTAGTCGGCGCGAATGGGCAGCTCGCGGTGGCCGCGGTCGACCAGGACCGCCAGCTGCACGGCGCGCGGGCGGCCGATGTCGCCGAGCGCGTCGAGGGCGGCGCGGATGGTGCGGCCGGAGAAGAGCACGTCGTCGACGAGGACGACGAGACGGCCGTCCACCCCGTCACCGGGGATGTCGGTGCGAGCCAGCGTGCGGGCGGGCCGCATCCGCAGGTCGTCGCGGTACATGGTGATGTCGAGCGAGCCGACCGGCATCGTGCGGCCGGTGATCTCCTCAAGCTTGTCGGCGAGCCGGCGGGCGAGGAACACACCACGGGTCGGAATGCCCAGAAGAACCACGTCGTCGGCGCCCTTGGCGCGTTCGACGATCTCGTGGGCGATGCGGGTCAGAACCCGCGCGATGTCGGGCGCCTCGAGAACGGGGCGTGCCACATCGGAGCTGCTGGCGTCCATAAGAAACGGACCTCCTTCTCCGCCTCACGGGACGGACCTTAAAGGACGTCGGATTTGCGCCACCCACCGTATCAGGGCCTTGCGGGACGGTTGATCGGGCCCCTGTCAACAACCGGTCCGGCCCCATTCGGCTTGACGCATCCAAGTAACGCTGCGTAACCTCACAGTGAGTTACCAGACTTCGTCCGGGGAGCTATATGTCCAGCGAATACGCAAAGCAGCTCGGGGCCAAGCTCCGCGCCATCCGCACACAGCAGGGGCTGTCCCTCCACGGCGTGGAAGAGAAGTCCCAGGGCCGCTGGAAGGCCGTCGTGGTCGGGTCCTACGAGCGCGGCGACCGCGCCGTGACCGTGCAGCGCCTCGCCGAGCTGGCCGACTTCTACGGGGTTCCCGTCCAGGAACTGCTTCCCGGCACCACGCCCGGCGGAGCCGCCGAGCCGCCGCCGAAGCTCGTACTGGATCTGGAGCGCCTTGCTCACGTCCCGCAGGAGAAGGCGGGCCCGCTGCAACGTTACGCAGCGACGATCCAGTCCCAGCGCGGCGACTACAACGGCAAGGTGCTGTCGATCCGCCAGGACGACCTGCGCACGCTGGCGGTCATCTACGACCAGTCGCCGTCGGTCCTGACCGAGCAGCTGATCAGCTGGGGCGTCCTGGACGCGGATGCACGCCGTGCCGTGACCCACGAAGAGGGCTGATCCCACTTCAGGAGAAACGTCACATCGGAGGGCGAACCCGTCGTACGCGGGTTCGCCCTCCGACGTTTTCTCCAGGGCCCGGCCCGGGCCCCCGCCGCGCTCCCGGTTTGACGTTCCGCTCCCGGTCCGCGGGGCCGACCGAACGTCGGATCCGGCTCGGTCCCGGAGTGCCGGGCGGCCCGGACCGGCCCCGAGCTTTGGCCAACGCTTGGGCTGCGGCAGGCTGCTGTCGCCCCGTCAGGACACCCGTTCGGCTGCGGTCTCGACGCGCCGGGAGGGCGGGTACGGCGACAGCGGGCACGGACAGCCCGGACACGGACAGCCCGGACACGCACCGGGCCCGGGACGGAAGACCGTACGTCTTCCGTCCCGGGCCCGGTGAAACCGTCCCGCCTACCGGGGCACGGCCTAGGAGCGCCGCAGGCTCGGCTTGAGGTCCTTGAAGCGGCCCAGCAGGCCGTTCACGAACGCAGGCGACTCATCGGTGGAGAACTCCTTGGCGAGCTGCACCGCCTCGTCGATCACCACCGCGTCCGGGGTCTCGTCCACCCACACCAGCTCGTACGCACCGAGCCGCAGGATGTTCCGGTCGACGACCGGCATGCGGTCGATCGTCCAGCCGACGGCGTACGTGGCGATGAGGTCGTCGATCCGGTCCGCGTACTCCGCGTACCCCTCGACCAGGTCCATGGTGTACTCACCGACGGGCGGCTGCCGGTCGTCGGACCGTGCGTGCCGGACCCAGTCCGCGAGGACCGTCTGCACGGACGCCCCGCGCTGGTCGGCCTCGAAGAGGATCTGGAAGGCGCGCTTACGGGCCTTGTTGCGAGCAGCCACGGTTAGCTGTTCACCCGGCCGAGGTAGTCGCCGGAACGGGTGTCGACCTTGATCTTCTCACCGGTGGTGATGAAGAGCGGGACCTGGATGGTGAAGCCCGTCTCGAGGGTGGCGGGCTTGGTGCCGCCGGTGGAACGGTCGCCCTGGACGCCCGGCTCGGTCTCCTGGATGACCAGCTCGACGGCGGCGGGCAGCTCGACGTAGAGCACCTCGCCCTCGTGCTGGGCGACGCTGGCCGTGAAGCCCTCGATCAGGTAGTTGGCGGAATCGCCGACAGCCTTGCGGTCGACCATGAGCTGGTCGTAGGTCTGCATGTCCATGAACACGAAGTACTCGCCGTCCATGTACGAGAACTGCATGTCGCGGCGGTCGACGGTGGCCGTCTCGACCTTCACGCCGGCGTTGAACGTCTTGTCGACGACCTTGCCGGAGAGCACGTTCTTGAGCTTGGTGCGCACGAAGGCAGGGCCCTTGCCGGGCTTGACGTGCTGGAACTCGACGACGGACCAGAGCTGGCCTCCGTCGAGCTTGAGCACCATGCCGTTCTTGAGGTCGTTCGTGGAAGCCACGGTTGCGGAATCTCCTGGACTGACGCTGGTGGACGACCGAGGAAACGCGCCGCCGCGAGGCTAGAGCGCGAGCAGTTCCTTGGTCGTGATGGTGAGTAGCTCGGGTCCGCCGTCCGCCTCCTGGCGCACGACGAGCGTGTCATCGATCCGGACACCTCCCCGGCCGGGGACGTGGACCCCCGGTTCGACGGTGACCGGCACACAAGCGTCCAGTTTACCCATGGCCGCAGGGCCCAGCCTCGGGTCCTCCTCGATTTCGAGCCCCACACCGTGCCCGGTGAGCTGTGCGAGGCCCTCTCCGTGGCCCGCGGCGTTGAGGATCTGCCGGGCCGCCTGGTCGACCTCGCGGTACGCGGCGCCGGGCAGGAGGGACTCCCGAGCGGCCCGCTGAGCGGCGAAGACGACGTCGTACAGCTCGATCTGCCAGTCCGCGGGCGAGGTGCCGATCACGAAGGTGCGGCCGATCTCGCAGCGGTACCCACGGTAATTGGCACCGACGCAGACGGAGAGGAAATCACCCTCCTCGACCCTGCGGTCGGTGGGGCGGTGACCGCCACGGCCGGAGTTGGGGCCGGTCGCGACCGAGGTGGCGAAGGCGGGACCGTCGGCACCGTGGTCCACGAGCCGCCGCTCCAGTTCGAGGGCGAGATGCCGCTCGGTGCGCCCCACGAGGATCGATTCCAGCAGTTCGCCCAGCGCCTGGTCGGTGATCTCCGCCGCGATGCGCAGACAGGCGATCTCCTCCTCGTCCTTGACGATGCGCAGGTGCTCGACCGCGAGGCCCAGATCGGCGATGCGCAGTCGGGGCGCCACCGAGCGCAGCGCGCGATGGCGGACGACCGTCAGGTGGTGCTCCTCGACGGCGAGGGATTCGACGCCCTCCGTCCGGGCGAGCTCGGCGGCGGCGACCGCGGGGTCACCCGCGGAGGTGGGCAGGACGGTCAGCCGCAGCCGTTCGTCCGGGCGGCCGTCGGCGGGATCGCCGGTGAGCGCACGGGGGCAGAGCAGGACGTCCTCGGCCCTGCCCAGCAGGAGAACGGCCCCGGGAGGCGCTCCGCCCGCGAGATAGCGGACGTTCGCGGGACGCGAGACCAGGGCCCCGTCGCTGCCGGTGGCCGCGCACCGGTCGCGCAGCCGGCTGCGGCGGACGCCATACACCTCTGACATGCTCCGAGCCTACGAGCGCGGACGCGAGGCGGCCCGGTCAGCGCGTCCGACCGGGGGCGCGTGGCGGGCGGTTACCAGGCCGGCGGGCTCGCGATGGAGCGGGCGAGGACCTCGTCGAGGACCCGGGCGGTGGTCTCCACGTCGTACTTGGAGTTGTCGATGATCGGCAGGCCCGAGCCGTACCAGCCGGCCATCCGGCCGTGGATGCTCGCCACCTCCTCGTCGGAGAGCCGCCGGTTCCCCCTCCGCTCGGCGTTGCGCTCCAGCACGACCTCGAGGCCGGGGAGCAGCACGACGGGCAGCAGGCCGGGGCCGACGTGCCGCTTCCAGCCTCCGAGGCCGACGACCGGGCGGTCGGGGAAGACGGCGTCGTCGAGGATGCAGGAGATGCCGTTGGCCAGGAAGTTGCGGGCGGCGAAGCCACAGGTGCGGCGAGCGAGCCGGTACTGGGCCTCGGAGCTGTCGTTCCACCCGGACTGCGGGTCGGCGAATCCCGTGCAGACCCACTCGCGGACGTCGTCCAGGCTGATGTGCGCCGTGGGCACGCGCCGGCTGGTGGCCCAGTGGCGGGCCACGGTCGTCTTGCCCGCTCCGGCGGGGCCGATCAGCAGGACGGCGAGAGTGGCCGTGCCGGTGCCGCTGTCGTTCTGCGGGGGCGCGGGTATGGGAACCGGTCCGCCGGGCGGCAGCGGGACGTGCCCGGTGGTGTCGCGGGACGGCGGCGCCGCGGAGGGATGCTGGGGCCCCGGTCCAGTCCAGCCCTGCGAGGGCTGCCCGGTGTGCGGGGGCGGCGGTCCGGGGTGTGCGGACTGCCGGCGGGGAGCCTGACCGGCGGGCGGCGGGCCCTGCGGCGGTGCGACCGGGTGCCCGGGGGGAGGGCCCGGCGGCGGCCCGGGGTGCTGGGCGCTGTGTGTCCATCCGGCCGGTCCGTGCCCCGGTCGGTGGGGCGGCAGCGGACCCCCCACTGCGTGCTGCATCCGGTGCCACTCCGTCTCGTGCGACTGTCGCTGACCAGGCGGCAGCTCGGCCGCCGTTGCTACCGAACCGTACCCCGCGGCGGCGCCGGAGTACGTTCCCGAAGTCCCGGCCGCCATTGGGTGAACGGCCGGAACCGGTCCGAAGTGCCCTGTTCAGCCCGCGATTTCCTCCGCCAGCGCGCGCAGAGCGAGCCGGTAGGAGCCGATGCCGAAGCCCGCGACCGTACCGCTGGCGACGGCGGCCACCACCGTTGTGTGCCGAAATGCCTCGCGTGCGTAGGGGTTCGAGATGTGCACCTCGATCAGCGGGGCGGTGCGCTGCGCCGCGGCGTCCCGCATGCCGTACGAGTAGTGGGTGAAGGCACCGGGGTTGAGAACGACCGGAATCGAACCGTCCGCCGCTTCGTGCAGCCAGCGGATCATCTCGCCCTCGTCGTTCGTCTCCCGCACGTCGACGTCGAAGCCGAGTTCCTTGCCGAGCGTCTGGCAGGCCTCCACCAGTCCGGCGTAGGACGTGGCGCCGTAGACGTCGGGCTCGCGGGAACCGAGGCGTCCGAGGTTGGGCCCGTTGAGCACCAGCACCCGGCGGGTCACGCGGACACCTCGCCGTACGCGGCGAGCAGCACCGCCGGGTCCGGACCCTCCAGCACGGTCGGCTTGGCGAGACCGTCGAGGACGATGAAGCGCAGCAGGTTGCCGCGGGACTTCTTGTCGACCTTCATGGTCTCCAGGAGCTTCGGCCACTGGTCGCCGCGGTAGGTCAGCGGCAGTCCCACGGACTCGAGGACCGCGCGGTGACGGTCGGCGGTCGCGTCGTCGAGCCGCCCGGCCAGCCGGCCCAGTTCGGCGGCGAAGACCATGCCGACCGAGACCGCGGCGCCGTGGCGCCACTTGTAGCGCTCGTTCTTCTCGATGGCGTGGGCGAGGGTGTGGCCGTAGTTGAGGATCTCGCGCAGACCCGACTCCTTGAGGTCGTTGGAGACGACCTCGGCCTTGACCCGGATCGACCGTTCGATGAGCTCGGCGGCATGCTGTCCGGCGGGCGAGCGCGCGCCCTCCGGGTCGGCCTCGATGAGCTCCAGGATCACCGGGTCGGCGATGAAGCCGGCCTTGATGATCTCCGCCAGGCCGCTGACGTAGTCGTTGACCGGCAGCGAGTCGAGCGCGGCCAGGTCGCACAGGACGCCGGCCGGCGGGTGGAAGGCACCCACGAGGTTCTTGCCCTCGGCGGTGTTGATGCCGGTCTTGCCGCCGACCGCCGCGTCGACCATGCCGAGCACCGTGGTCGGCAGCGCGATCCAGCGCACCCCGCGCAGCCAGGTCGCCGCGACGAAGCCCGCGAGGTCGGTGGTGGCGCCACCGCCGACACCGATGACGACGTCGCTGCGGGTGAAGCCGGTCTGCCCGAGGGCCTTCCAGCAGTACGCGGCGACCTCGACGGTCTTGGACTCCTCGGCGTTCGGCAGCTGGATCGCGATGGCCTCGTAGCCCTGGGACGCCAGATCCTCGCGGATGGCCTCACCCGTCTCGGCGAGCGCCTCGGGGTGCAGGACGGCCACGCGCTGCGCCCGCCCGATCAGCGCGGGGAGCTCACCGAGCAGCTGACGGCCCACCAGGACCTCGTACGGGTCGGAGCCTTCCGTACCGCCGACCTGGATTCGGGTCACGGACTGATCGGTCATACGTCCTTCAGCTCCAAAGCGTCGAGGACCGCCTCGGCGACCTCTTCGGGGGTGCGTTCGTCGGTGGCCACGACCACGCGGGCCACCTCGGTGTACAGATGACGGCGGGCGTCCATCAGCTCGCGCCACTGCTTGCGGGGGTTGACGGCGAGGAGCGGCCGGGCCTGGTTCAGGCCCACGCGCCGGACCGCCTCCTCCACCTCCATCGAGAGGTAGACGACGGGCAGGCCCGCGAGCAGTTCGCGGGTCGAGTCGTCGAGGACGGCGCCGCCGCCGAGGGAGAGCACGCCGGTGTGGGCGGCGACCGCGTCCCGTACGGCCGCGCGCTCCAGTTCACGGAAGTAGGGCTCGCCCTCGTCGACGAAGAGGTCCGAGATCTCCCGTCCCTCGGACGCGACGATGTCGGCGTCGGTGTCCCGGTAGGCCACGCCCAGCTGCTCGGCGAGCAGCGCGCCGACGGTGGACTTGCCGGAGCCCATGGGCCCGACCAGGACGATCAGCGGGGCGCTCACCGGATGTGCAGGTTGTCGAGGTAGGAGCGCACGTTGCGGCGGGTCTCGCTCACGCTGTCGCCGCCGAACTTCTCCGCCACCGCGTCGGCGAGCACCAGCGCCACCATCGCCTCGGCGACGATGCCCGCGGCGGGCACGGCGCAGACGTCGGAGCGCTGGTGGTGGGCGGCCGCGACCTCGCCGGTGGCGACGTCGACGGTGGCCAGCGCACGCGGGACGGTCGCGATCGGCTTCATGGCCGCGCGCACCCGCAGCAGCTCACCGGTGGACATGCCCCCCTCGGTGCCGCCCGAGCGGCCCGTGGAGCGACGCAGCCCGTCCGCGGTGGGCACGATCTCGTCGTGGGCCTTGGATCCCGGTACGCGGGCCAGGCCGAAGCCGTCGCCGACCTCGACGCCCTTGATGGCCTGGATGCCCATGAGCGCGGCCGCGAGCCGTGCGTCGAGGCGCCGGTCCCAGTGGACGTGCGAGCCGAGGCCGACCGGAACGTCGTAAGCGAGCACCTCGACGACGCCGCCGAGGGTGTCGCCGTCCTTGTGGGCCTGGTCGATCTCCGCGACCATCGCCTTCGACGCGTCCGCGTCCAGGCAGCGGACCGGGTCGGCGTCCAGCTTCTCCACGTCGGCCGGGGTCGGGACGACGCCGTACGGAGCCTTGGCCGCGGCCAGCTCCACCACGTGCGAGACGATCTCGATACCGGCCGTCTCCTTGAGGTAGGAGCGGGCGACGGCGCCGAGCGCGACGCGGGCGGCGGTCTCCCGGGCGCTGGCGCGCTCCAGGATCGGACGGGCCTCGTCCAGGGCGTACTTCTGCATGCCCGCCAGGTCGGCGTGGCCCGGGCGGGGCCGGGTCAGCGGCGCGTTACGGGCGAGCGCGGCCAGCTCGTCGGGGTCGACGGGGTCGGCCGCCATGACCTTCTCCCACTTCGGCCACTCGGTGTTGCCCACCATGACCGCGACCGGCGAGCCCATCGTCAGCCCGTGGCGCACGCCGCCGAGGAAGGTCACCTCGTCGCGCTCGAACTTCATCCGCGCACCGCGTCCGTAGCCGAGACGCCGACGGGCAAGGTGGTCCGCCACCATGTCCGTGGTGATCGGCACACCGGCGGGAAGACCCTCCAGCGTCGCCACCAGTGCGGGTCCGTGCGACTCCCCCGCCGTCAGCCAACGCAACCTGCTCAACGGTGCTCCTCCTGCTCGCGCCTGGGCCTGCGACGGCACGGCCCGGGACACGTCCCAGCGACAACTGGGGCAGCGCGGCCCTGGCCCGCCTACCCACGATCCTCCCATGTCCGGACGTGGGACCCGGCCGCCGGTCCAGCAGTCGGACGCCGCGTATCAGCCTGTGTCAGCGCCCTTGCCCCGGCCAGGCGCGTCGACCACGGGTAAGGACGGCCGGACGGCGCCGCGAGGCGGGCCTCGATCCGGACGGCATCTCCAGCGGCCTTCGAGCGCCCTGCGGCTTCTAGCGGGCTTCCAGCGCCCGCTCGCCCGCGGCCCGCATCACGGCGAGGGGAGCCGGTGCGCGGCCCGTCATCCGCTCGACCTGGAGGACCGCCTGGTGCACCAGGAGGTCGAGGCCGCCGACGACCGCGCCGCCCCGTGCCGACCATCCGGCGGCCAGGGCGGTCGGCCACGGCTCGTAGAGCACGTCGAAGAGGGTGCCGGGCCGGTCGGGCACTTCCGCCACGAGGTCGTCGGTGGCGCCGGCCGGGGTGGTGGCGACGACGAGCGGCGCCCGGAGTGCCGCGTCGGCCTCCGCCCAGTCGGCGATGCGGACGTCCACCCCGAGCCGCTCGCCCCAGCCGCGCATCTCGGCCGCCCGGCCCGCGCTGCGTACGTACGCGGTGACGGGTCCGGTGCAGATACGCGCGAGGGCGGCGAGGGCGGAAGAGGCCGTCGCTCCGGCGCCCAGCACGGCCGCGGAGTCGACCGTGCCGACGCCGCGCTCACGCAGGGCGGCGATCATGCCGGGAATGTCGGTGTTGTCGCCGAGCCGCCGGCCGTCCTCGGTCAGGACGACCGTGTTGACGGCCTCCACGGAGGCGGCGGTGTCGCTCATGCCGTCCAGCAAGGGGATGATCGCCCGCTTGAGCGGCATGGTCAGCGACAGGCCTGCCCAGGAGCTGTCGAGCCCCTTCACGAAGTCCGGCAGCGCGTCCTCGTCCACCTCGAACCGGTCGTACGTCCAGTGGGTGAGGCCCAGCTCCGCGTACGCGGCACGGTGCAGCACCGGGGAGAGCGAGTGGGCGATGGGCGATCCGAGGACCGCCGCACGCCGTGCCTCAGTCGTTGCGGGCATCGAACTTTTCCTTGAGCTTCAGGAACTCGTCGTGGGTCTTGGCGAATTCCGTCTTGTCCTTGCCGTCGGTCGCGACGAAGTACATCCAGCCGTCCTTCGTCGGATTCAGCGCCGCCGCGATCGCCGCGTTGCCGGGGTTGCTGATGGGTCCCGGCGTGAGCCCCTTGTTGGTGTACGTGTTGTAGGGGTCCGGGTTGGTGTTGATCTCCTGCTCGGAGATGTCGATATTGCTCTCGCCCTTGAGGTAGTTGAAGGCCGAGTCGAACTGCAGTTCCTGGTTGGTCTCGGTGTTGGTCGGCTTCAGGCGGTTGTAGACGACCTCGGACATCTTGCGGAAGTCGTCGTCCGTCTTGCCCTCGACCTGCACCAGGCTGGCGAGCGTCAGCAGCTCCCACGGGCCCTCGAGCCCGAGGCTCTTCGCCTTGTCCTCCAGACCGGCCTTCTCGTACTCCGCGTTGGCGCGGGCCACCATCTTGCGGAGCACGGCCTCGGGCTTGTTGCCCTTGGCCGCCGAGTAGCTGGCCGGGAAGAGGAATCCTTCCAGCGGGTCCTTGACCTTGGGGCGGTTGAGCGCCCACTCGGGCAGCCCGAGGTTCTTCGCCTCTTTCCTCGCGACCGCCTTCGTGGTGCCCGCAGGGAGATCCAGCCGCTGGTCGATCTCGGCGTAGACCAGGACGCTGCGCCGGCCCTCGGCGATGATCAGGTTGTTGCGGCTGCCCGGGCTGAGCATCAGTTCGACGACGCTGGCCGCCGACATCTCCTTTTTCAGGACGTAGTTGCCGTCCTGGATGGTCTTGCCGTCGGGGTTCTTCTCCTGCGCGGACACGAACGCGTCCACGCTCTTGATGACACCGCTGTCCTTGAGGATCCTGCCGATCTCGTACCCGCCGGCGCCCTTGGGGATCTCCACCTCGACGGAGCCGGTGCCCTCGCCCGAGTAGTCCTCCGCGGCGCCGAACTGGCCCTGCCAGAACTGGTAGCCGAAGTAGCTGACGCCGCCGAGTCCGCCCACGAGGACGAGCGAGACGACCAGGCACGCACAACCGTTGCGGCTCTTCTTCTTGGTCTTCCCGCGGCGCTCGTTGCCGCTGCCGCGCCGCGTCTCGCGCGGGTCGTCGTCGTAGGCCCCGTCGTCGTCACGGCCGTCGTCACCGGTGAAGAAGGGGTGGGTCTCCTCGCCCTCCTTCGCCGCCTCCGTCTCCCACTCGGTGGGCGCGGGCTCCGGCTCGGCCTGCCGCCGGCCCGGGGGCTGCGGCGGCGGGTAGGCCTCGGGGGTCGCGTAGTAGTCGGCCTCCTGGCGGCTGTTGTAGCCGGGAGGCGGGCCGCCGTAGGTGTCTGCGGGGTCGCCCGGGTAGGGCATGGCCGCGTGCTGACCCGTGTCCCAGCTGCCGTCGTGCTGCTGCGGGTGCTGCTGCTGGTGCTGCGGGTGCTCCTGCTGGTGCTGGTTCTGCTGGGCGTACTGCTGCTGCTGCGCGTACGCCTGCTGGTCGTAGCCCTGCTGGTCGTAGCCCTGCTGCTGGTACTGCTGCTGGGCGTACTGCTGCTGCTGGTACGGGTCCTGGGGTCCGTAGTGCTGCTGCGGCTGCGGCTGCTGCGCGTACTGCTGGTGCGGCTGCTGGCCGTAGGCGGCCTGGCCGGCCGCCGCCTGCTGCCCTTCCCATCCCGCGTCGCCGTACAAAGGGTCATCGGGATGCCACGGTTCGGAGCCGGGGCCCCGGCCATAATCAGTCATCGATCCCCTAGGGCCGCGAGGCAGGCTTTGACGCGTCCCGCCTCTTTGCTGAGCGACAGCTGTTCGAACACCGCCGCGTCGCGCGGAACGTTACCGTATCGCGATCAGACAACCACTTCGACGGACTCGCCGGGAGCCGTTCCCGACGCCCGTTCGGACTCCAGAGCGTTCTGAAGAATCACCACAGCGGCAGCCTGGTCGATGACAGAGCGGCCCTTTTTGGACTTCACGCCCGAAGCGCGGAGTCCCTGACTGGCCGTCACTGTGGTCATCCTCTCGTCCACAAGTCGCACCGGAAGCGGTGCGATCCCGCGAGCGAGCTCCTGCGCGAAGACCCGGATCTTGGCCGCTGCGGGCCCCTCCCCGCCGCTGAGCGAGCGGGGCAGGCCCACGACGACCTCGATCGGTTCGTACTCCTCGACGAGCTGCCGCAGCCGCCGGTGGGCGGCCGGGACGTCCCGTCCCGGCACGGTCTCCACCGGCGTCGCGAGGACCCCGTCGGGGTCGCACGAGGCGACCCCGATACGGGCATCCCCGACGTCGATCGCGAGACGGCGTCCCCGGCGCATCACGCGGTCTCGGCGACCAGGCGCTCGACAGCGGCCACGGCATCGCCGACGGCGGCCGGGTTCTGCCCGCCGCCCTGCGCGACGTCCGGCTTGCCGCCGCCTCCGCCGCCCAGCGTCTTGGCGGCGGTGCGCACGAGGTCTCCGGCCTTGAGACCGCGCTCGCGGGCGGCCTCGTTGGTGGCGATGACGGTGAGCGGCCGGCCGTTCGCCGTGGTGAACAGAGCGACGACGGCGGGACGGTCGCCCGGGATGCGGCCCCGGACGTCGAGGACCAGCCTGCGCAGGTCGTCCGCGGAGGTGCCGTCGGGCACCTGACCGGTCACAAGGGCCACGCCGCGTACGTCCTTGGCGCTGTCGACGAGCCCGGCGGCGGCCTGGAGGACCTTCTCCGCGCGGAACTTCTCGATCTCCTTCTCGGCGTCCTTCAGCTTGCCGAGCATGGCGGCGACCTTCTCCGGCAGCTCCTCGGAACGGCCCTTGACCAGCTCCTGGAGCTGGGCGACGACCGTGTGCTCCTTGGCGAGGAAGTTGTAGGCGTCGACACCGACGAGGGCTTCGATACGGCGTACACCGGAGCCGATCGAGGATTCGCCGAGCAGTTTCACCAGACCCAGCTGGGCGGTGTTGTGCACATGGGTGCCGCCGCACAGCTCCTTGGAGAAGTCGCCGATGGTGACAACGCGCACGCGCTCGCCGTACTTCTCGCCGAACTCGGCGATGGCACCCTGCTTCTTGGCCTCGTCGATGCTCATGACCTCGGCCTGCACGTCGAGTTCCCGGGCGAGGACCTCGTTGATCTTCTGCTCGACGTCGGTGAGGACCGTGCCGGGGACGGCGGCGGGAGAGCCGAAGTCGAACCGGAAGCGGCCCGGCGAGTTCTCCGAACCGGCCTGGGCGGCCGTCGGGCCGAGAGCGTCGCGCAGCGCCTGGTGCGTGAGGTGCGTGGCGCTGTGGGCGCGGGCGATGGCCCGGCGCCGGGTGACGTCGATGGCGGCATAGGCGGTGGCGCCCAGCGTCACCTCGCCGACCTGGACCGACCCCTTGTGCACGGAGACACCGGGAACCGGCTGCTGGACGTCGCGTACCTGGATCACGGCGCCGGAGTCGAGCCTGATGCGGCCCTGGTCGGCGAGCTGGCCGCCGCCCTCGGCGTAGAAGGGGGTCCGGTCCAGCACGACCTCGACCTCGTCGCCCTCGGAGGCCGCGGGCGAGGGCACACCGTCGACGAGCAGGCCGACGACGGTCGACTCGCCCTCGGTGGAACCGTAGCCGGTGAACTCGGTGGAGCCCGAGTTGTCGGCGACCTCGCGGTAGGCGGACAGGTCGGCGTGGCCGGTCTTCTTGGACCGGGCGTCGGCCTTGGCCTTGTCCCGCTGCTCCTTCATCAGGCGGCGGAAGCCGTCCTCGTCCACGGACAGGCCCTGTTCGGCGGCCATCTCCAGGGTGAGGTCGATGGGGAAGCCCCAGGTGTCGTGGAGCAGGAAGGCCTTGTCGCCGGCGAGCACCTTGCCACCGGCGGACTTGGCGTCGGTGATGGCGGTGTCGAGGATGTTGGTGCCGGCCTTCAGCGTCTTGAGGAAGGCGGCCTCCTCGGCGAGGGCCACGGTCTCGATGCGCTGCCGGTCGGTGATGAGTTCCGGGTACTGCTCGCCCATCTTCGTGATCACGGTGTCGGCGAGCTCGGCCACGACCGGGCCGGTGGCACCGAGGAGACGCATGTTGCGGATGGCCCGGCGCATGATGCGGCGCAGGACGTAGCCGCGGCCCTCGTTGCCCGGGGTGACACCGTCCCCGATGAGCATCACGGACGTACGGATGTGGTCGGCGACCACGCGCAGCGAGACGTCCGAGCCGTGGTCGGCGCCGTAGCGCACCCCGGTGAGCTCGGTGGCCCTGTCCATGACGACCCGCAGGGTGTCGGTCTCGTACATGTTCTGCACGCCCTGCAGGATCATGGCGAGGCGCTCGAGACCGAGACCGGTGTCGATGTTCTTCGTCGGCAGCTCGCCGAGGATCGGGAAGTCTTCCTTGCCCTCGCCCGGGCCGCGCAGGTACTGCATGAAGACCAGGTTCCAGATCTCCACGTAGCGCTCGTCGTTGACGGCCGGGCCGCCCTCTTCGCCGAACTCGGGGCCGCGGTCGTAGTTGATCTCCGAGCACGGGCCGCAGGGTCCGGGGACGCCCATCGACCAGAAGTTGGGGCCCTTGCCCAGACGCTGGATGCGCTCGGCCGGCACGCCGATCACGTCGCGCCAGATCTGCTCGGCCTCGTCGTCCTCCTCGTAGACCGTGATCCACAGGCGGTCGGCCTCCAGGCCGTAACCGCCGTCCTCCAGGGAGTTGGTGAGCAGCTCCCAGGCGAACCTGATGGCGCCTTCCTTGAAGTAGTCCCCGAAGGAGAAGTTGCCGCACATCTGGAAGAAGGTGCCGTGCCGGGTGGTCTTGCCGACCTCTTCGATGTCCGGCGTACGCACGCACTTCTGCACACTGGTGACGCGCTGGGCGGGCGGCTTGACCTCGCCGAGGAAGTACGGCTTGAAGGGAACCATGCCCGCGGGGACCAGCAGCAGAGTCGGGTCGTCCGCGATGAGCGACGCCGAAGGCACGACGAGGTGTCCGCGCTCCTCGAAGAAGCGCAGCCAGCGGCGGCGGATTTCAGCCGACTCCATCAGTGGTCCTCATTCCGGTTGTGCGATGTGTAGGGGTGCTTGTCGTGCTTGCCCAACGGGTTCCGCGGCGGCTCGACGGCGGCGAGGCGGCGCTGCGCGGGCAGTTCGGGGCCGCCTGGCGGGGTCCCGAGGCCGAGCGCCTCACCCAGTTCGCTCTCGCGCTGCACCATTGCGGCCCGGACGTCGAGCGCGAAGTCCTTGAGCTTGTGGCCCGCGTCGATCGCCTTGTTCGCGGCCTGCGCGGCGAGGCTCTCGGGTGTCAGCTGCCTGAGCTTGCGGTTGACCTTGGTGGTGGCCCAGACGCCGGCTGCGGCGCCGGCGGTGAACCAGAACGTGCGGCGGAACATGGTGCGTCAGCCCCTCTGCTTCTTTCGCCGGGCAGCCGGCACGGTACGGCCGACGATCACCGACCGGCGGGACGGCTCGGGTGCCTCCCCGTCGCCCTTGCGGCTCATCGCCCGGCGCACGCCGTAGCCGAAGGCGGCAACCTTGACCAGCGGGCCGCCGAAGGTGGACGCGACGGTGGTGGAGAGCGCGGAGGCGTTGGAGGTGACTTCCTGGACGTCGGTCGCGATCGCGTCGACCCGGTCCAACTGCGTCTGCGCGGAGCGGACCGTCGCGGAGGCGTCGGACAGAAGCGGCACTGCCTGCTCGGTCACGTCCGCCACGAGCCGGGTGGTCGCCTTGAGCGTCTGGGCCAACCTCACCAGGACCACGGCGAGGAAGGAGACCAGGATCGCCCAGAAGACGGCCACCAGGATCCCGGCAACCTCTCCACCGGTCACGCTGCACCGCTCTCTGCTAGTCGCTGAAACACGTCGGAAAACGTCCTCCGACCCTATCGCGCCCAGGGTCGCACCCCGTACCGCATTACCAGGCGGGCCGAGGGAGTTGTGCAAGCAGATTGTACGGAGTGCTTATACGCCGGTACGCTCCGTGTCCTATGCGGCGCACCTCTCGCAATGGCCCTTCGCCCGACGATCACTCCCCGCCGCGGGGCCGTCTCCCGGCGGAACTGACCCCGTTCGTGGGCCGGGCCGGCGAACAGGCCGCGCTCGCCCGGTTGATCGACAGCGGCGCCCGGCTGGTCACCGTCGCCGGGACGGGCGGCGTGGGGAAGTCGCCGCTGGCGATCCGCGTCGCGGCCGGGCTGTGGGAGCAGGGCAGCCATCGCGACGGGGTGTGGCTGTGCGAGCTGTCCACGCTGTCCGACCCCGGGCTGCTCGCCCATGCGCTGGTCGCCGCCCTCGGCATCACCGATCACACCCGCAGACCGCCCCGCGAGGTCCTCCTGGCCCACCTCGCGGAACGCCGGCTGCTTCTGGTGCTGGACGGGTTCGAGCAGTTCGTCGACGACGGCGCCGAGCTCGTATCGGATCTGCTGCGGCACGCGCCCGGCCTTCAG
Source organism: Streptomyces sp. NPDC096193 (assembly GCF_040302905.1). Taxonomy (NCBI): domain Bacteria; kingdom Bacillati; phylum Actinomycetota; class Actinomycetes; order Kitasatosporales; family Streptomycetaceae; genus Streptomyces; species Streptomyces sp. NPDC096193. The sequence goes on along the minus strand of NZ_JBEOSJ010000020.1, from coordinate 4,926 downwards.
GTCCTGGCGGTGAGCCGCCGTTCGCTGCGGCTGTCGGGCGAGGTCGTCTTCCCGCTGGCACCCATGACGGAGAACGACGCGGTGCGGCTCTTCGCGGACCGCGCGGCGGCGGTGCTGCCGCACTTCGGGCTGTCCGACGGGAACAGGGGCGCGGTACGGGAGCTGTGCCGCCGTCTCGACGGGATCCCCCTCGCGCTGGAACTGGCGGCGGGCCGGCTCTCCGCCCTCTCCCTCGACCAGCTGCTCCGGCGGCTGGACGACCGCTTCCTGCTGCTGACCGGCGGCAGCCGGGGTGCGCTGCCGCGCCATCAGACGCTGCGTACGGCGGTCGGCTGGAGCCATGAGCTGTGCACTCCCGAGGAGCGACTGCTGTGGGCGCGGCTGTCCGTGTTCGCCGGCCAGTTCGATCTGGAGGCCGTGGAGTACGTCTGCAGCGGCCACGATCTCCCTGCCGAACAGGTGCTGGACGTGCTCTCCGGGCTGCTCGCGCAGTCCGTGGTCTTCCGTGAGGAGACGCCTGCGGGGGTGCGCTACCGCATGCTCGACACCGTCCGCGCGTACGGAGCCGAGTGGCTGGAGGCCCTCGGCGACTCCCCGCGGATGCGCAGGCGGCACCGGGACTGGTACGTGGGGCTGGCCACGTGGTGCGAGCTGGAGTGGTTCAGTCCGCGGCAGGCGGAGGTGGCGGACTGCACCGACAGCGCGCTGCCCAATCTGCGGGCCGCGCTGGAACTGTGCCTGGAGTCCGCGGAGGACACGCATCTGGGCCACCATCTGGCAGGCACGCTGTGGTTCTACTGGGCCGGCTGCGGCCGGCTCGCGGAGGGGCGGCACTGGCTGGACCGGGCCCTCGCGCAGGCCGGGGACCACGAGGAGGCGCGGCTCAAGGCCCTGTGGGTGCTCGGCTATGTGGCGATCCTCCAGGGCGACAGCCCGGCGGCCGCCGGTGCGCTGCACGAGTGCCGCGAGGAGGCGGCCCGCACCGGCAACCCGACGGCCGCGGCGTACGCCGTCCACCGCATGGGGTGCCTGGCCCTGCTGTCCGACGACATGCCGCGCGCCGAGGAGCTGCTCCGCTCGGCCCTCGCGGCCTACCGGAACCTCGGCGAACTCAACAGCAATGTCCTGATGGGCCAGGTCGAGCTGGCCATGGCGCTCGTCTTCCAGAACCGTCTGGAGGAGGCGGTCCGGCTGTGCGAGGAGGTCCGGGAGATCTGCGAGGAACGCGGCGAGTTGTGGACGCGCGCCTATGCGCTGTACGTCCTGGCCTACGCGGCGTGGACGGGCGGCGACCACGTCCGGGCGCGGACCCTGCTCCGGAACGCCGTCGTCATCGACCACCGGTTCAACGATCTGGTGGGCCTGGTGCTCGCGATCGAGCTGCTGGCGCTGGTGACGGCAGGCGAGGGGGACCCGGCGGAGGCCGCGGTGCTCCAGGGCGCCGCGTCGCCGGTGTGGGGTGCGGTCGGGATGCCGCTCTTCGGCTCCGGCCACTTCAGCGGGCCCCGGGCGCTGTGCGAGCAGCAGGCCGGCCAGGTGCTGGGGGCGGAGCGGTACGCCTCCTGCGCGCGGGAGGGCCGGGGGCTGTCGCTTGACGCGGCGGTGCGCCGGGCCCTCGCCACACCGGAAGGCCCGTCGGCGGCCAGACCGGGCAGGCCGCGTCCGGTCCGTACGGCGACGTCCGTGGAAACGCGAGAGCCCGCCGGCTCCCCCACCGGAAAGGGCGGGGAAGCGGCGGGCTGAAGCGTGGTGAGTCACTCTCCCGGCGGTCGCCGGGAGGGCCCCTGAATCAGCGGGCGTAGTACTCGACGACCAGCTGCTCGTCGCAGATGACCGGAACTTCCTTGCGCTGCGGGTCACGGTCCAGGCGGAACGCCAGGGCCTTCAGGTTGACCTGCAGGTAGCGCGGGGTCTCACCGTCGGCGGCGAAGCCACCCTCACGAGCGACCTGGAACAGGTTCTTCTCGCGGGAGCGCTCGCGGACCATCACAACGTCGTCGGGACGGACACGGAAGGACGGCTTGTCGACCTTGCCACCGTTGACCTCGATGTGGCCGTGGACGACCATCTGGCGGGCCTGGTAGATGGTCCGGGCGATGCCCGACCGCAGCACGAGGGCGTCGAGGCGACGCTCGAGCTCGATGACCAGCGCCTCGCCGGTCTTGCCCTCGGCCTTGCGCGCGCGGTCGTAGGCGCGGGCCATCTGGCGCTCACTGATGTCGTACTGGGCGCGCAGACGCTGCTTCTCGAGCAGACGGACCTTGTAGTCCGAGTTCTGCTTGCGCCCACGGCCGTGCTCGCCCGGCGGGTAGGGGCGGGCTTCGAAGTACTTGACAGCCTTCGGCGTCAGCGCGATACCGAGCGCGCGAGACTTCTTGACCTTGGGACGCGACTGGTTAGGCACGTTCTCCAGACCTCCGTTGTAGGTTAGGTTAGGCTCACCTTACTCAAGGAGATCGCATGTCTCGCCCTGGGAACACCAAGCGCATCACGGACAGCACGAAAGAAGCCGACGCTGCTCAGAGCGTCGAGGCGACGGAGGTCCGATCAGCTCATGGTCAGCCGCGTCCCAGCGGGCTTGAAATCACTCGGATGCCGTCAGCAGCCGAGCGCACACGAACTCTCGTACAGAGTACATGCTCCGCGGTACTGCTCATTCCCGGTGTGGACGTCACCCGGCCGGAGCAGCTGACCCCGCAGGCACGCGTGGTGGGCACCGACGGTGAGGTCTTCCTGCTCTTTCCCGCGGACTCACCGGCCGTACGGGCCGCGACCCACGCACAGGACGACGAGCTGTCCGCCGTGCTGGAGATCACGGACGTCGCGCCGATCTCGGTCCCCCATCGTATCCGCGGGCGCGCATGGGTCACCGGGTGGCTGACCTGCGTCCCCGGCCTCGCCGAACCCGGCGCCATGATGCTGCGGCTGGAGATCGGCGAGCTGCGCGTGGACGATCTGTGGGGTGTGTCGAGCGTCGAGCCGGAGGACTTCGCCCGGGCCGCCGTCGACCCGCTGGTGTCGTACGAGATCGAGCTGCTCCAGCATCTGCACTCCGTCCACGGTGATCAGGTGCAGGGTCTGTGCGGACTGCTCGGCGACCGGGCCGAGGGGATGGACGGGGACGGACAGCGGGCGGTGCCGCTGGCTCTGGACCGCTTCGGGCTGCGGGTGCGGTTCGTCGGCGAGCGCTGCTTCGACGCGCGGTTCGACTTCCCCGAGCCCGTCCGCGACGTCACCGAGCTGCGCCGTGCGATGCACACGCTCTTCGAGGCCGCCGCGCCCTGACTGCACGGCGCGCGGCAGGCGGTCAGTCGCCGGCGGTGCCACCGCGCAGCCGCTCGCGGACCTTCTCCACGACGTCCGCATACCGCGCCTCGGCGCCGTAACGCGTCGGCTCGTAGTACCGCTTGCCGTGCACCGCGTCCGGGGCATACTGCTGGGCCGCGATCCCGCCGGGCACATCGTGCGGATAGACATACCCCTGGGCGTGGCCGAGCTTGGCCGCTCCCTTGTAGTGACCGTCCCGCAGATGCGGCGGGACAGGACCGGCGAGACCGGCCCGGACATCGGCGAGCGCGGCACCGATCGCCGTCGTGGCGGTGTTCGACTTCGGGGCCAGCGCCAGCGCGATCGTGACATGGCTGAGGGTGAGCGCCGCCTCCGGGAAACCGATCATGGCCACGGCCTGCGCCGCGGCGACCGCGGTCGGCAGGGCCGTCGGGTCCGCCAGGCCGATGTCCTCGCTCGCCGAGATCATCAACCGCCGCGCGATGAAGCGCGGGTCCTCCCCCGCCTCGATCATCCGCGCCAGATAGTGCAGGGCCGCGTCGACGTCGGAACCGCGGATGGACTTGATGAGCGCGCTGGCCACGTCGTAGTGCTGGTCGCCGTCACGGTCGTACTTCACCGCCGCCCGGTCGACCGTCTCCTCGACCGTCTCGAGCGAGATCTCCTTCTCGCCCTTGTCGAGGGTGGCGCCCGCGGCGGCCTCCAGAGCGGTCAGGGCCCGTCGGGCGTCACCGCCCGCGATACGGAGCAGATGCGCCTCGGAGTCGGCGGGCAGGGTGACCGCCCCGCCGAGGCCGCGCTCCTCGGTGAGCGCCCGGCGCAGCAGTCCCGTGAGGTCCTCGTCGGTCAGTGACTCCAGCGTCAGCAGCAGCGAGCGGGAGAGCAGGGGTGAGATCACCGAGAAGTAGGGGTTCTCGGTGGTGGCCGCGATCAGCGTCACCCAGCGGTTCTCCACGGCCGGCAGGAGGGAGTCCTGCTGGGCCTTGGAGAAGCGGTGGATCTCGTCGAGGAAGAGGACGGTCTCCTTGCCGAAGCCGCCGGCCGCGCGTCGGGCCCCGTCGATGACGGCCCTGACCTCCTTGACGCCCGCGGTGATCGCAGACAGCTCGACGAAGCGCTTGTTGGTCGCCTTGGAGACGACATAGGCGAGCGTCGTCTTCCCGGTGCCGGGCGGGCCCCAGAGGATGACGGACGCGGGTCCCGCGGGACCTCCGCCGCCCTCGCCGACGAGGCGGCGCAGCGGCGATCCGGGCTTGAGCAGATGCTGCTGGCCGACGACTTCGTCGAGAACACGCGGACGCATCCGGACGGCCAGCGGACTGCTGGACGGATCCTTCTCCTGGCGTTCTTCGGCAGCTGCGGTAAAGAGGTCGGGCTCCACGCTGTGAAGCCTATGTCAGCGCACTGACAACGCTCCTCGGCTCCCCCGCCCCGCTCAGCCGGTCCAGAAGTCCCACCAGCGGGTCAGGATCAGCATGCCGATGATCCCGATCCACAGCACCGGCGGCATCCAGTGGAACTCCAGCAGACCACTGCGCAGCCTCTCGGGGACCTTGATCACTCGGTGCCTGATGTTGTGCACGGTGACGTAGCAGAACATCACGATGGTCGCGGCCCACGCCAACGAGCACCACAGAC
>NZ_JBEOSJ010000019.1:0-145405 GCF_040302905.1 Streptomyces sp. NPDC096193 | reverse complement strand
TCCAGTCGACGACGTATACGGTCAGTTTCGCCACGTCGTCGAAGGATCCACCGGCCGCGGCCAGGGCGGTGCCGACGTTGAGGTACTCGCGGGCCACCGCCCTTTTCCGGCTGTCAGCCCGTCACGCCATCGGGTCCGGCAGAACACCGTGCCGGACGAAGTACGAGACGTAGGAGGCGAACACCTTCTCGTCGATGTCCGGGCAGGTGACCCCGGAGCCGCTGAGGAACTCGCGGGTGGCCGCGTCCGAGAATTCGGCGACCTCGAACTTCTCCAGGTCCACGAGCATGCGCATCAGCGGGAACATGGAGTTGTTGACGTCGGCGGACACGGCCTTCATCCACCGGAGGATGCTGACTTCCTTCAGCTCGTATCCCACACCGCGCACGAGTTCGAGGATCGCGCCGGAGTCCAGCGAGCCGGAGCTCACCTCGTGGAATGTCCGGCCGAGGGACCGCGGGTCGCGGGAGATGGCGACCATCGCGGAACTCACGTAGTCGACCGGCACCATGTTCATGTCGAGGCCGAACTTCCGCGGGTAGACGCCCGCCTGCACGGACCCCTTGATGAACCGCCAGACGAAGTCGTTGGGCTGGCACGCACCGCTGCGGGTGTCGCCCCACACCTGTCCCGGACGGTGGACGGTCAGGGGCACTCCCCTGCGGCCGGCCTCCCGCACGAGCTGTTCAGCCACCCACTTGCTCTTCGTGTAGCCGAGCGCGAGCGTCTCGGGGGGGCCGGTGACGTCGGTCTCCGTACGCGGTCCCAGGGCGGCCCGGGGCTCGAAGACGCCGATGGTCGACACATGGTGCAGGGTGGCCTCCGCGGCGCAGGCCAGCCGGAGGATCTCGTGGGTGGCGTCGATCGTCGACTTGCGCAGCCACTTGTAGAGGGTGAGGAAGTTGACCTTGGCGGCGGAGTGGTAGATCGCGCCGATGCGTCCGGCCAGCTCCGCGTACTCCTTCTCGGGCACTCCGAGGCGGGGCCGCGTCACGTCACCGGTCACGACGCGGACGCGGCCGAGGTCGACCGCGTCGAGCACCTCGTAGGTGCCGAGGGTGGCCTTCAGCCGCTCCAGGCCGGCCTCGGCGTCGGCGGCCCGCACCAGGCAGTGCACGGTCAGACCGCGTGCCAGCAGCTCCTTCAGCAGGAACGCCCCGAGGAACCCGGTCGCGCCGGTGAGGAACACCTCGGAAATCGTGCTCGGGTCCTTCGCCGCGAAGCCGGTGATGTCGTCGGCCAGCACGACATCCTGCGCGAACTCGTCGGTGACTCCTGATTGCGTGAGCGAAGTCATCAGCTCTCTTTGTTCCTTCCCCGGGACCTGGTCTCCGGTTCGGTGCGGCGGCCAGGGCAGGCCCTAGGAGGAGGCCGCCGCCTGGGCTATCGCTCCGCTGAGCAGCGACAGGGCCTCTTTGACGTCCTCGTCCGTCGCGACGATCGGCGGCAGCAGCCGTACCGTCGTCGGACGGCTGATGCAGGGGGAGACGACCAGCCCGCTCTGGGCGAGGCCGGCCAGTACGTTGCCGGAGACCTCGGCCGTGGTGAAGTCGATGCCCCACAGCAGACCGCGGCCGCGGGTATCGACCACCACGCCGCCGTGCTCCTCCCGGATGTCCGCCAGCCCGGCGGCCATCGCCGCGGCGATGCGCTCGCCGTCGGCCGCGTGCCGCTCGATGGTGGCGAGGGCCGTGGGGATCACGCCGGTGCCCAGCGGGTGGCCGCTGAAGGTGGCGGTGTGCCGCATCGGGTCGGAGAGCAGGGGCTCGAAGAGCCGGTCGTTGCCGACGGCCGCCGACACCGGCACGACACCGCCGCCGAGCGGCTTGCCGAGCAGGACGGCGTCCACCGGCAGCCCGGCCTCCAGCGCGACCGACTTGGCGCCGCAGCGCCTCAGGCCCACCTGGATCTCGTCGGAGATGACGAAGGCCCCGTGCTCCCGCGCGTCACGGCACCAGCTCGCGAGGACGTCCTCGTCCAGCAGCCGGACACCGTTCTCGGCCTGTACGGGCTCGAAGACGAGCGCGGCGACGTCCTGTTCGGCGATGACGCGTGCCAGGGCCCGGGGGTCGTCCGGGTCGATGTGCACGACTCCGTGCAGCAGGGGTTCGAGGCCCGCGCGAAACCGCTCGTTGTGTGTCAGGGAGAGCGCGCCCAGGGTCTTTCCGTGGAAGGCGCCTTCGACGGCGACGACCGTGGTGCGGCCGGTGGCCACCCGGGCGAGCTTCAGCGAGACCTCGACGGCGTCGGCGCCGCCGCACCCGAAGTAGACCCGGTTCAGGGCCCCTCCGAAGTACTCGGTCAGCTTCTCGGCGGCCAGCGGGGCCACCGCGCTCTGGACCGTCCTGGTCGACGCGGGCATGACGTCCAGCTGGGCGCGGACCGCGTCCAGGACCGCCGGATTGCGGTGCCCGAGGAGGGCGACCGCGTACGAGCCGAAGTCCAGGACCGACCGGCCGTCCGAGAGCGTCACCCGGCAGCCGTCGGACGAGGCCTCGACGGCGCCCTGCCCGCTGAACTTTCCGGCCACCGAAAGAGCGGGTGAGAAGTGCCGCTTCACCCGCCGGAACGTTTCCTTCGCATCGACCGGGCCAAGGTCACTCATGACTGATCCTCCTACGCGCTCTGCTCGACGATGCCCTGCTGGTAGCCCTCGAGTGCCTTGGCCACAGCGGGATGAATCATTTCGGCGACCATCGGCAGACCGATGTCGAACTCCACCTTCAATTCGAGGCCGACCCCTTCGGCGTCCTCGACGATCTGCCAATATCCCTCGTAGTTCGCGAGGTCACCGTCGGTCTGGCGGAATTCCACCCGCCGCCGATCCGCGTCGATGACGTCCTCCTGGTCCCATTCCATTTCGGAACCCTTGAGTTCGACCACCCAGCTGCTGGTGCGCCGGTCGCCGTCCTCCTCGGTGATCTCGACCTCGTTGACACCCTCCATGTACGAAGGGAATGCCTCGATGTCCAGCAGTACCTTCCACAGGTGGTCGGGTGTTCCGGCGCCCCGGTGGGTGGTATGCAGTACGGCCATGGAAATCTCCTCTCAGAATTCGCAATTCCGCTCATCGGCGATTCGCAGTTTAGGTGGGCGGAGCACCCGTTCCGGGCGCCGAATGGGCACATCTGACAGACAATTGACAGGCTGACAACCGGCAGGGCGAACAACCCGGCGGAGCGGGTCCGCCGGTCCCCGCGCCGGATCTGACGCAAGGTCCCCGCGCCTCGATCGGACGCAAGGCCCCCCGTTCCCTCACCGCCCGCCGGACGCACCCGCTCGGGCGCCGGATCGCCGTTCGGTCAGGCGGAGTCCCTTCGCTGTCCCGATCCGCCCTCGACGAGCGCCATGAGCCGGTCCAGTTCCGAACGGAGCGAGTGCTGTTCCGACGTCAGCTGGTCCACCCGGCGGCGCAGCCGCAGCAGTTCGAAGTCGCTGCCGCCGCCCTCCCGGTAGTGCTCGGTGTCGGCGGCACTGTCCTCGCCCACCGGGTGCTCGCCGACTCCGTGCCCGTGCCGGCGGTGACCCGCGTCGTGGATCGGGCGTACGGAAAGGCCCCGTACGGCCACCGGCCCGGCAGCGGTCTCGGGGGCGCGGCGCCTGCGTACGGTGTCCCGTACCGCCCGTGCCTCGCCCTGCCTGCCGCAGCGCTGGAGGGACAGGACCAGCTGGTCGCGGAAGCGCTCGCGCAGCGGGTGGGCGACGACCAGCTCTTCGAGCTGGCCGACCACCTGGCGGTGGTGGCCGATGCGGATCGAGGCGTCGCAGAGGTCTTCCAGGGCGAGCAGACGCTCCTCCTCCAGCCGGGCCGCGACGCCGGAGCACAGGGGGCCGTGGGAGCCCCCGTCGAGCGCCGGGCCGCGCCACAGCCTGAGCGCCTTGCGCAGCAGGGCCGCGGCGGCATGCGGATCCGTCTCCAACTGCCGCTGGGCGCGCGCCGCCTGGAGCCGGAACTGCACGCTGTCGAGTTCGTCGGGACGCGCCTGCAACAGATAGCCGGAGCCGCGCGCGACGAGACGGGGGGTGTTCGCCCGGGCCGGCTCGACCTCGATCAGCTGCTGGCGCAGCCGGGAGACGTGTGCCTGGAGGGCGTTGATCGCCTTGTCCGGGGCGTTGCGGCCCCACAACTCGTTGATCAGCGCTTCCGTGGGAACGGCAGACCCCAGGCGGACCAGCAGCACCCCGAGGAGCACGCGCTGCTTGGGACTGTTCAACTGGACGCTCCGCTGCCTGACGTCGTCATAGATCTCAGGGGGCCCCAGTACACGGAACTGCATCACAACCTCCACCCGTCGTCGCGGCCTGCACCGCGCGGCAGTGCCGAGGTCACCACGGACGGGGGTCCCGCATCGTGAGTACTCAGGTACTCAAACCCCTGTCGCCGTTCGGCGGCCGGCGCGCCCGCGCTCCGGATCCTCGGCGGTTCCGCGGACCTCCGGCGGCCGAAAGGTGAGTGGCCGAAGCAAGGTGAGTACCGGTTACTCAGGCCCACGGGGAAAGGGCGTGGTGGGCTGCACCCAGGGACCGTGACGACAGGGCGGGCAGGTGCAGGTGAGATGACTCAGTGGGATGCGGATGCGGCGATCGTGGGACTCGGCGCCTGGGGCGCCTCCGCGCTGTGGAGGCTGTCCGGCCGGGGCGTCGACGTCATCGGCTTCGACCGTTTCACCCCCGGACGCGCGCCCGGATCGTCGTACGGCGCGGGGATGTTCCGGCTGTGCTGCTCCGAGAACCCGGCGCTCGTGCCGCTCGCGCGGCGCTCCCACGCGCTGTGGAGGGAGCTCGAAGAGGCCTCGCGGGAGCGGCTGTTCGTGCCCTGCGGGGGGTTGCTGGTGGGCCCCGAGGACGGGCTGGTGGCGGGCGGCGCACTGCGCGCCGCGCGCGAGCACGACATCGATGTCCGGACCTTCACGGCGCGGGCGCTGCGCTTCCAGTACCCGCGCCACACCGGTGTACCCGACCACCACATCGGCGTGTGGGAGCCGAGCGCGGGGCTGTTGCGGGCCGAGAACGCGGTGCGCGCCGCGGTCGCCCTCGCCCGGAGCAGCGGTGCCCGTGTCTTCGCGGACACCCGGATCACCTCGGTCGAGCCCATCACGGGCGGCGTCCTGCTGCACACCGCACAGCGCAGCGTGCGTGTCCGGCAGGTCGTGGTGACGGCCGGTGCCTGGCTCGCGGAGCTGGTGCCCGGCCTGCCGCTGGAGACGGTCCGGATGCCGGAGACCTGGTTCCGCCCGCTCGAGGAAGACGGCGGTTTCACACTGGAGGAGTTCCCCGCCTTCGTCCGCGAACTCGACGACGGCCGGGTGCTGCGCGGCAGCGGGTCCGAAGGCGGTCACGACATCCGGCTGAGCCTGGAGGACCGCGAGGTGACGGGCAAGCCGCTGGACCCGGACGAGATCGACCGCGGCGTGGCGTACGACGACTGGTCCGACCTGGCGCGCATGCTGCCGGCGAAGCTTCCGGGTCTGCGGCGGCTGCCGGCCAGGGTCTCGGTGCGGACGACGACACGGGCCGCCGACGGGCAGTTCGTGCTCGGCCGTCCCGACGGGGATCCGCGCCTCGTCGTCGCCGGCGGTGGCGGCGCGTACGGCCTCCAGTACGCCACGGGCATCGGCGACGCCCTCGCCGATCTCGTCCGCGGGGCGGAGAACGCGGTGCCGCCGGCTTTCCTCGGGCCGGACCGCCTCCGCTGAGAGAAGGGCGCGGAGGTACGGTCGAGATCCCCCTATGCGAAGGATGTCCTGTGGCCAGTGTGGTGAAGATCAATGTGCTGACCGTCCCCGCCGAGCAGCGCGAAGTGCTCGAGAAGCGCTTCGCCTCCCGGGCCGGCGCGGTGGAGGGCGCTGACGGTTTCGAGTGGTTCGAGCTGCTGCGGCCGCTCGAAGGGACCGACCAGTACCTCGTGTACACGCGCTGGCGCGACGAGGCGTCGTTCCAGGCCTGGATGGCGGGCTCGATGAAGGCGTCCCACGGCGGCGCGCAGGGCGGCGGCGCTCAGGGGCAGGGCGGTCCGCAGGGTGAGGGCGGCGAGCGTCCGAAGCCCGCGGCCACCGGCTCGACGCTGTGGTCCTTCGAGGTGGTCCAGTCGGCCGCTCCCAAGGCCTGACCGCACCCGATAATCGCTGGCCGGGGCTCCGGCACCTGCGGTACAGAGAACGTCATGACGTCCTGGACCCTGGCCCGCGAGGCCTTCGACTCACCCGACGCGACCGGCCTGCGCCGTGACTACTACGCCGATGTGGCGAGCAGTTACTGGCGGCGGCCCGCGACGGAGGGGGAGATCGACGAGGGACTCGCCGGTGACGGCGTCGAACTGCTCACCCCTCCCACGGGGACGTTCGTCGTCGGCCGGTACGGCGGCGAGGCCGCGGCCTGCGGCGGGGTGCTGCTGCTGGACGACGGGCGCGCCGAGCTCACCCGCGTCTTCGTGCGCCCGGCCTTCCGCGGCCGCGAGGGCGCGGGCATGCTGATGGAGCTGCTGGAGGACGAGGCCCGCACGCTCGGCGCCCGGCGCATGGTGCTCAACACCCGTCTCGATCTCACGTCGGCGCGTGCGCTGTACATACGGCACGGCTACTCCGAGATCCCGGCGTACTGCACCGGGCCCTACATGCAGATCTGGTACGGCAAGGAGCTGCGCGCGGCGGCTGCCTGACGGGCCCGGGCCGCCGCTCGGCCCGACCGCGGCGGGAGGGGCCTCCTCGAAGCCGGCCCGACCGCCCACGGGAGCGGGCCGCCGCTCGGCTCGACCGCGGCGGCCTCAGGGCGCGTGGTCGCGCTTCGGTGGCGGGCTGTAGGGCCGTTCGCCGTCCGAACCGCACAGCTCGGCGTTCAGCTCCTCGACCAGGTGCACCAGATCGGTCGGCCGCTCGGGGCCCCACCAGTCGCCGAGCAGCTCGGCCAGCGACTCCTCGCGGGCCTTGGCGAGCCGTACGGCACACTCCAGACCCTCCTCGGTCAGCAGCAGCTGGAGCCCCTCACGACGGGCGAGGTGACGTTCCTCCAGCAGTCGGGCGGCGTCGGTGATGGTCCGCAGCGGTACGGGCGTGACATCGGCGAGCAGGCCCGGCTCCACCGTCCCGTGGCGGCGGATGCGCAGCAGCAGCCAGCTGGCCGCGGGTGTCAGGTCATACCCGGCCTTCGCCGTGATCTTCTCGTAGATGTGCCGCCGTCCCTCGCGCGAGCCGAGGACCGACAGCGCACGGGCCGCCTCTTCGAGGGAGGAGCGGTGCACCGGGTTCGACGCGACCGTCTGGCTGGGGTCGGGCGCGGTGACCGAGGCACGCAGCGGGTCCTCCTTGAGGAACCAGGCGACGACGAACCCGACGAGCACCACGGGCACGGCGAAGAGGAAGACGTCCGTGATGGCCGTGGAATACGCGTGGAGCACCGACGATCGCAACGCGGGAGGCAGTTCGCCGATGGCACGGGGATCGGCGGCCAGCTCCGAAGGACCCGCGCCCGGCGGCATCGGTTTTCCGGCGAGCGCCTCTGTGAGCATGCTCGCCAGCCGGCTGGTGAAGATCGTCCCGAAGATGGCGACGCCGAACGACGCGCCGATGGACCGGAAGAAGGTCGCCCCCGAGGTGGCGACGCCGAGGTCCGCGTAACCGACCGAGTTCTGCACGACCAGCACGAGCACCTGCATCACCAGGCCGAGCCCGGACCCGAAGACGAAGAAGTAGACACTCATCTCCCAGGTCGAACTGGTCTCGGTGAGCCGGTGGAGCAGCACGAGGCCGAGCGCGGTGATCCCGGTGCCGACGATCGGGAAGACCTTCCAGCGGCCCGTGCGGCTGACGATCTGGCCGGAGGCCGTGGAGGTCAGCAGCATGCCCAGCACCATCGGCAGCAGATGCACCCCGGAGAGGGTCGGACTCACGCCCTGGACGACCTGGAGGAAGGTCGGCAGGAAGGTCATCGCGCCGAACATCGCGAACCCGACGACGAAGCTGATGATCGCGACGAGGGTGAAGGTGCGGATGTGGAAGAGCTTCAGCGGGATGACGGGTTCGGCCGCCCGCCGCTCGACCCGCACGAAGACGTAGAGCAGCAGCAGTCCGACCACCGCGAGGGCGATGATCTGGGCGGAGGCCCAGGGCCAGGTCGTGCCGCCCAGCGAGGCGACGAGGATCAGACAGGTGGCGACGGCCGCGATGAGGAAGGTGCCGAGGTAGTCGATCGTGTGCCGGGTGGAGCGCACGGGGATGTGCAGGACGGCGGCGACGACGAGCAGCGCGACGATGCCGATGGGCAGATTGATGTAGAAGACCCAGCGCCAGGTGAGGTGTTCGGTGAAGAAGCCGCCGAGCAGGGGGCCGAGGATGCTCGTCGCGCCGAAGACACCTCCGAAGAGGCCCTGGTACTTGCCGCGTTCCCGGGGCGAGACGATGTCCCCCACGATCGCCATGGACAGCACGATCAGCCCGCCGCCGCCGAGGCCCTGGAGGGCGCGGAAGCCGATGAGCTGCGGCATGTTCTGCGCGATGCCGCACAGCGCGGAGCCGATCAGGAAGATGACGATCGCGGCCTGGAAGAGCTTTTTACGGCCGTACTGGTCGCCGAGCTTGCCCCACAGAGGGGTGGCGGCGGTCGAGGCCAGCAGATACGCGGTGACCACCCAGGACAGATGGTCCAGCCCGCCGAGTTCGCTGGCGATGGTCGGCAGCGCGGTGGAGACGATGGTCTGGTCGAGCGCGGCGAGCAGCATGCCCAGGAGCAGCGCCCCGATGGCGACCATGACGCTCCGCCGGTTCTGTCCCTCCCCCGGGGCCGGGCTCACGGCCGGGGTGCCCACGTCCTGCGCCATGCGCCCTCCTCGGTTCTCCTCGGTGCCGCACCCTCCCCCGTGTCCGCTCCCCCACTGTCCTCCCCATCGTGGTGGTTGAGTCCCGTTATGGCCTGCCGAACCGGAACGACTGGCGTAACCGCCCCGCTTTTTGTATCGTGAAGGAACAAAGTGGCTCCGCCCGTACTCCCTGACCGGCGGGCGGAGCCGCTTGATGTCCTTTCCCTCGCCGCCCTCCGCCCTGGAGCACGCCGATGCCGGCCAGCACGACGCCCGCCCTGACCGCCCGCGCCGTCCTGCTGGACATGGACGGCACCCTCGTCAACTCGGACGCCGTGGTGGAGCGCTGCTGGCGCCGCTGGGCGACCGACCACGGCCTGGACCCGGACGAGGCGCTGAAGGTCGTCCACGGCCGCCAGGGCTACGCCACGATGGCGGTCCTGCTGCCGGACCGGCCCATGGAGCAGAACCACGCGGACAACCGCGTGATGCTCGCCCAGGAGACGGCGGACACGGACGGCGTGATCCCGGTCCCCGGCGCCCCCGCCTTCCTCGCCGCACTGACCGGCCTCCCGCACGCCCTGGTGACCTCGGCGGACGAGCCCCTGGCCCGAGCCCGCATGACGGCGGCGGACCTCCCGATGCCCCCGGTCCGCGTCACGGCCGAACGCGTCGGCGCGAGCAAGCCGGACCCGGAGGGCTTCCTGAAGGGCGCGGCGGAACTGGGCTTCGTCGCGGCGGACTGCGTGGCGTTCGAAGACTCCGAAGCGGGCATCGAGGCGGCCCGCGCGGCAGGCATGCGCGTGGTGGGCGTGGGCCCGAGGGCGAAGCCGCTGTCCCCGGACGTATGGGTGGAGGACCTGCGCGGAATCGCGGTGGAGCGGACGCTGAACGGTCATATAGCGCTGAGCTTCACGCCCTGAGCGCGGCCGGGGCGAACGTCGCCTGACCGGTTTGAGGCGCGGGGCTCGGCAACGCGGCCCGCCGCTCGAGGTGAGGCCGAACTCAGCCCCACCGCCTGACGAAGTCGCGGCCACAACCAGCCACGCGGCCCGACCCAACAAGGCCGGGCAGAATCAGCCTCGCCTGCGTTTGAGGCGCGGGGCCCGGGCCGGAGCCCCGCCACCACCCGCACCCTCCCCGCCCGGGCCCGGCAACTCGGCCCGCCGCTCGAGGTGAGGCCGAACTCAGCCCCACCGCCTGACGAACTCGCGGCCACAACCAGCCACGCGGCCCGACCCAACAAGGCCGGGCAAAATCAGCCTCGCCGGCGTTTGAGGCGCGGGGCCCGGGCCGGAGCCCCGCCACCACCCGCACCCTCCCCGCCCGCACCCCGGTACCGGCGCGGCTCACGAGGCCCACTGCACGCCCCGCCGCCCCCCGAGGCCGCGCCCTCATTCACGATGCAGCACCCCCCTCGCCACCAGCTCCAGCAGCACCGCCACCGCCACCGTCTGCACCGCCATCAGGCCGGCCAGCACGAACAGCTGCACCGCGCCCGCCAGCAGCGGTGACGCCCCGCCGAGCAGCATGCCCACGAACAGCGCCCGGGAGCGTGACGAGCCCCACCGTCCTCGTCTGATCGAGCCCCGGCAGCAGCGCGTCCGACGCGGCCGGGCGGGCCACCTCCAGCCGGGCGTCGCGGTCGAGCAGCCCGAGCGCCATCCCCGCCTCCACCTCGCCGCGCCGCAGGCCGAGCTCGTCGAGGGCGCGCCGCCCGCTGAGCACGGTCACGGTGAGCGCCCCGCCGATGAGAATCCCGGTCACGGGGATCAGCGCGATGCCCTTCACCGGCACCAGCCCGGTGAGCAGCAGCGCGGCGACGACGGGAAAGACACCCGCGGCGATCGGGGGCGCGGCCCACCACCAGGTCCGGTTGGCCGTGATGCGCCGCCCGGCCGTCCGTACGGCGACGGCGTACATCAGCAGCACGAAGGCGAACAGCAGCGGCAGCGACCGGACGACCCAGCCGATGATCAACGACACGGCGGCGAGTTGGACCGCCGCCCGTACTCCGGCGACCGCGATCTCCCGGGCCCGGCCGAGATGGGCGACGGCCGCGACCGTCGCCGCCACGGCGAGCAGTACGGCCAGAACCACCCCGAATGTGACGTTCACCGGCAGCAGCGCCCACCAACCCTACGCCGCCCGCGGTCATGTGCCGGTTCGTCAGAACCCTTGATGTGACGTGCCCATGTCGTCAATCTGTAACCCGGCGCCCATCCCACGGCAACCCCGCGCCGCCACGATTGGCCACGCCCACTGGCCAAGCACCCCCCACGACAAGGGAGTTCGCATGCCCGGTATCTACGCGCGTCATGGACGCCGTATAGCCGTACTCGCCGCCACCTCCGCTCTCGCCGTCACCGGTCTCCTGGCTACGGCCCCCACCGCCCAGGCCGCCCCGCCCACTCCGGTCAGCGCCGCCACCGCACGCACCTACCTCAGCCAGCTCACGGTGCGGGCGGAAGGTTCCTCCACCGGCTACAGCCGCGATCTGTTCCCGCACTGGAGCACCCAGTCGGGCGCCTGCAACACCCGTGAGGTCGTCCTGAAGCGCGACGGCCGGAACGTCGTGCAGGACTCCAGCTGTGCCGCCACCAGTGGCAGCTGGTACTCCGAGTACGACGGCGCCACCTGGTCCGCCGCCTCCGACGTCGACATCGACCACATCGTTCCGCTCGCCGAGGCCTGGCGCTCCGGCGCGAACAGCTGGACCACGTCCCGCCGCGGTTCGTTCGCCAACGACCTCACCCGTCCGCAGCTGATCGCCGTCACCGACAACGTCAACCAGTCCAAGGGCGACCAGGACCCCGCCGAGTGGATGCCCTCGCGCACCACGTACCGCTGCACGTACGCCCGCATGTGGGTGCAGGTGAAGCAGTACTACGCCATGAGCGTCGACTCCGCCGAGAAGAGCGCGCTGCAGTCGGTTCTGAACGGCTGCTGACCAGCGGCTGACCGTCCGGCGCGGATCCTCGCCGGAACCTGTCCTTACCCCTCCGTCGTTCCGTACGGTACGGGGCGACGGAGGAGGACACATGGCAGGGCTGCGTTTGGGACCGTTGCTGCGGTACGTCGACTGGGAGGCGGGCGGCACGGCGACCGTCTGGGTCGAGGCCGACCGGGCCTGCACGGCGGAGGTCCGCTGCGCGGACGGCGCCGGCGGCTCCGCACCCACGTTCCGGGTCGCCGACCACTTCTACGCCCTGGTGCTGGTGACCGGCCTCACCCCGGGCACGACCACGGAGTACGAGGTACTGCTCGACGGAGACCGCGTCTGGCCGCTGGAACACTCGGCCTTCCCGCCGAGCACCATCACCAGCCCCGAGGGCGGCTCCGCGGCCGTGACCGTCTCCTTCGGCTCCTGCCGCTGGGCGGCCCCGGCGGCCGAGGACCACGACCCCGTGGGCCCCGACGCCCTCGACACCCTGGCCGCCCGGCTCGCCGCCGCCCCACTCGCCGAGCGCCCCGACGTCCTGCTGCTCCTCGGTGACCAGGTGTACGCGGACGAGACCTCCGAGAGCACCAGGGAATGGCTGGCGAAGCGGCGCGATCTCGACCAGCCGCCCGGCGCCGAGGTCGCGGACTACGAGGAGTACACCCACCTCTACGACGAATCCTGGCTCGACCCCGATGTGCGCTGGCTGCTGTCCACCGTCCCGAGCTGCATGATCTTCGACGACCACGACCTGATCGACGACTGGAACACCAGCGCCGCCTGGGTGTCCGACATGCGCGCCACCGACTGGTGGCAGAAGCGCGTCACCAGCGGCCTGATGTCGTACTGGGTCTATCAGCACCTCGGCAATCTCACACCCGCCGAGCTGGAGAGCGACGAGACGTATGCCGCCGTGCGCTCCTCGACCGACGGCACCGAGGAGTTGCGGGCCTTCGCCACGAAGGCGGACCTCGATCCGGCCTGTGTGCGCTGGAGCTACCGGCGCGACTTCGGCCGGACCAGACTGCTGATGGTCGACAGCCGCGCCGCCCGGGTCCTGGAGGAGCGCAGCCGCGCGATGCTGGACCCCGGCGAGGCCGCCTGGGTCCGGGAACAGGCGCTGGACCGCAAGGGTGCGTACGACCACCTCCTCGTCGGCACCTCTCTGCCGTGGCTGCTGCCTCCGCTGATCCACGACGCCGAGACATGGAACGCGGCGCTGTGCCGCGGCGAGCGGGGCGAACGCTGGGCCCGGCTCGGCGAGAAGCTGCGCCGTATGGCCGACCTGGAGCACTGGGCGGCCTTCCCCGACTCCTTCGAGGAGCTCGCGCGGCTGTTCGCCGAGACCGGCACCGGCGAGGGCGCTCCGGCGACGATCTGTGTGCTCTCCGGCGATGTGCACCACGCCTACGTCGCCGAACCCGACTGGCGCGGCAAGCCCGGCCCGGACGCCCATGTGGTGCAGCTGACCTGTTCACCCGTGCACAACTCCGTGCCCCGGTCGATGAGATTCGGATTCCGCTTCGGCTGGAGCCGGTTGGGACGACGGCTCGGTCACGCGCTGGCCCGCCACGGCCGGACGGGCCGGCCGCCGGTGCACTGGGACCGCACGGGCGGACCGTGGTTCGGCAACCAGCTGATGACGCTGCAACTGCGTGGCCGGGCGGCCCATCTGCGCCTGGACCAGGCCCAGATGGGCGACGGCGGGCTGGGTGCGCGGCTGGTGACCGTCGACGAGCGGGAGCTGACCACGGGCCGTGATCCCTCCCACAGCACACGGTGATCCATCCCCCAGGGGTTCGGCTCACGGCGGACCCCCGGCATGATGTGGCGGACGCTCCGCTTCCGAGCGCGCCTCAATGCCGGGGAGTTTCCGCTTTGTCCGATGTACGCGACGTATGGTCCACCGCTACGCACCCTCGCACCCCCGTCCGTGCCCACGCCGTCGCGATCGTCGGCGCCGGCCCCCGGGGCACGTCGGTCCTGGAGAGACTCTGCGCCTCGGTCCCCGAACTGAGGCCGGGGACGCCGCTGACCGTCCATCTCGTCGACCCCGCACCCCCGGGCGCCGGGCGCGTCTGGCGCACGGACCAGCCGGCGGAACTCCTGATGAACACGGTCGCCTCCCAGGTGACCGTCTTCACGGACGCCAGCGTCGGCTGCGAGGGCCCGATACGCCCGGGGCCGAGCCTCTTCGAGTGGGCGGCCGCCCACAACGAGGACCTCGGCCCCGACGACTACCCCACGCGCGCCTGTTACGGCCGCTATCTTGAGTGGGCGTTCCGGCGTGCGGTCGCGGGCGCACCGGAGTCCGTGACGGTCCGGGTGCACCGGGCGCGCGCGGTGGCCCTGGCGGACGACCGGCACAGAGACGAGCCGGACCCCCCGCAGACCCTGACCCTGGATGACGGCACGACGCTCACCGGGCTGAGCGCGGTGGTGCTCGCCCAGGGCCATCTGCCGGTCGTCGGCCGTCAGACGCAGGCGCATCTCGCCGAGTACGCGGCCCGGCACCCGCACCTGCGCTACGTCGGACCCGCCAACCCGGCGGACATCGACCTCTCCGGCATCCAGCCCGGCGAACGGGTGCTGCTGCGCGGCCTCGGCCTCAACTTCTTCGATCACATGGCCCTGTTGACGACCGGCCGGGGCGGCGCGTTCGTCCGCGACACCTCCGGGACGCTCGTCTACCGGGCGTCCGGCCGTGAGCCGCGGCTGTACGCGGGATCGCGGCGCGGGGTGCCGTACCAGGCACGCGGCGACAACGCCAAGGGCCCTTCCGGCCGTCATGACCCGCTCGTCCTCACGCCCGAGGTGATCGCGGCCTTCCGCGACCGTGCGGCCGCGGGCAGTCCGCCGGACTTCCTCACCGAGATATGGCCGCTGGTGGCCAAGGAGGTGGAGACGGTCCACTACGAGGCGCTGCTCGGCGCGGCCCCCGGCTTCCGGACCCGATTCCTCGCCGCGCCGCACGGGAGCGCCGAAGAGGCCGCCGTACTGGACGCGTTCGGCGTCCCGGCCGCAGGCCGCTGGTCGTGGGAGCGGCTGTCCCGCCCCTACGCGGGCGAACGGTTCGGCTCTCCGCGCGAGCACCGCGCCTGGCTCCTGGCCCATCTGCGGCAGGACGCGGAGCAGGCGGCCCTCGGCAACGTGGCCGGTCCGGTCAAGGCCGCGCTCGACGTACTGCGGGATCTGCGCAACGAGCTGCGCCTGATCGTGGACCACGCGGGCCTCTCCGGCACCTCCCGCCGCGATCATCTGGACCGCTGGTACACGCCGTTGAACGCCTTCCTCTCCATCGGGCCGCCGCGCCGGCGCATCGAGGAGATGACGGCTCTCCTGGAGGCGGGCGTGCTGGAGGTGATCGGCCCGCGGACGGCCATGGGGACGGTGGACGGGCGCTTCACGGCGTACTCCCCCGACGTCCCGGGCTCGGCGGTGACGGCGACGACGCTGATCGAGGCGCGGCTGCCGGAGCCCGATCTGCGGCGCACCTGCGACGCGTTGCTGAGCCGGCTGATGATGACGGGCCAGTGCCGGCCGCACGCGGTCGACGGCTACGAGACGGGCGGCCTGGACGTCACCCGGCGTCCGTACCGCCTGGTGGACCGACGGGGACGGGCGCACCCGAGGCGTTTCGCCATCGGTGTGCCGACGGAGGGCGTGCACTGGGTGACGGCAGCAGGTGCGCGGCCTGGTGTGGACTCGGTGACGCTCGCCGACGCGGATGCCGTGGCCCGGGCCGCACTGCGCATGGTGCCCCGACATGAAGTTCGTGTGAGAAACGAAGTCCGGTCGAATGTTGAACTTGCAAGCATTGATTAGGTCAGCCTAACTTGTAGGCGAGCTCCACCTCTCGTCCCCCACACCGCAGGAGTCCCCATGGCCAACACCCAGTTGACCTCCCGGCTGAACCAGTACCAGCCCTACGCCCTCGGCCTGTTCCGCATCGTCGTGGGCCTGCTCTTCGCCTGCCACGGCGCCAACACGCTCTTCGGCGTCATAACCGACGGCGAGACGATCGCGGCCGGCACCTGGCCGAAGGGGCCCGCGGCGGTGATCGAGCTGGTCGGCGGCACCCTGGTGCTCCTCGGGATCGGGACCCGCAGCGCCGCCTTCCTCTGCTCCGGCGCGATGGCGTACGCGTACTTCTCGGTGCACCAGCCGGAGGGCCTCTTCCCCCTGGAGAACAACGGTGGCGAGCCGGTGCTGTTCTGCTGGGCCTTCCTGCTCCTGATCTTCACCGGCCCGGGCGCGCTGGCGGCGGACAAGCTGTTCACGGCGGGCGGCGCGAATCGCACCGAGGGCGAGCAGCGGACCACGGTCTCCGCCTGATCCCGATCCCGCACACCGCCGAGCGCCCGCGTCCCCACGAAGGGGACGCGGGCGCTCGGACATGAGGAGGCGGACGCTCCGCAGCAAGGGGAGGCGGGGGCTCCGCCGAGCCCGGGCAGGAGCGGAGGCGAGGGCTCCGCGCAACCCCGGCAGGAGCGGCGTAATTCCCTATTCCGGGCAGACGTGATGATCACAACATCAGTGCCCCCCAAGCGATCTCGGGGTGAACGTCAGGCGTACGCTGTACAGCTGTTACTGCCGCCCCTGCCGCTCCCCTGCGACGTCGCGGCGTTGTTCACGAAACCGGGGAGTATCAAGGTGCTCGAGAGCATGGGGTCGCTGACCGGCAGCCCATGGATTTATGCCGTGGTGGCCCTGTCCGTCCTCCTCGACGTCTTCCTGCCCGTCCTGCCGAGCGGGGTCCTGGTGATCACCGCGGCGACCGCCGCGGCCGCCGGAACCACCGCGACCGCCACGTCCGTTGCGAACGCCGCGGGCCAGGTCCCCCGTGAGGTCCCCTCGCTGCTCGTCCTGGTCCTGTGCGCGGCCACCGCCTCCGTCCTCGGTGACCTCGTCGCCTACCGCCTGGCCTGGCGGGGCGGGGACCGCTTCGACCGCGCGATCGCCAAATCCCGCCGCCTGACCAGCGCGCAGGCCAGGCTCGGTACGGCCCTGAGCCGTGGCGGCGGCACGCTCGTCGTGATCGCCCGTTTCGCCCCGGCCGGCCGCTCGGTCGTCTCCCTGGGCGCGGGCGCGGCACACCGCAAGGTGAAGGAATTCCTGCCCTGGTCGGCGCTCGCGGGCGTGGCCTGGGCGGGCTACAGCGTGGGTCTCGGATACTTCGGCGGCCAGTGGCTCGGCGCGACCTGGGTCGGCGCGGCCGTGTCCGTGTTCGCGCTGGCGGGCGCGGGGGCCCTGGCGGCCTACGTCATGCGGCGTCCGACGCAGTCGCCTGCGCCTGAGACCCCTTAGCGGCGCCACCGCCGCCGCGGATCTCGAGCCCGTCGAGCAGTCGGCCGGTCGCCTCCGCGATCTCCTCGACGGCCCGGTCGAACACCTCCTGGTTGTGCGCGGCGGGCGCCCGGAAGCCGGACACCTTCCGCACGTACTGGAGGGCGGCGGCGCGGATGTCGCCCTCGGTGGCCTCTTCGGGGAGGACGGGCGGACGGAGAGTCTTGATGCTGCGGCACATGTGTCCCAGTGTGCCTCGCGGGTCCGACAGCGGCCATGCCGCTCATGATCGATCCCCGTTGTGCGGCCCGTGGAAGCGACGGACGTAGCGCCGCTGCCAGGGTGTCTCGACGGCGTGGGAGTCGTAGTGCCGCCGCACGTACCGCACCGCGTCCTCGGCGGGCACCCCGTCGAGGACGGCGAGACAGGCGAGCGCGGTCCCGGTCCGCCCCCGCCCACCCCCACAGGCGATCTCCACCCGCTCCCGCCCGGCCCGCTCCCACGCGTCCCGCAGCACCGCGCGGGCGGCGCCGCGATCACTGGGCAGCCGGAAGTCGGGCCACTTCAACCACGTGAAGTCCCAGTCGACTTGGGCCGGCGGCTTCCCCAGCAGATACACCCCGAAGTCGGGGACACCCCCACCGGGCAGCCCTTTTCGCAGCCCACGCCCCCGCACGTACCGCCCGGAGGGAAGCCGCAGCACGCCGGCACCGGTGGGATCCCAGGTCTCGATCACCTGCTCAACGTACGCGCCGCCCGTCGGGAGCGGGGTGCGGTGCGGTCGCGGACCGGTTCGAGCGGTCCGGCCTCCCGAAGCGCAAGGCGCGCCTACTCCCCGGCCCCGTCAGCGAAGGTGTCGGCGGCACGCTGGATTCCGGC
Source organism: Streptomyces sp. NPDC096193 (assembly GCF_040302905.1). Lineage (NCBI taxonomy): Bacteria > Bacillati > Actinomycetota > Actinomycetes > Kitasatosporales > Streptomycetaceae > Streptomyces > Streptomyces sp. NPDC096193. The sequence goes on along the minus strand of NZ_JBEOSJ010000019.1, from coordinate 127,508 downwards.
GACGTAGTCGCGCCACCACGCCTCGTCGCCGATCTCGTCGTGATCGGCGCCGCCCCGCCCGTCGATGAGCTCGCGGACGACGTCGGCGTGCCCCGCATGCTGGGCGGTCTCGACCACCATCCGCACGAGCAGTACACCCAAGGTGGTCTCGCGCCGCTCCTCGGGCCAGTGCGCGACCCACCCGGGAGCGTCCAGCCCGAGCTCCTCGACGGTCCGGTCCCCATGCGCGCAGGCCCGCTCGTAGAGCCCGATCAGATACGCGCTGGACTCGTCGGCGGTCGCCCACATGTCGGCGCCCTCCCAGATGGACCCGTCCTCGACCCACGCCAGGCTCTCGGGCGCAGGCCGCTTGAACGACTCGCCGAGGTACGTGTACTCAACCCCGGCCAGGTGCTTGACGAGCCCGAGCAGATTGGTCCCGCTGGGCGTGAGGGGCCGCCGCAGGTCGTACTCCCCGAGCCCGTCCAACGTCGCCAACAACCCGGCCCTGCCGGCCTTCAGCTTGCGGTGCAACTCCTGCTTCAGATCGAACATGCGCGCTCCAGTGACCGACGCCGGATGTGCGAAGGCGCCAGGGTACGCGCTGTCCTCCGCCAGGCTCCCCCAGCTCGGACCGGGAGAAGTGGCTGACCTGACCACCCGGGAAGTGGCCGAGCAAACAACGTCCTCGGGAGCGCGGGAGGATCAAGTCGAGTGCGCACAGGGGCACATGGCGACAGGCATTCCCGCCCCGGCGCGCGCTCGGCTACCGGTCACACAGCCAACGGCACCTGCTCGCCCTCCACCGGGGTCCCGTAGTGGGCCCAGATCTGGTTCAGCTCGTGCTGGTAGTAGAGCGAGTGCAGACCGGCAAGGATCCCGAGGATCACCCCGATCCACGGATTGCACGTGGGCTGCAGCCCGGCCGACCTCTGCATCCGGGCAATGCGCAGCCCGGTGTTGTAGATCGACACGAAGGGCGGAACGATCACCAGCCAGCCGACGGTGACGGCCAGGACGGACAGCATCGGATCGACCTCGATCCGCCTGTCGAAGTCGCGGGCCTCGCGATTCACCTTGTAGTACCAGACGAAATGGTAGACACCCAGGGTGATCAGCGGCCAGACCAGCCACACAAGGAAGATGTTGCGGCGTTTGCCGGCTCGACCTGACACGACGCACCTCCTGTTCCTCCAGTGCATCACGCGGAATGGGAACACGCGCGCTTTGTCCATGGGCGGCGGGGGCGCACCTCGGACGGCCGCGGAGTGGGGCAGGACGAGGCGGGAATGCCCTGACCTGGGGCCGGTCGTCGTCAGACAAATGCACCCTGTGTCGACGGCCTGGAGAACCCGTTCGCCCGCGCCGAGGACACCAGGAGCGCGGCGGGTTTCCCGCCGACCCACAACCCTCGCACCCCCCACGTAGCCTGGCAGGAGGGCGCCGCCGCGGACCGCACGGCGACGGTCACCAGGGCACCGGGGCACCGGGGCACCGATCACCGGCCGACAGTCGCCGGGCTTGCGGCCGGGTCATGACGCGCGACGACAGGAAGACCCCATGACCGCCTCGTACGAAACCATCGACACCAGCGTGGACGGCAACGTCCTGACCGCCACTTTCAGCGCTCCGCCGATGAACCTCATCGGTCCCGAGGTGGTGCGCGACCTGGTCACGTTGCTCGACGATCTGGCGCAACCGGACGCCCCACGTGTGGTGATCTTCGAGAGCGCGGACGCCGACTTCTTCTTCCCGCATGTGGACATGACGAAAGTCCCCGAGTACACCGCCGAGGCCGCGAAGGCCGGAGGCCCCGGAGACGCCTCCCTCGGAATGCTGTTCCGCAAGCTGAGCCGGCATCCGGCCGTCACCGTCGCCAAGCTGCGCGGCCGCGCCCGGGGAGCGGGCAGCGAATTCCTCCTCGCCTGCGACATGCGTTTCGCCTCCCGGGAGAAGGCCGTCCTCGGCCAGATCGAAGTGGGGATGGGAACCCCTCCCGGCGCGGGCGCGATCCAGCACCTCACCCGTCTGCTGGGCCGCGGCCGGGCACTCGAAGCCGTACTGACGTCGTCGGACTTCGACGCGGATCTGGCCGAACGCTACGGCTGGGTCAACCGTGCCGTCCCCGATGCCGAACTGGACGAGTTCGTGGCAGCCCTCGCCGCGCGCATGGGCGGCTTCCCCCGCGACGCGCTGATCGCGGCCAAGGGGGCGATCAACGCCATCAGCCTTCCGACCCCGGCAGACGTACGCGCCGACGCCGCCCTGTTCCAGCAACTGGTCCGCGGCGACGGAGTCCAGGCGCGCGCGGCCGAGCTGTTCGAGCAGGGCTTCCAGACGCGGGGGGACACAGAGCTGCGCCTCGGGGACGCGCTGGGCGACCTGAAGGCCATCGACTGACCGTGTCCGCGACGCTCCGTGGCCGGCCGGCAGACGCGGCCGGTACGTCACCGCGCGGGGCCCGGACCCCGAAACGCCGAGCGCCGGCAGTCAGGCCACCTGTCACTGATTGGCCCTCGCCCCGGTCCGGAGTGCCAGGAAGACTGCGGAGCCGATGCCGTACCGCGAGGAGTTGTGATGCAGGTAGCAGTGGTCACCTTCGACGGGTTCAACGAACTCGACAGTTTCATCGCTTCCGCGCTGATCAACCGCTGCCGCAAGGACGGCCTGGAGGCGTTCATCACGACACCGACGCCGGTGGTCACCTCGATGAACGGCGTCGAGGTGACCGGTCAGCGCCCGATGGACTTCGTCACCGAAGCCGAGGTCGTGCTGATCGGCAGCGGCGTGAAGGCACGCGAGGTGGCGGCCGACGACCGGATGCTCTCCCGCTTGCAGCTCGACCCCTCACGCCAGCTGATCGGCGCCCAGTGCTCGGGCGCGCTGGTCCTGGCCCGCCTGGGGCTGCTGAACGGCATGCCGGTGTCCACGGACAGCAAGTCCCGCCCGTTCGTCGAAGCCTGCGACGTCACGGTGCTGGACACCCCGTTCCACGCCGAGGGCAACATCGCCACGGCGGGCGGCTGCCTCGCGTCCCAGTACCTGGCCGCGTGGGTGATGACGCGAACGCTCGGGGAGGACGTGGCGCGCGGTGTCATCGATTACGTGGCTCCGGTCGGCGAGAACCAGGAGACGGTGGAGCGGGCGATGCGTGCGCTGCACGCGGGCGAGGTTGCGGTGCACTGAGAGCCGCGCTGTGCGGGCGGGAGGCGGCACGTCTTGACCCGCCCGAGATCGGCTCGGGTGTCGTGGGCTCCCGGTGATCGATGCGGCGATTCTGCGACGGCGTGCCGGCAACGGTGACGAACCCACGAGCTGGGACACCGCCGGACGATCAGTCGCCGAAGTAAGCCTTCGCGACGGCGTAGGTGTCCTCGTAGAGGTGGTAGCGGGTGATCCGCCCGCCCCGGACCGTGGTGTGCAGGGCGAACCCGGTGTCGATGTCCCGGCCCGTCTTCTTGACCTCGGAGACCATGTGCCCGATGAACACCACGTCGTCGCCCTCGGAGATCACGTGCCGGAGGTCGAACTCCTTGGGCTGCACATGAGTCTGCAACAACTCGAAGAAGGTCCGCATGCCTTCCGCCGAGTCGACCTCCGGCACCCAGGGAATGCCGGGCGGGTGTGGGATCGAGAACGACACCGAGTCGGCGAACAGCGCCGCCGCCTCTTCTGTTCTGCCCTCGGCGAACAGCGGGAACAAGCGTTGCACGGTCTGCGCCGGCGACTCTGCTGTCATGCGTGTCGATGCTAGCCGGGGAGGGCGTATCCGGCGCATAACCGGACGCATACTCTCGGCCGATCCGCGAGAGCGCGAGGCGCTCTCTGGCAGACCGGTGGCACTGGAGTCGGCTGCACCAGCCGGACACCAAGTTTCCGTCGAACCGATCCGCGCGGCCGTCGGTGGCGCGACGGGGATTGGCAGCGGCAGGCCCGAACCAGGCACACCGGCATCAACACCTCCTGGGAACAACTGGGTTCGTGTGGCGGACCAGACATCGCCGCCACCGCGCATCGCTGCGGCGGCCATCCGGGTACTCGATCGACTGATCGCGAAGCCCCCGCCCCTGCCTGGCCTTCGTGCCGGGCAGGGGGCCTTTCGTCGTCCTAGCGCCCTGTTGCGCATGCCGCTCGTACGGTTACGGTGCGCGCCACACCACCCACCGAGGGGGACTGATGGCCCGACGACTCGACAAGGTCGGCACGAGCAGCGGCAACAACGGATGCCCGACGCTGTACGAGACCGGCCCCGACACGTACGTGGTACAGGGCGACCGCATCACCGACCCCGCCGAACTTGCGCAGCTCGACAACCTCACCGCCGACGAGGGCGTGGTCACCGTGCCCCGCGAACTCCTCGCCAACTTCGGCCCGAAGGAGCCCATGCACGTGCCGCAGCCCATCACCTTCGAAGAGTTCGACGGCATGTTCACCAGTCTCCGCCACTCTGCGTGGCGACTGGAGACCCGCCGACGCTACGCCGGCGACGAGACCACCGACACCTACCGGCAGTTCGTCGCCGAAGGCCGCGTCGACTGGGACCTCGATGACCCGTGGTGCGTCGAGCGCCGCGAGCAGGTGGAGTTGGGCAAGCGGTTCGAGCGGGTGTGGGTCCTCGACACCCCACCGACCGAGGGCCAGCGCTACCTCCTCGACAACGCCGGCAGGAACACGGCGGCCGGCGAGACCATCCGCGTCCTGCCCCGCAGCACAGCCGATGAGCTGCGTCTCCCGAACGCCGACTTCTGGATCTTTGATGCGCGGGTGGTAGCCCTGCTCCACTTCGACGACACGGACGCCATGACCGGCGTCGAGCTCATCACCAGCCCCGTCGACGTGCTGCGTTACCTCCAGGCCCGCGAGGCGGCGTGGCATTATTCCGTGCCCTACGGCCAGGTCTGACGATAGCTTCGCCATGTGAGCACGGACTTTCAGCAAGCCCGTACCGCGCTCGGCGCGAGGCTCCGAGAGTTGCGCGCCGAGCAGACCGGGCGTGACCTCGCCGCCCGCCTCGGCTGGCCACAATCGAAGGTCAGCAAGCTGGAGACAGGACGGCACACCGCGACCGTAGAGGACCTGCGACAGTGGGCCACAGCCACCGGGCACCCCGAGGCCGCGCCCGAGTTGGAGTCCCGTCTCCTCGGCCTGGAGTCCCACGTCCGATCGTGGCGCCGCCAACTTCGCGCCGGGCACCGGCCGGTGCAGGACGCCCTCACCGTCGAGTACGAACGCTCCACCGTCCTCCGCGCATGGGAGGGCTCGATGGTCGTCGGCATGCTCCAGACCGCGGACTACGCCCGCGCGATCTTCCAGGCGTACGCCGACCTGCACCAGTCCCCGCGCGACATAGACGACGCGGTCCGCGCCCGCATGCACCGCCAGCACCTGCTGTACGGCACGGGCCGCACCTTCCACATCGTCATGTGGGAGGCCGCATTGCACGTCCGCGCGTGCCCGCCGGCGGTACTCGCAGCACAGCTCGACCGCCTCGCGGGCGTCATCGGCCTCGACACGGTACGGCTCGGCATCGTCCCGTTCGGCGCCCCGGTGCGCATCCCGCCGGGCCCTGGCTTCTGGCTGTACGACGAGCGCCTCACCATCGTCGAGGACTGGCACGCGGAACTGTGGCTCGATGACACAGACAGCGTCGGCATCTACCGGCGGGTGTGGGATCTCCTGGACCACGCCGCGGTGTACGGGGCGCACGCTCACCGGTTGATCGCCCGTGCTCGGGCCGCGCTCGACATGGCGTGAGCATCCGCGGGAATCCAGCTGGGCGGCCGGAGAATATCCGAGAATCACGGAGGGCCGTGATTCTCGTATGTCCTTAACGTGCTGGTCATGGACGCATACACCCGCCCCCCGGGGCTTCGGAACCGGGCACGCTCGGCTGGTGCCACTACCACCAGGGCGAGAGTGGCACCGCCGTCCAGGTCGACGTAGCCGATGCAGGGTCCGGCCCCGGAGCCTTCGAGATCCACGCCGGCGCGCCATGCCGGGAGCAGCGCGGCCTCACCCCGTGGCCGGAGCGCGTGGCGTGAAGACGCTGCCGTTCACCACCCCGGACCGGCCGGTCATCCCCTGCTACTGCTGGATCCGCAAACCAGGCACGGAGATGCGCTGCACCCCCGCCCCTCACGCCGACGGCGCTCACTACCACCACTACTCCCGCGAAGAGTGGCCGTACCGTGGCCCGGAACCACAGTGAGCGGCCGCCCGCGCTGCGCGAAGCGCCGGCCTGCCGCATCGACGAGCACACCGAGTGCCATGGTCCGGCCGTGGTGCGACGGTCGGGCGCCCCGGTGTGGGAGCAGCCAATCGAGGTGCTGCACTGCGGCTGCGTCTGCCACCGGGGCCGGGCAGCACGGGAGACCGCGGCCGCCCAACGGCGAGCAGGATAGGGCGGCCGGCCCAGGCGTCCGGTTCCATATTGGTGACCTGGGCCTTCGTCGTGCTTCTAGCTGGTGGGCGCGATGATGAGGTCCCCCTCCCAGTGCCCGGGAACCGCACGGTCCGCTGCCTCGGCCGGCCGGTCGCTGATCATCACCATGTTCCTGATCGGGCCGCAGACACGTTTGTAGGCGTGTCTGTGGGGGCGGCGCATGGCCCGTCCGGTGCGCAGGGTCAGTTCCCGGCGAAGGTCTCCCCGGCCTTGGACGTAAAGGGCCTGGTAGATCGTCTCGTGGGTCACGTGCATCTCCGGCCGGTCGGGGAAGCGTGCCCGCAGAGCCTGGCAGATCTGCTCGGGGCTCCACCGCATCATCAGGTGGTTCTGGATGACATCCCGCAGCTCAGGGTTCTGTCCGATCTTCCCCAGCTTCGGCCGTGTTCGACGTGCCACTGCACGTCGGTGGGCCTCGAAGGGCCGGTAGGACCAGCCGCGGCCCCTGGGCATGAGGCGGCGGTTGCGTCGTATCTCCCGGCTAACCGTGGATGGGGCCCGCCCCAACTCCACGGCGATCTGCCGAATCGATGCCTTCTCACGCAGCCGGTCGGCGATGTGGATGCGCTCGGGCTCGGTCAGGTAGCGGGACGCCGAAGCCGGTTCCTCCACGACTCGAATGGGAGGAACCGGCCTACTACCGCGGGATGGCGAGTGCCAGCCGTTGCGCCACCGCTTTCCGGTGCGCAGGTTGATACCGACGATCCGCGCGGCTTCCCGCGTGCTGTAGCCCTGCTCCATGAGCTGGAAGTATGCGGCCCTCTCACGGACCAACCTCCGCCCGCCCGGCATCCGATCCTTCCGGATCTCGAAGTCCATCGCACCCCTTCATCTGGGGTGTTGCAACGACCACTAGAACTGAAGCTAGGCGGTGATGGCAGCTCCCGCGCGCATGCGCGGGCATCAGATCTGAGCTGAGCCGGCACCGCGCGGTTACTGTCGCAACGGCTGCCGCGCCGGGCCACGCAGCAGGGACGGAGACCTGATACCGGAATAGACTCATCAGAGGCATTACAAGCGATATCTGGGAGGCCCGTCATGAAGGCTCCTCGCTTTGTAGTCGAACCGGACGAGGGCAAGTCGATCTGGCTCGGGGGCATCGGTGTCGATTTCAAGATTTGGGCTGAGGAGACCGGTAGCCAGTTCTCGATCGTCGAGCACCCGATCGAGCCGGGCCGTCTGGTACCGCCGCACGTGCACAGCCGTGAAGACGAGTTTTCCTATGTCCTGCAGGGCCAGGTCGGTGCGCGGGTGGGCGACCAGTTGGCCACGGCGGGTCCGGGCTCGTACATCCTCAAGCCGCGAGGAACCCTGCACGCGTTCTGGAACGCCGGACCGGAACCGGCGAGGATCCTGGAAATCCTCTCCCCCGCAGGCTTTGAGCGATTCTTCGATGAGATGGGCACGATCGCCGAGACCGCGGCCGATCCTGCAGAGTTTGTCCAACGGCGCGCCGAGCTGGGCAAGCAGTACGGTCTCGAGTTCTCGGATGAGTGGGTCGCCGAACTGACCGACAGGTACCAACTCAAGCTCATCGGGGAATAACGCCTCCCGCGCGGTCGGGTAGGGATGGGGCACGGACCCCTTCGTCCCGAAGCAACGCGGGATGCTCGCTGTCCTCGGGTTGCTCGTCATCTGTCAGCGGTCAGCCTTATCCGTGCGGGCCGGGTTGATCCACCAGCACCTGGTGAACGCTGACCACACCATCGCCGACCACGCCGACCGTCAGATCAGGAAAGCCCAAGACCGGGACGGGTGATGTGGACTCGTTGTGGACTCCATCTGGCACGACGCCCATCCTCCGCCCCGCGGCTGAGGAACGCATAAGGCCCAGGCTCCCGGTGTAGTACCGGTGACCTGGGCCTTTGTCGTGCTTCCTACTGGTGGGCGCGGACGGTTTCGAACCGCCGACATCTGCTTTGTAAGTTCGGCCGACCCGTTCGACAGCGTGCGCGATGGCCACCCGCCGCTTGCTCCGTGTGCTGCCGTTGGCCGTCAGGATCAGCCATCGTCCGCCCATGTTGCCGTCAACGACTGCCGTCACGGCCACGCGGAGTCGGGCGCACCACACTCCGCCCTGCGCCGGCAGGGCACCTCTCCGAAGGTCCGGCAGCGCGGGCCGGGCGACTGGCGCAATGGCCAGACCGAGATCCATTGATCCCGGTCAGAGCGTTTCATGACCAGCTCTGACCGGGGATCGGGCTCATGAGAGCGGACTGACCAGCGGCGCTTCTTGATTTTCCACCTCATGTGAGGGAGGATTTCCGGAAATCGCACTTCGTGGTCAGGGGCTGAAATATGGCAGTCATGCACGTTGAGGATTCACGTGGGCGGAGCCGCCTCGCCGACCTGGGGCTCTCGGCCGAAACCATCGAGAACGTGCTGCGGCGCGCCGAGGCGGAACGCAACTTCTGCACGCCCCTCGACCCTGCCTCGCTCCCGGGGAACATCTTCTGGGGCAGGACCGTCCGCTTCCTGCGCGAGGCGTACATCCCTGACGGATGGCGTAGCGCCAGCCCTCACAACGTCTCGCTCCTGCTCTCGCCGGACGAGGGCTTCGCCATCACCGCCTCCAGCGGCAACAAGGCCACCGGCTACGCCGCACTCACCCCTGCCACCCGCTACGCGAAGGGCGCGGCGGTCATCCGACGGGTCGAGACCAACCGGCAGTTGGTGCTCCCCGGCTACGAGACCGAATCCGAGCCTCAGGGTGTCGGGGAAGGTATCCCGACCTGGTTTCTCCTCTACCAGCACGTGAACACCCTGACGGGCACGAGGCTCTACTACGAGCTGTCACTGCCGACCAACCCCGGCAGCCGTGGCAAGATCGACAGCTGGCACGAGCGGATTGTCTTCCCCTGCATCGACTTCGAGGGCTTCAACCCGTTCCCGAACGACGACGACGGCGAAGGCGGCATCGACATCCCGATCGAGCGTCTGGGCTGATCGTCCACCCCACAACCCATTGGCACTCCCATGACCACCGCATCTCGGCTCGTGCTGGCGCGCAAGCGCCGCGGGCTCACCGTCACCCGTCTCGCCCAGATGGTCGGACTCACCGCCCGCCGGCTGTCCGACTACGAGAACGGCCGGGCCTACCCACCCCCGGCCTCTCTGGCCACCCTCGCTGAGACGCTGGAGTTCCCGGAGTCTTTCTTTGTCGCCGAAGAAGTCGCCGATCTGCCCGTGGAGTCGGTCAGCTTCAGGGCCCTAAGCAAGATGACGGCCTCACAACGGGACATCGCCCTCAGCAGCGGTCGCCTCGCCCGGATCCTGCAGGACTGGATCGGAACTCGCTTCAAGCTGCCAGCGCCAGACCTCCCGTCCCTGACCTCCTTCAGCCGACTCGGCAGCGATGACGAACCAGTGTTTCCAGGCGAGGCCGGTGTCGAGAACTGCCCTGCCGAGCGCGCGGCCGAACTTGTCCGCGCCCGTTGGGGATTGGGCGTTGCACCGATCCCCAACATGGTTCATCTGCTCGAGGCGCACGGCATACGCGCGTTCTCGCTGTCGCGGGACTGCCCAGAAGTGGACGCGTTCTCCTTCTGGGACCGCGGTATCCCATTCGTGCTGTTGAACACAGAGAAGACCGCCGAGCGGGGACGCTTCGACGCCGCACACGAGCTGGGGCACTTGGTTCTGCATGGCGAGGAACAGGTACCGCACGGGCCCCAGGCCGAAGGAGAAGCATACCGCTTCGCCGCAGCCCTGCTCATGCCGGCCGCAGACGTTCTGGCATACGCCCCTCGTAACCCGAGCACCGGCTGGATCCTGCAGGCGAAGCGACGCTGGAGAGTCGCTGCCATGGCACTCGCCCACCGACTGCACGAACTCAACCTCACCACTGAATGGCAGTACCGCACGCACTGCGTCGAGCTCAGTCGCATGGGCTACCGGAGGGCAGAGCCACAGAGCCCACTCACCCGGGAGACCTCCCAGGTGCTGGGCAAAGTCTTCGCCGCTCTCCGCACGGAAGGCACCCCGCTGGCAGAAGTCGCGCGCGATCTTAACCTGCGGCCCGCGGACCTCAGCGACCTGATCTTCGGCTTGGTGGTCATCGCTCAAGAGGGAGGGCGCGGTGGTGCACGTACGGTTGCCTCCCGTAGACCGCGGCTCTCCGTCGTTCGGTGATGCAGCGCGGATCAAACCCTCGCATATTTAGGCAGCGCTGCTCATGCACTGCGGTGACATGCGCAGCACTGTCGGGGCATTTCCCCGAGTTGAGCACTCGAAGGGCACGGCAGCCCGCCAAGAGGTCCAGACCATAGCGAAGCCCCTGGCCTGGGTCTTCTGCCTGGAGGGGGTGACGGGATACGAACACACGCTCTGAGCTTGGGAATCCAGAGCACGATGTCGCTGCTTCCTGCGTTGACCTGCATAGAGCCTCTTCGGTGGGGACTTCGCCCGGCGCTCGATGTCACCGGAATTGACCGTGACTCTCCGTCCTGAGTGGTGCGAAGTGGTGCCGATTCGACAGGAGAAGTCGCCTGCGGCGCCTGCGGCCCATCGAGGTCGGCTTCGCCGACCGGCTGCAACATCCCTGGATGTTGCAGCCGTCTGTAGCCGGACAACCTCCAATTCGAGTTTCCGGTTGGTCTAACAAGCCGAAGCCTTGGCCGGCCCCAGCCGGACCCTCCCTACTCCTGATCCAAAGGCGGTCGAACCTTCGCTGCTCCATCAAGGTGCACCCGGCGCGCGCAGCGCGGCGTCGCGCGGCCCGGTGACTTGGGCCGCCGGTCCTGTCTCCGCCCAGCGAGGTCGGCCGCGGGCCGTACGCCGCAACGGCGGAGGGTCGAGGATGCCCCGCTGTGGCTAGGGCAATCGGCTCCGCTCCGAACTTCCAAGTCGGGGCTGCTCCGTTCGTCATCCTCGTGATAGTTGCTTGGGATCCCAGAGACCAAGTGCCTCCACTGGGCATCACACGAATCATCCTCGTAGTCAGTCAGCATCGAGATCGACTTCATGGATTCACTCCCGCTCGACGCCAGGGCGCGAGAGCATTGTTCAACGCCATCGAATGTGAGGACTCGTGGAACTACGGGGGCTGGAAGATGCTGAAGCGCTCATCGATGCCTGTAGGCAGGCTGGAGCACATGAGTTAGATCTCTCAGAGCTGGGCTTGAACAAGTTGCCAGAGTCGCTGGGCGAGCTGAGGCACCTCACCGACCTCAACCTGAGTAGCAACCAGCTGACGACCGTCCCGGACAGTCTGGGCAACCTCACCCAACTGGACCATCTCAACCTGGACTACAACCAGTTGACGACCGTCCCTGAGTGGCTGGGCCACCTCACCCATCTCACCGAGCTAAACCTGGGGGGGAACGAGCTGACGACCGTGCCGGAGAGCCTGGGCAACCTCACTAGACTCGACCGCCTCGATTTGGACAACAACCAGCTGACGACCGTCCCGGAGAGCCTGGGCAATCTCACCCAACTCACCACGCTGTATCTGACTAGTAATCAGCTGAGGGCTGTTCCTGAGTGGTTTGGCGACCTCACCGATCTCACCGAGCTCTATCTAGGTGGGAACGAGCTGGGTGCAGTCCCGGAGAGCCTGCGCCACCTCACCCAACTCACCACGCTGCGTCTGACTGGTAATCAGCTGAGGGCTGTTCCTGAGTGGTTTGGCGACCTCACCGATCTCACCGAGCTCTATCTAGGTGGGAACGAGCTGGGGGCAGTCCCGGAGAGCCTGCGCCACCTCACCCAACTCACCACGCTGAACCTGAGAAGTAGCCAGTTGACGACCGTCCCTGAGTGGTTTAGCGACCTCACCCATCTCACCGATCTCAACCTGCAAGAGAACCAGTTTACGACCGTCCCTGAGTGGTTTGGCGACCTCACCCATCTCACCGATCTCAACCTGAGCAACAACAAGTTGACAAGTATCCCGGAGAGTCTGGGTAACCTCACCCATCTCACCGATCTCAACCTGAGTAGCAACAAGTTGACGAGTCTGCCGGAGACCCTGGGTAGCCTCACCCAACTCACCATGCTCAACCTGTATGAAAACCAGTTGACGAGCGTTCCGGAGAGCCTGGGAACCCTCACCCAACTCACCATGCTCAACCTGTATGAAAACCAGTTGACGAGCGTTCCGGACAGTTTGGGTAGCCTCACCCAACTCACCATGCTCAACCTGAGTAGCAACAAGTTGACGAGTGTTCCGGAGGGTCTGGGTAGCCTCATCCATCTCACCGATCTCAACCTGAGTAGCAACAAGTTGACGAGTGTTCCGGAGTCGCTTGGCAGCCTCATCCATCTCACCGATCTCAACCTGTACGAGAACCAGTTGACGAGCGTTCCGGAGAGCCTGGGAACCCTCACCCAACTCACCACGCTAAGACTCGACGTCAATCGTTTGTCCGTCGTTCCGGAGTCGCTTGGCAGCCTCACCAAACTTAAGCGTCTCGATCTGGACAACAACCAGTTGACGAGCGTTCCGGAGAGTCTGGGTAACCTCACCCAACTCGCCAGCCTCTACTTGTTCGAGAACCAGTTGACGAGCGTTCCGGAGAGTTTGGGGAACCTTACTCAACTCTCCACGCTCAACCTGTGTAGCAACCAGTTGACGGCGGTTTGGGAGGGGCTGGGCTACCTCACCCAACTCACGTGGCTCGACTTGAGTGACAACCAGTTGACGAGCGTCCCGGAGAGCATCGGGAACCTCACCCAACTCTCCGATCTCAACCTGAGCAACAACCGGTTGACGAGTATTCCGGAGAGCATCGGGAACTTCACCCAACTCACCGATCTCAACCTGAGCAACAACCGGTTGACGAGTATTCCGGAGAGCCTGGGCAACCTCACCCAACTCTCCACTCTCAACCTGGGTGGCGGCAACCAACTGACGACTCCACCGCCAGAGATTATTTCTGCCGGCGCTCAGGCTGTCGTGTCCTTTCTTGCCGAAATGGGGCGCGATTCGGTTCATCAATGGGCTTCGAAAATTGTGGTGGTCGGCGAGGGCAGAGTAGGTAAGACGTCGCTGCTACGGGCTCTTCGGGGAGAACCTCATAACAGGCACGAAGCCAGTACGCATGGGCTCACAGTCGACGGCCTCAATCTGAGCCATCCCAATCCCCCAGGTGGCGAGGATGTAACCATGCGCCTGAGTACTTGGGACTTCGGGGGCCAAGAAATTTACCATGCAACTCATCAGTTCTTCCTAACCGATCGCTCCCTGTTCCTGTTGCTCTGGGATGCGCAGATCGGATGGGAAGGGAGCAAGCTTCATTATTGGCTTGACATGATTAAGGCCCGAGCACCGCAAGCTCCAGTGGTATTGGTAGCTACTCACTTGGGGCCACGTCCGCCTGACCTGCCACTCACTGAAATAAAGGAGACGTATCCCGGTCTCATTGTGGCGAGTCTTGCCGCAGACAGTGAAAGTCGTGTGGGTATCGAGGAGGTGAGGGAGTGCCTCCGTCGGGAAGCGGCGTGTCTCCCTCTAATGGGGGCGACTTGGCCTCGTCGATGGCTTCAGGCTGTCGATGCGGTCCGGGCTGCTACGGTCAAGCACGTTGCACCGGAACAGTTGTACGTTCTGATGGCCGAGCATGGAGTAACGGACGGGGCCCATCAGCAGGCATTGACTGCCGCGCTACACAGCTTGGGTGACCTGCTTTTCTATCCGGACGATGAGGAGCTATGCGACCTGGTTGTCCTGCGCCCTCAATGGCTCACCGCATATATCAGCCGAGTCTTGGACTCGGAGAAAGTCCTCGAGAGCGGCGGACTCTTTAATCACAGTCTAGGCAACGAAATCTGGCAAGATGTCGAAAGGGCCATGCGCCGGCACTTCATCAGAATGATGGAGAACTTTGACCTGTCCTACCGCACCGAGAATCGACTGAGCAGTCTGGTAGTGGAACTTCTGCCGTGGGATCCTCCGCCGTATCAAGGGCGGTGGGATGCGCTGCTGAGCCAAGAGCCGCGGGAGTTGCGACTGAGATACAGGATGCACACCGTTCCACCTGGGATCCCTACGTGGTTCATCGCACGAGAGCATCGCTTCTCCACTGGACTACGCTGGCGTTCTGGCGCCTTGCTGAGGCACCCGGATGGCGAGCACTTCGGCTTAATCATGGTGGATCGACATGCCAAGACAGCAGAGGTGCGAGTCCGTGGCCCGTACCCGCATGACTTTTTCGCGGTACTCAAGGACGGATTCGAACAGACCTTGCAGCGTTACCCTGGCCTCGAGATCGCCAGGTCAGTTCCGTGCCCACACAAGGACGAAAATGGCGGCTCCTGTTCTCACGAGTTCTCTCATGCGCAGCTGGTGGCTCGGCTAGCTCGTAAGCCCCCCCGCGAAACCATCGAATGCCCAGAGCACCTGGAAGATCTTGGCGTGCGTATGCTGCTGCAAGGCATCGAGCCTCCTACTCCACGCAGATCGGAGGCGATGGCAGCTGAAGCACTCGCGAAACTCGATCAGTTGCAAGCTTCCGCGCGGCAGCGCCACGAAGAAATCCGGGGTCGTTTTGAACAGACCGCCACGCACTTGGATCAGGAGTTGGGGCGGACTCGAGCAGAGGTTTCTGCTGTACTCGCCGAGCAGCAGCGCGGATTCCTAGCAGCGATCAGGCGTGAGCAGTCGCGAAATGAGGTGCTCGCTCCGAGTCTAGTTTGGGTGCGACGGATGACCCGTCGTCGCGCTGCGGGATTGTTGCCGGGCGAGGTATTCCAGTTGCACTTGTGCTGCGAAGCGCCAGGGGAGTGGCACTTGCTGGCTGATGTGGAGCCATATGAGCTGCCGGCGGCGTCTGAGTTTACTATCGCCGTGCTGCTGCCCTACGTGCAGCGCACGCTCTCGGTACTGAAGTACGTAGTTCCAGTCTTCGGTGCGGGGCTAGGAATGGCATCGGAAGAAATGGCCAACTACCTCAAAGATGACATTGAGTTGATGAAGTCTTTGCTGGACGGATTGCCAGAGGAAATGCGGGCGCGGCTGAGTGATGGGCAGGTTCAGTCCATGGTTAGGGCCGGAGATCATGCCGAATATCGCCGAATGTACCAGCTCCTTAAGCAGCTTGACCCCGCCGAGATTTGGGGTGGCCTAAACAAGATCACCACTCCCGAGGGACATACATATTGGTTGTGCCACGAACACGCTCGGACCTATCGACCGTCGTTGGCAGCCGTCGAGACTGTTCAATCTCAGGCCCTGTCTGAGGGGGAGACCGCATCTGACGGAGTCAACCGACTGACCTGATCCGGTCGAGTAGCTCAGGTCATCAACGCAAACCGTGATTGTCCTCGTGATTGGCGCTGAGGAGTGGTGCGGGCACCAGCCCCAGCCACGACGTACCCCTTCTCTGACAGCAAGCGGCTGATTACTGTGCGCGCGGCACGGGCGCCGGCCGGGCTGGAGCGGGGCGGAGACATGAGTGCAGGCCCGGCCGGGGCCGGGCCGAGCGCGGTGAGCGGAGCGAGCCGCCTTGAGGCAGTAGGGAAAGTTGAGCCGCCGAAGCTTGCGAACCAGGTACGCCTGACGCCAGGCACGGAAGGATGCCATGGCACGCTTGTGCCTGACGACGAGCACGAGAAGGGAGAGCGCGTGTCGCAGAAGGCCAGCCCTCGCGGAACCTTCCTCAAGATCGCCGATGTGATGAGGGCGGAGATCGACGCCAAGCCAGAAATGGCCGAACTGCCGTCAGCGGCGGAGCTCATGCGCGAGCACGGCGTCTCACGCGGAGTCGCGCTGCGCGTCTTTGGCGTGCTCGAGAAGGAGGGCCGCGCAGAGCGGGTACCTGGCGGCCGGTGGCGTGTCATTCGTCCGGGGCAGGAACGGGACCGTCGGCCACTCGCCGAGCTGGTCGCTGAGGTGATTCGTTCGGACAACCTCAACCTGGGAGACAAGTTCCCCAGCACAAGTGCCCTGGCTACGCGGTTCAGCGTCTCGCGGCCAACGGTGGCCAAGGCCCTCGACAAGCTCGAAGCAGCCGGCGTGCTGTCGACGAGCCAGCAGGGGAAGCAGCGAACCGTACTAGCCCTGCCGGGCCGAGAGGAGCGTTCGTAGCGTGAGCAGCACGGGACTGACCGACTGGGCCTATCCGCTCGCAGAGTCTCTACTCGCAGAGCCGTTGCCGCAGCGGTGGGCGCACTCTCTCGGGGTCGCCGAGCGCGCTCGAATCATCGCCCCGATCCTGGGCGAAGATGCCGAGTTGCTGGAGGCCGCGGCAGTGCTTCACGACATCGGCTACTCCCCTGACCTCGCCAAGACCGGATTCCATCCGCTCGACGGCGCCCGGTACCTGCGGGACGTCGCCAATGCCGAGGTCCGCGTGATCCGCCTCGTGGCCCATCATTCCTGCGCCTGGATGGAGGCTGAGGCCCGTGGGCTGCGCGAGGAGTTGGAATCCGAGTTCCCGCGGGAGCATGCGGAGCTCTCCGACGCGCTCTGCTTCTGCGACATGAACACGACGCCGGACGGAACCCCGACGAATCCTGTCGACCGTGTCAACGAGATCGCGGGGCGGTACGGCACAGACAGCCTCATCGGCACGTTCATCCGGCGGGCGGAACCGGAGATCCTGGCTTGCACCGTCCGCGTGCTCGAGCGGGTCGCCGCGGTGAAGCGTCAGCCGATGTAGGGAGCCGTTCGCCCCCGGTCCATGGCGTGCTTGATACGGAGCCGCATCGTGGGGTGGATGTCGAGCCCTGCCAGGTCCGCTGGGGCAACCCACCGGACCTGCGTCGTCTCATTGCTCGTTCGCACGTCCCCGCCGATGGGCCGGGCACGGAAGCAGATGCTGAACTGCTGGCGCGCTTCGCCGTCGTCATAGAGCATCACGTGCCCCGGGTCGGTATAGATCCCGGACATGTCGACGACTTCAGCCTTGATACCAGTCTCTTCCCACACCTCGCGCACGACCGTGTCGCTGATCGACTCTCCGACCTCGTGGCCGCCCCCTGGAAGCGCCCAACGGCCGTTGTCGGACCGCTGGATGACCAGCACTTCTCCTGCGTCGTTTTGCACGTACGCCACGACGGACGGCACCACCGAGTTGGCCGGCGGGGCGTCTGAGTCGTGAAGGTAGTCGATGCGTCCCATGGTCAAGCTCCCGTGAGGTCGTGATCCGTCACCTGGCGTGCGCGTCCCCAGGTTTGTTCGATGCTATTCGCGTAGGTTTCGAAGAGACCGCCGCCCGGCAGGCGTCGTAGGTGGAGGACAGGCGCCATATACGCGCCGATGCCGTAGACGTGAGTGTTCACCAGCATCTCGTCGTCGGCTCGAAACAGTGAGTTGTAGAGCGTCGCATCGTGAAGCCGGAAGCCGATGTCCGGGTGGCTCTTGAAAAGCGGGCGATAGTTCATCAATGCGTTGCGAATCTTGCCGTCCATGATCTGGTGACCCTCGTCTATTCCGCGCTGCCGCACTGCGGCGCAGTTGGGGTCTCCGAGCAGGATGCGCACCTGGGCGTTTCCCTGCACCTTGGCCTTGAGCAGGCCGTGAAAAAGCGGGTCCTCCGATAGCCACAGGCCGGAGTAGACGAGCACGTCGATGTGCGACTGCGCCCGCTCGTAGATCTCCCGCCATAGGCCGGGGGGCACCATGTGCCGATGCGGATAGACCGTCACAATCTCCGCTTTGCTCAGGTCAACCGCACTGTCCACCGTGCGGGCGTCCTCCCACAGGGTCGTCACCTCGACTTTAAGCACGGATGCGGTCGCGTACTGGTGCCGCCGATAGGGGACCTTCCCTTGCGTGATCCAGCGCTCAACCGTCTTTGGGTTGACTTCGATTGACTCGGCCAGGTCCTGCACGGTCATGCCTTGCGCTAAGAGAGCAGATCTCAAGCGCTCGTTGGACATCTCAACCCCCGGTGGGACGTCTAGGGACGTCCTGAACGTAGCGAGATGACCCCAAGGTGTCCACACGCGCGGTGCACAACGCCCCCCACCTGCAGAGATTCTGATGGTGCGCCAAGAAGTTTCGGCGCGAAGTTCGGAGAGTTCTCCGCCAAGCTTGACGGAGCTCGATGCAGTACCTGTAATAGAGGTACTGCATCGACCATCGGTGCGACTGCGGTTTCAGCAACACCTGAGGGGCCCTCTTTGGGCTGCTCATCAGGAGAGGGCGGGGACGCTGCAATCCCGCTAAAGGCCAGGTGGAACAGGGATATGGCCCGTACTGGCGAGGTGGCCCGGCGACCGCGAGCAACGGCCGGAGAGTGGGGACACAGCTCCCCCTTGCAGTGATCCACCCCTGTCATGACCAGCGAGAAGAGGAGTTTCAATGCAGCAGTTAAGTACGTGGGCGCCATCGGTGCTGGACCGGCAAAGAGCGGCAACGCCCACTCGCGTCTTCCTGATCTGCCGCGACAGTGCACCGAGATAGCCGGTGACTTTCGGAGTCAGACCACCTGCGCGGCGGATGCCGCGGCCGGTTGCCTCCCTCGCCCGTCCGGCCATGTGCCGTACGGGCGGGGTTGAGGGGAGCCGGATTCTCCGACTTCAACGGCGTGCACCCCCGGAGCGGCTACTCCGGGGGTGCTGTTTGGGCCGTTGCCTACTGCTAGGGAGACCACGACCCATGAAGACCATCGTTGCACTTCAGGCCCTTGTCACCGCCGCCAGCCTGGAGATCGAGCCGACGTCGGCGGAGCTCGACGCGATCGAGCGGGAGATGCCCGTCATCACGGCGGAGCTGGAACTGCTCGACGCGCAGATCACCGTGCTGGACCGAACGCCGTCGCCGCTGGACATGCGCCGGATCCGCCGCGCCCGCCGGCGGGTGCTGGTCGCCCGCCGTGAGCTGACCAACCGGGCCGTACCGGGTTCGCCGGAGGTGGCCTGATGGCCGCGACGTTCACCGCACAGATGTCCCGCCGTGCGGCCACGGGCGGGTGGCGGCTGTACGTGGCGCGGCTCGACGGGCAGTCGCACTGGCCCGAGCAGGACCTCGGTCGCTGGGCTGCGGTACCGACCGTTCAACAGCGTTCACGGGCTGTGGCCGCGCTCGGCTACGTGCTCACGGACGACACTGACTGGGAGTGGACCGAGGACTCCGCGATCCTGGGCGACCCGTCGTCGGCGGTGGTGCTGATCGCGTCGGCCACGGTGCGGGAGGCGACGGAATGAACAGTGTTCAGATCCGTTCAGCGGAGCGCGCGTTGTCGGTTGGCACGTGGCTGATCGTGGCCGGCGCGATGCTCTACTCCATCCTTACCGTCACTCCGCTGATGGCCGCTCACACGCCGGACGACTGGGACTGGACCGCGCCGATTCTGCCCCTAGTGGTCGACGCCGCGGTGGTCATCGTGGTCCGCCTCGACTCCGTTCTCGCACGGCTGGGAGGGGACGGTGGCCGGTGGCCGGTCGTGCTGCGGTGGATGACCGGCTGCATGACCCTCGCCCTCAACGTCACCGACTCCGCCCTGCGAAAGGACCTGGTCGGGGTCGCTGTACACGCGGTCGCACCGCTGCTGCTGATCGTCACAGCAGAGACCGGGCTCGCCTACCGGCGCGCCATCACCACCGCACTCGCCGCCCACAATGCCCAGCAGAAGGCCGAACGGGCGGAGCACGAGAAGGCGGACCGCAAGCGGCGCGAGGCTGCAGAGCAGCGGGCCCGTGAGGAGCGTGAGCACGCCGCCAACCTGGCGCGTGAACAGCGTGAGCACGAGGCCCGGTTGGCCCGTGAACAGACCGAGCGGGAGCAGGCGGCACGCCGCGAGGAACGCGAGCAGACAGAGGCGCGGGAGCGTGCTGAGCGGGAGGCGCATGAACGCCGTGAACGCGAGCGTGAACAGCAGCAGCGTGAACGTGAACACCGTGAACGTGAGGCCACGCAGCGCCGCGAGGCGGAGGGACTGGCACGCGAACAGGCGGCCCGTCGTGAACAGCGCGAGCGGGCGGAGCAGGCCGCTCGTGAACGCACCGCGCTCCTGTCCGACGGCCCGGTGACCGAGAAGCTTGGCGAGGACCACGCCCGGCGCATCGTGCACGCCGCCTATGTCGAAGGGCTCTCCGTGCGGGCCGCTGTCGATCTGTGCGGCTGGTCGATCGGCTGGGTGAACGGCCACTACCAGGAGCTGCGCGACCAGGGCGTGTCGACGTCCACCTCGGTGGAGGTGCCGGCATGACGACCCTGCGAACGTTCAGCTACGGCGGCGGTTGGCAGTCCAACGCCGCCCTGGTCCTGGCCGCGCACGGCCGGCTCGACTTCCGCACCTTCCTGTTCGCCAACGTCGGTTCCGACAGCGAGAATCCCGGAACTCTGCGCTACGTCGAACAGCATGCCGCCCCCTATGCAGCTGCCCACGGCCTGGATCTGATCGAGCTACACCGCGAACGCCGCGGTGAGACGGAGACGATCCGGCAGCGCATCATGACCAGTAGCGGGCGACGGCAGACCATCCCGGTCTACCTGAGCAACGGCAAGCCGGGTTCTCGGGTCTGCACTCGAGAGTTCAAGATCGAGGTCACCGGGGCGTGGCTGAAGGCGCATGGCGCGACCCGCGGCAGCAAGGCCACCGTCGCGGTGGGCATCAGCGTGGATGAGATGAGCCGCGCCAACCCCAATCGGGCCATGCCGTATGAGCAGCTGGTCTATCCGCTGCTGGAACTCGGCATCCGTCGGGCAGACTGCCCGCGCATCATCCGCTCCGCCGGCCTGCCCATGCCGCCGAAGAGCAGCTGCGACTTCTGCCCCATGCGGAAGATCCCCGAATGGCAGGCCATGTACGAGCAGGAGCCTGAGCGATTCGCCCGGGCCTGTGAGGTCGAAGACACGATCAACACCCACCTCGCCGCCAAGGGCAAGCCGCCGGTCTACCTCACCCGCGCCGGCCGCCCCCTGCAGGAGCTGTTCAAGTACGGCACCCAACTGCCCCTCTTCGACCACGACGACGAGGGCTGCGACAGCACCTCCTGCTGGACCTGAACCACGTCCCAAGCCACGTCGAACACCGAGGAACAGCGCGCCGCTTATCCCGCATTCGCAGGGCCCGGCCCTCTCCACCACAGATCCGGCCGGGCCCCTAACTCCACACGAGGAGTGCCTTCAGCATGACCGACACCAGCACCGAAGCGGTAGCGGCCCCCGCGGCTGCACCCGAATCACCGCCCCCGCAGCCCCCCGAGTCCCAGCCGAGTGCACCGGCCGCGGAGGTTGAGCACACGCCCGGCGGCTGGCCCGTACTGCCGCTGGCCACGGTCGGGGCGAACAGCACCGCGGGCATGGTCGCCACCGCCGCTCTCGCGGGCGGGCCGATCGCCGCAGCCATCGCCATGACCGGTGCCGTCGTCCTCGGCACGGCCGCAACGGTCCGCAGCCGCCAGGACAACCGGCGCAAGCAACGCAAGGCTGCTGCCCGTACGGCCGCACGGACCGGAGCGACCGCCAGTGCCCGCTCGCTGCGCAAGGGCGGGATACCGAAGCAGTCCCGTAACGGGAACGCCGGCACCACTAAGACGGCTGGTCGCGGCCGGACCAAGCCCAACGCCAGCAAAGGCCCCGCCGTTGGATCCGGTACCCGGGGCGGCAAGCACGGGCAGGGCAAGCGCGCCACCAGCACCGCCAAGAGCCTTGGTGGTTCGGGGCGCCTGGGTCAGGTGCGTGCGCTGCGTACGGCGAAGAAGCAGGCGGTGCCGACGCGGGCCGCGAACCGGCAGCAGACCACCGCTGCCCGCCGCGGCATGGCGGATGCCCGCAGGTCTGCCAAGGCCGCACAGCGCACTGCCAGCCTGGGGAGTAAGGGCAAGGCCGGGAAGGCTCTGGCTAAGGGGCTGGGTAAGGCGACGGCCGGTCGCAATGCCCTGCTCCGCAAGGCCCGTGCGGCGAAGGATCAGCGCACCGGCAAGGACATCGCGAACAACCGATCGGCGGTGCGCAAGGCACCGGCACGCAAGCGCGCCCGGCAGGCACTGCGCCGATCCACAGCACGGTTCCAGGGCCGCCGGCTCCTCGCCGCGCTGCTCGCCCTGCCGCTCGGGTTGCTCGGGCTGCTGACCAGCCCGCTGGGGCGGAAGTTCCGTCTGCCGTTCCTCATCCACCCCGGTCGGCGGCTGTATCAGCAGTTGATGGGTCAGGCCCGGTTGGACCGGGCGGAGCGTGACGGGGCGATCCGTCAGGCGCAGGACACCGAAGAGGCAGCCGCAGACGCGGAAGCCACCAGCACAGACGCGAACGAGATCAAGGATCAGGCCGAGCGTCCCGCCGGTCTCGTCCCGGCAACAGCATCCGATCACCCGAGCAGTGAGGGAGTCACCGTGTCTGGGTTCAACTTCGAAGAGACCGCTGCGGAGATGGAATCCGCAGCTCAGCAGTACGACCCCGAGAGCGCCATGGAGATCCTGGCCATGGTCGAAAGCCTCCCCGCCGCGCTCACCAGCGTGGCGAACGTGATGCGGGTCTTGGCGGAGCGCTCGGACTCGGAATTTCCGCTGGAGAAGGAAGTCGCGGACGGCTTCAACGACATCTTCGGCGCCGTCATGAGCGCGGTCGCGGTCGCGGAGGACATGGGGCCGCTGTTCCGCCAGGCCCACGAGCAGGACATCGCCCGCCACGAGGACCCGCGCAACGGGCCCGAGGCCGAGAAGGGATGGAACGTCTAATCATGAGTGCCAACACCGCCTCAACGGGGCCGGTGTGGGACTGGAGCGCCGGTCACGGACCCGTGACCGGCGCTCTGTCTGCCACCACCGGAGCCTTCGCCCTCGCCACCACCGGAGCAGCCACCGGCATGCCCCCCGGCTGGGCCCTCGCCGCCGGCACCGCCGGAGCCCTCGGACACGCCGTCGCCGCCCTCAAGGTGCGCAGCATGGGCCGCACCATCGCCTCCCGCGCCGCGTCCTGGCTCGTCGCCGGCGGGTGGACCACCTGGGCCATGGCCACCGGCCCCCTCACCTGGGCCGCCATCGGATCGCTCGCCACCATCGGCATCGGCATCGGCGCCGCCGCCCGCAACTCAGCCCACTGGGAGGAAGCGCGGGAGGAAGAGGCCATCGCCGCCGCCGAACGCCAGATCGCCGCCGAACTCTCCGCTGAGCGCCGGGCGATCGCTGCGGAGTGGGTCGACCGTGTCCAGCGTGTCTGCGGGGTGACCCTGCGGGTGCTCGCCGTGGAGTTCTGGCCCACCGGTACGGGTTTCACCATCGACGCAGCTCTCCCGGCCGGTGGCACGACCTGGGACAAGATCGCCGGATACTCTCCCGGCCTGTCGGCCGACGCGAGGCTGCCGCACGGCTGCACCGCATCGGCATCGCAGGGCATCGACCAGGGCCGCGTCCTGATCGACGTGACCACCGTGAACGTGCTGGTGGAAGAGCGCAGCTACCCGGACGAGTACGGGCCGCTGTCGATCTACACAGGGATCCCGTGGGGCTACCGCACCAACGCGGAAGAGATCTGCGTGTTCCTGCGCGAGCAGTGCGCTCTCGTCGTCGGGCCGACGGGGTCGGGCAAGTCGAACATGGTGCACGTCATCCTCGCCGGGTTCGCCCGCACCACCGACGCCCTCACCTGGGTCATCGACCTCAACGCCGGGTCGGCCGGCCTGCCGTGGGTCCGATCCGCCCTCGGCAGCGAAGGTGGGTTCGTGGAGGGCATGCGGCCCGGCGTGGACTGGCTCGCCTCCACCCATGCCGAGGCGCTGCTGATGCTGGACACGGCGCTCGCCATCGGCCTCCACCGCAAGGTCGCCTACCAGGACCTGATGGCGGAGCGGAACGACGACAAGCTCCCCATCAGCGCCAAGATCCCGCAGATCATGCTCGTCATCGACGAGGGCGCGGAGATCCTGACCAGCACCGACCGGAACATGAAGGAACTCGCCAAGAAGATCCTCGAAGTGATCCGGCTGCTGCGCGCCATGGGCATCCGCACCGTCCTGACCGCGCTCGGTGCCACCGGATCCGTGCTCGGGAACCTGATGATCCGCCGCGAGGCCAAGACCCGCGTCTGCCTCACCGGCGGCGAAGTCGAAGGCATGGACCTGGGGAAGATCTTCCCCGGCGTCAAAGGCATCAAGGTCGAACAGGCCCCCTACCCCGGGGCCGGGTTCATGGGCACCCCGCAGTCCCGGGCCGCGCTGTTCAAGAACTGGCGCATCCTGCCGAACCAGATCAGGGACATCGTCGCCGCGACGTCCGACCTGCATCCGCAGCTGGACAAGATCTCGGCAGAGGCGGCTGGCGACGCCTACACGTCGCGGTGGGATCCGGACCGTACCGCGTGGATGCGCGACACGGCCGCCCACCGCTCGACGGACACCGACGCGCAGCCGGGGAACGCGGGCGGGCTGAACCTCTCCGCACTCCGAGGCGAGCAGCCGCCGACCGGCCCGTCCCGCAGCGATGAGGACGCGTTGGCGCGGAAGTTCATGGAGCAGATCGACGCCCAGTTCGGCACGACCAGCGAGCCGGACGACGAGTCGGAAGCCCCGACCGGGCAGGGGTTGAACTTGTCCGCGCTGCGGAGCGAGGACAACGCCGCGCGGCAGGACGCGCTCGCGCTGCTGCTCGCCGCCGGACCGGACGGCACGGGGGCGTCCGCGATCGCTCGGGCGCTCGCCGACGTCCACGGCACCACCCGGCAGACCGTCGTCGGCTGGCTCAAGACGTGGACCGACGACGGCACCGCGGTGCGGATCGGGACCGGCACCAAAGCCCGCTACGTCCACCAGCGCCACGCCCCCGAAACGCCTGGCGAGAGTTGACCGGTTGTCGCTTGTCGGGCCTCCCCCGAGAAGGACCGTATGCGGCTCTGTGCGGGCCGAAAGGGGCTTTGACCTGGGAGGCGACAAGCGACAAGACAAGACAAGCGACAAGCCACACGACAAGCAACGCGACAAGACAACCCCTCTCACCGCCCGGGCCCGCGCCTCTTCTGCCGCGGGCCCGCGGCATACCCCGAGGAGCTCGCCATGGGCCACAACGACCCGCCCGGCATCATCGCCCCGCACATACCCGCCGACATCTGGAACCGCGCACAGGCGACCGGTCAGCCGGTCGTCATCGTCGCCGCGGCGACGACCCACAACGCCATCACGGTGCGGCGGCTCCTGGTCCCGTTCGCGATCGCCGGGGCCGCTGTCCTGGGCGGCTGGGGACTGGTCACCGCGCTCGCGTTCCTCCTCGACGTCGCGGCCCACACCGCGACCGTCATCGCCGGCGCCGCCGGACCCATCGGGGTCGGTGGCATCACCCTCAAGCTCGCCCGCAACCGGGCCTAGTGCCGCATCAGGCAAGGTTCGCCCTGGAGGCGGACGCCACGCCCCGGAGGCGGACGCCATCCGGCAACCTGCCTGGCGGGTCCTCAAGGGTGCCGCCAGGACTATCCCGGCGTCCCGCCGGGTGGCGGGATGACGCCGAGCTGCTGGAGGAATCCGAGAAGGTCCTTGTCCGACCACTTCTCGGCGAGCCTGCCGTTTTCGATGCGGTGCATCACCGTCGCCGTCATCGTGAGCTGGTTACCGGTGGCGGAAATACCGGGAAGATCCCTTTCATGCACTCCACGGGCCGTCATCCGGGTCACCACTTTGTCGCCCTCCGCGATCTGGTCTTCGATCTCATGGGTCCCGGGAGTGGCCTCCCAGAAGAGGCGGAAGGCCTGTTTGAGCCCCTCGCGACCGGCCCCGAGTCCTGGAAACGGTGGCGGGGAGTGGTCCACGTAGTCCTCGGCCACGAGATCGTCCATGGCCTCCACGTTGCCCTTGTCGATCTCCGCGTAGAAGCGGCGAACCAACCTCTTGTTCTCTTCGCTCGACACCGGGCTCCTCTGCGCGTGGTGTTGCACCGCCGGAGGAACCGGCGTAGCCGACCGGAAGCATGACCCGCCCGGCCACGGGGCGACACTGCCGCCGCGCCGGGCTTCTGTGTGCGATCACCCGAAAGCAGCCATGCGCGTAACTCGTCACGCCGACAACAGGGCGAACTTTGCCTGATGCGGCACTAGCTACGCCAAGGGCGGCCCCCTCTCACGCCAATGACATGGGGCCGCCCTTGCCACCAGCACGCCACACGAACTGGAGGTCTCCCAGCATGACCCATCCCACCGACCGTAGGCGAGTGGCCTTACTCACCGCCGCACTGTCTGCCGCTCAAAGCGGCTGGCACGTCTTCCCCCTCCGCCCCGGCACCAAGCGGCCCGCGCTGCACGGAGAAGCATCCTGCACGCGCACCGGCGCGTGCGCGGACGGACACCGCAAATGGGAGCAACGCGCCACCACCGACCCCGACCGCATCCACGACACATGGGCACGGGCACCGTTCAACATCGGCATCGCTACCGGCCCTTCAGGGCTGCTGGTCGTGGACCTTGACCAGCCGAAGGACAACAGCAAAGGGGACGCGCCTTGCGGCGCGGCGACCTTTGAAGCGCTCTGCGAGCGCACCGGGCAGCCCATCCCCACCACCCACCGGATCCGGACCGCGAGCGGCGGATGGCACCTATACTTCACCGCCCCGACCGGCAGTCGGCTGGGCAACACCGCGGGCAGCCTCGCCCCGCTGATCGACACCCGCGGCTGGGGCGGCTATGTCGTCGCGGCCAGCTCCACTACGCCGGCCGGCCTCTACACCGCCACCGACCAGAGGGCACCCGCGGAGCTGCCCGCATGGATCGTGGGCCTGCTGAACAAACCCACGCCCCGGCCGGTCATCCCGTTCGCATGGCCCACGATCAGCGGCAGTCGCGCCGCCACCGCCGCTCTAGAGCGCGAATGCCGGACCGTGATGGCCGCACCGGACGGGGCGGGCAACATCACGCTCAACCGGAGCGCCTTCAAGGTGGGCCGCTTCGTCGCGTGGGCCGACATCCCCCGTCACGTGGTGGAGGAAGCCTTCCAAGCGGCGGGAGAGGCGCGGGGACTCGCCGCTGCCGAGTGCCGCGCCACGATCCGCAGCGCACTGGACAGCTCCATCCGCAAAGCCCGGCCCCGGGACGCGGCATGAGCACCCCACCCCATCCCCCCTTGGAAGGCCAACCGGCCACCACGACGCACCCGCAGGACGCCGAACCGACCACGCGCCAGCGGTCGGTAGGCGCGCCGAAGGGCGTCGCCGAAGGCGTCCCCACTGCTGTTCGCCCTGACCTGCAGCCGGGCGACGGCCGATATCCGATCGCGTGGCTGCACATCTGCGCCCCACGCGGCGCCGTACCCACCGCCACGTCGAAATGCCTGTGCGGCCGGGACCGCAGTGCTGTGGGCCGACCCCGGGTGCTGGCCCTGATCACCGAACACGAAACCCACCGAGACATCTGCCCGCTCCGGAGCTCCCAGGAAGGGAGGACCGCCGCATGACCAGCAACCAGGCTCCCGGCCCGTCCATCGACGGAGCCGCAGTGCTCAACGAGGTGGAAGCCTTCCACCGCCGCTTCAACGTCTTCCCCCGCGAAGCCGCATACGTCGCCGTCACCCTGTGGGACGCACACGCGCACCTGATCGAGTGCTTCGAGACCACCCCGCGGATCGCGTTCCTCTCCCCAGAGCCCGGATCGGGCAAGTCACGGGCGCTGGAGATCGTGGAACTCCTCACCCCCCGGCCCATGACGACAGTGTCCGCCTCCGCGAACGCCCTCTATCGGCTCGTCGACTCCTCAGCCGGCCTGCCCACGGTTCTATTCGATGAGGTGGACACCATCTTCGGCCCCAAAGCAGGGGCGGATGAAGCACTGCGAGGCTTCCTGAACGCCGGCTACCGGCGCAGCGGCGGCGCCCTGCGGTGCGTCGGGGACGGGTCGAACCAGAACGCTCAGATCTTCGGCTCCTACTGCGCGGTCGCCATGGCCGGACTCGGGTCCCTGCCCGACACCGTCCTGACCCGCTCGGTCATCGTCCGTATGCGCAAGCGCGCCCCGAACGAGAAGGTCGAGCCCTACCGGCAGCGCACCCACGAGAAGCAAGGCCACGCCTTGCGGGACCGGCTCGCCGAGTGGGCCGACACCGTCCGGGACCGCGTGGCGAACGCGTGGCCCGAGATGCCCGAGGGCGTCACCGACCGCCCCGCCGACGTGTGGGAGCCCCTGCTCGCCGTCGCGGACGCTGCCGGAGGCGACTGGCCGACCAGGGCTCGGATTGCCTGTGTGGAGCTGATCAGCGCAGCCCACGACAACGACGAATCCTCCATCGGTATCCGTCTGTTGACCGATCTGCGGGACAAGGTGTTCTGCGGCGCGGACCGCATGCCCACCGCCGTCATCATCGAATGCCTGCTCCACATGGACGACGGTCCATGGGGCGATCTGGACGACAAGCCGATCAACTCCCGCACGCTCGGCCGGCTGTTGGGGCAGTACGTCACCGCGAGCAACAAGCCCATCAAGTCGCGTGGCATCCGCACCCCCTCCGGGTTCCCCAAGGGCTACTACGCGGAAGACCTCGCAGACGCCTGGGTCAGGTACTGCCCTCCGCCCCCCGGAGAATCCGCCACGTCCGCCACAGCCGCCACACCGCAGGTCAGCAGGGGTGCATCCGTGGCGGATAGCGCCACAGCCATCCGCCACATGTCCGCGGAAACCGCCACACAGCCCGTACTCGCCGGCTAACCAACCCGGCCACTTCGGTGCCGCCACACCCCTGGGTGTGGCGGCACCTATCCGCCACAAAACCGCTAACCGCCACATGATCAAGGCTCTGACCTGCGATGTGGCGGCGTGGCGGACGTGGCGGATCCCTCAGAAGAAGCGAACGCATCGGCTCTGGAGGTCGCAGTGAGTACGCCCCTGCCCCCGACCCACACCGCGCTCATGGTCCCCGACGCCATGGAAGCCCTCAAGCTCAGCCGCTTCATGGTCTACAACCTCATCCGCTCCGGGCAGCTCAAGAGCTACACCGTCGGCCGCTGCCGCCGCATTCCCGCGGAGTCTCTCCGCACCTTCATGGAAACCAAGCTGGAGGAATCAGCCTGATGGCGCCCAAGAAGAGGAACCCCAACGGCGCCGGCAGCATCTGGCGCCGCAAAGACGGCCGATACGAAGCCCGCGTCTACGTCCCACAGCCGGACGGGACCCGCAAGCGAAAGACGGTCTACGGAGCCACCTGGGAAGAATGCGACACCAAACGGCAAGAGTTGGTTCTGCGGGACCGGCAGGGTGTGCCAACCCCGACGCGTTCCGCCAAACTCTCCGAGTGGCTGCCCTACTGGCTGGAGGAGTTCGTCAGGAACGACCGCAAGAAGACGACGTACGCCAAATATGAGACACACGTGCGCCGTTATCTCGTCCCGCACATCGGCTCCAAGCGCCTGGAGACCTTGGGCGCAGCGGATGTTCGTCGCCTGCTCACAGCCGTAACGGCACAGGCGTCGGCGGCCACGGCTAAGGAATCGCATCGCGTACTACGCAGTGCGCTCACAGCCGCTTGCCGTGAGGAACTCATCAGCAGGAACGTAGTCAAACTCGTTCCCGCCCCCCGCGTGCAGCCCCGGGAGCTCAAGCCGTGGGACCTGGACCAGACGATGGCCTTTTTGGAGGTGGCACGGAAGGATCCACTGTATACGGCCTTCGTACTGGCCGTGTCGCTGGGGCTGCGCAGAGGGGAGATCCTTGGGTTGCGGTGGTCGGACATCGATCTGGAACGCCGCACTCTAACGGTGCGGAATCAGCTTCAGCGCGTACAGAAGGAGCTCTACGCGGACACCACCAAGAACCGCCGTACTCGCGCCATTCCCATCCCGCTGATGTGCGTGGCTCCGCTGCGTTGGCAGCGCCTCCGTCAATTCGCTCAGCGCCACGTCGCTGGCGGGACCTGGCAGGACAGCGACTACGTGTTCACGACTCGCACCGGCCGTCCGGTAGAGCCGAGGAACCTCAGCCGCTCGTTCGAACGCGTCACGGATGACGCAGGGCTCCCCCGCATCCGGCTGCACGACGCCCGCCACGGGTGCGCCACGCTGCTATTCGCCGCAGGCGTGCCGGCCCGAGTCGTGATGGAGATTTTGGGACATTCTCAGATCGCCGTCACGATGAACATCTATACCCATGTCTCCGACGACAACAGGCGCGAAGCGATGGGACACATGGACCGCCTACTGCAGCGCAGACGCAAACCTAACTGAGCAACTACCCCAAGCCGTACCGACTAGCAAGGCCCCGGCAGGGATTCGCTGCGGGGGCGTTGCTGGTTGGCGCGGACGGTCTCGAACGTCATGCTCCTGCGACTAACGCCCGTCGCAGGGTTCTCCAGTGCCAGGAGCCTGCGCCCTAGTTAAGGCCCATCGCGAGCGTGTCGGAAGGGAAACGCCTTTCGCCTATGTGGACCCGACCCGCAGGGCTCAAGACAAGCGGGGACCGTCCTGCTCGGCACCGTGATGTTGAGCTCTTCGATCCACGGTGAAGGCGTGCTACTCACCCGTGGTCGGGGCTGGATTCACGGGACGGGACCAGGGGTGCTCGGGTGAAAGTCGTATCCGTGCAGGCCCTGGTCACCTGCGGCGAACAGCGAACGATTGTCGGGACCCCAGGCGCAGGAGAACAGATTGCCCTCGGTGCGCATCAGCGTCAGAGGTTCTCCAGTGGTGGGGTCCCAGATCCGCACCACATGTTTGCTGCTGGTGGTGAGCCAGTTGCCGTGCGGACTGACCGCGACCGCGTTCACTCGTCCTTCGTGGTTGACAAGGGTGTGGCGCAGTGTCCCGGTGTCGGATTGCCAGATCCGCGCTGTCCCGTCACGGCTGCCGGTGACGAGCCAAGTGCCGTCTGGACTGGCGGCGATTGCAGTCACAGCTCCGGTGTGGCCAGCGAGAGTGCGATGCAGCGTCCCCGTGTTGCAGTCCCAAATCCGCACTGTCCCCCCCTGGCTGCCGGTGGCGAGCCACGTGCCGTCTGGGCTGACCGCGACTGCGTACACAGCACCATCGTGACCGGTAAAGGAGTGGCGCAGCGTCCCCGTGTTGCAGTCCCAGATACATGCTGTCCCGCCGCGGCTTCCAGTGGCGATCCACTCTGCCTCTGGGTTGATTGCCACCGCGTAGACGGCGCCATCGAGATATCCGGGGATACGGGTGCAGGTCCCTGTGGAAGGGTCCCAGATCCGCACCGCCCGGTCGTCGCCGCCGGTGGCTATCCACGCGCCATCCGGGCTTATTGCCACCGCGTTTACCTTGCTGGAATGGCCGACGAGGGTGCGGCGTAGGGTTCCAGCGGGAAGGGTCCAAACCTGCACTGCCCCATCGTGGCTCCCGGTGGCGAGCCAGGTGCCGTCCTGACTAACTGCCACCGCGCGTTGATTTCCAATGTGGTCTGGGCAGGGGGTACGCCTCGACTCGGCCACGGGGTCCAGGATCCGCACTGTCCGGTCGTCGCCTCCGGTGGCCAGCCAGATTCTTTCCGGCCTGACAACGACTGCGTCCGCTACACCTGGTTGGCGAGTAACGTCTCGGCGCAGGATCTCGGCGGGGTCCCAGACCCGGACCATCCCGTCGTGTCCGCCGGTGGCGAACCAGGCTCCGTCCGGGCTGATCGCAACCGCGTTCACCGCACTGATGTGACCGGCGAAGGTGTGAATCAGGGTCCCGGCGGGGTCCCAGACCCGCACCGCCCGGTCGTGTCCGCCGGTGGCGAACCAGGCTCCGTCCGGGCTGATTGCAACCGCATTCACCGCACTGACGTGACCGGCGAAGGTGTGAATCAGGGTCCCGGCGGGGTCCCAGACCCGCACCATCCCGTCATGTCCCCCGGTGGCGAACCAGGCTCCGTCCGGGCTGATCGCAACCGCGTTCACCGCACCGTGCTGGTTGTATATGGTCTGGCGCAGGTTTCCATCTGAGGTCCAAATCTGGACCGCGCGAACGTCGCCGGTGACGAGCCAGCTCCCGTCTGGGCTGACCGCGACCGCTCCGTCGAAACGGCTATTGAAGGTGTGTCGGCAGACGCCGGTGGTCGGGTCCCAGATTCGCACCCGTCCGTCACGGCTGCTGGTGGCGAACCAGGTCCCGTCTGGGCTGATAGCTACCGCCTTCACCGCACCCGCATAGCTGGTCATGGTATGGCGCAGGGACCCGCTCTCGGGGTCCCAAATTCGTATGCGCCCGTCACGGCCGCCGGTGGCGAACCAGGTCCCGTCTGCACTGATAGCTACCACATTCACCGCACCGGTGTGACCGTCGAGGGTGCGCGTCAGGGTTCCAGAGGCGTCCCAGATTCGCACCTTGCCGTCACGGTCGCCTGTGACAAGCCAAGTCCCGTCCGGGCCGACTGCGACTCCGTTCACCTCGGCGGTGGCCCCGGCAAGAGGCGCAGGCTCCCAAGAGTCTGGAGGTGCCCACCTGTCAGTAAGGGAAGGGAAAGCCAGCGGGAAAGCATCGGTCTGAGATGCCCAGTGCGGTACGACGAGCAGCCTGCTGCGCAGGACGGATTCCACAACGTGCGGAGGGTCGGTTCTAGAGAGTATGCCGTGGGCGTTAACGAGCTCTTCCGCGAGAGCGCGGGCGGTTGATGTACCCACGCGGTTCAAGTCGCGGCGGGGGGCGGTCAATCCGCGCTGGTCCAGCCGGGCTCGTATCCAGCGCAAGTCGCTGGCTACGGCTTCCGCCAGATTGGTACGGCCAGCGTCCATGAGGTGCTCGATGAGATGATCTCGTAAGTAGCCCTCGGGGATCTGCCACCAGGCACGCAGATCTTCATAGGCGGTGCAGAATGAAGGGGCATTTGGAAGATCGGCTACGAGGGCGTCGACCAGTAAGCCGTTCACCGTTGCCAGGTCGTCGGCGAGTTCAGCGCGCAGGTAATCGCGCACGACGTCATGCAAACGGGCTGCACCGCCTGGCACAGTGGTGTCGAGGGTGAGCAGCGAAAGGTCAGCCATCTGCTTGCACAAAGTCCTGGCCTGCGACTCGGTCAGGTTGTCGGCGGCTTGCCAAAGCCGGGCGATCAAGTGCAGAGAGATCGCTTCGTCCTCAGCAAAGATGCCCAGCTCCGAGAACCGGCGAGCGCCGTCGGCGGGCAGCAGGGTGGTGGCCGCCTTGATGCTCGCTTGCACTGCGAGGCTCCGGCGCACCGGGTCGTCCAGATCCAGCGGTGTATCGGGGTCGTCCGCGCTGGCTGGTCCACCCGCGCGCAGCTGTTCTAACAACTGCTGTGCGGCGACAGCCACATCCGCGCCGGTGGCTGTCTGAGCGGCGATGCGCTGGTTGGCCATACGCAGCAGCAGCGCCCATTGTCCTGTCGCCGCTACGAGCGCCCGTACCAATGCCTCCGGCAGGGGCGGCAGGTTGTGAGTAAGGACAGCCTGCGCCTGTTCTCGGGTCATTCGGTCGACCATTACCCGCGCCGCTCCAATCGGCAGCGCCTCTGGCCTGCGCGTGGTCACCAGCCGTACACAACGCCCCTCGGCTCCTTGGAGGAAGGGTTCGAGTTGCTCGGCCTCCCACACATCGTCCAGTACGAGCAGCATCCGCGGCCGCTGCGATAGCAGTCCGCCCAAGTGAGCCCCAGCCAGATCGGGGTCGGAGCCCGTTTCGCGGGTGTCGCCAGTCAGGTATCGGGTCACCTCGGCAACCTTCGCTGCAACTGCTGCCCTCCCCCGCACATCCCGGCCGATCGTCACTAGATAGACGCGGCCGCCGAAACGCCGCCGGATCCTGCGGTCCGCGCACACCACCCTTGCCAGCGTCGTCTTCCCGAACCCGCCCGCACCGTGCAGTCCCGTGGTGATCCCCACCGCATCTCCTGCTCCCCATCTTCGGCGGGACACCATGGCGATCACTTCCTCGGCCTCGGGCCGGCCCTGCACCCACTCCGGCACCACTGGCGCCTCCGACACCGGCAGACCCGCCGCTGCAGTGGTGCGGTTCTCGACGCGCACGGCGATGCCTAAGGCAAAAACACCTGCCAAACCCCCGAAGACACTGGCGACGGGATCAGCGTCACCCCACCCGTCCCTCACCGCTGTTGCACACAGCCAGACAACAGCAGCCGAACACACCACGCCCGCAGCCCGTACTCCCCATCGCCCCTTAAAGCTCATAGCAGGATGATTCCGCCAAGGTGCGGCCAAGGCCAAGACTTTGGCCCTCATCCAGTAATCCGCACTACCTCGTCGCCGTAGGTTGCCATCGGCCCCCGCGAATCCCCGCTGGTGCGGTCATGCGGAAGGCACGCCGTTACCTCAGGTGTGGGTGTACGAAAGCTCCGGGACACCCCACCACCAGCTAGCAGCTGGCGGATGACCTCGCACCGCAGTGGCCCCATCCTCTTTCGCTAAGCGTCATAACGTGTTATCGACAGGTATCCCTCCGAGGGCTGCCATGCCTACTGGTACGGGCGCTCGGACGCCGGCGGGGTCTGCCACCTGGGGCCCGACCAGTCGGTCCGTGGCACAGTGGACCCGCCCCAGGGCGACCCCGTGTCGGCCCTCGGCTGGCACGGCCGCCACCACTGACGCGCCTTCGTCCTCTAGGCGGTCGACAGCACGGCAAGATCAGAACCGCCATCGCGCAGACGACCCGCGGCTTCCTCCGACCCGGTCTCGAAGCCTGGGCGGGTTGACGCTCCCGAGCCCACCAGACCGCCATCTAGACCCAGCGCGTCCAGCAGCAGGAAATCGGTGGTGCGCGCAGGGAGCCTCAAGGTGCCTTCGAATGGATGTCTCTCAGGTGGCGGTTGCGCGGATGACCGGCCCCGTTTGGAAGGCCCCGTACGCGAATGCCTACTGAGCTGCGGCAGTGTGGACCTGCGGAGGGTGCGGCTGAACCGCACCGGGGCCCGAGGGGCCTGGACCGGCCCGTGGGCCAGTCCGAAGCCGAGCAGACGTGGCTCCGATGCAGCGGAGCACGCAACGCAGGGTGCAGTTGCGCGGGGATCTAGACGGGGGGCTGGCCACTGCCGTCAACTGCTACCGTCAACGCCCTCGCAGCGAATCGCTGCGAGGGCGTCCTGGCTGGTGGGCGCGGACGGTTTCGAACCGCCGACATCTGCTTTGTAAGAGCAGCGCTCTACCCCTGAGCTACGCACCCGTGGATGAGTGAACAGCGTACATGGCCCACTGGCCCGCCCCGCAAACACCTTTTCCCCGCGGCCAGGGCCCCGCCCCAGCCCGCTCCCCTGGAGCGGCGGCCCCGCTCCCCCCTGGGGCTACCCCCACCCCCGATCCGGTGGTCGGCCGGATCGTAGGCGACGGGCCCTCGCTCCTACCGTGAGACCCGTCGGCGCAGTCGGCAGCACCGCACTTCATCCGCAGGGGGAATGATCACCATGACCGCTCACACCGGTACGCGCGTCACCACCGGGCGTTCCGTCGCGCAGCGTGTTCTTCGGGGCGTCGGCGTGGTGGGTGGGGTCGCGGGGTTGGTCGTCGTGCTGGCCGGGTGTGGGGGTGCCGAGGCTGAGGATGCTCCCGTCGAGAGCAGGAAGTTTCCCCTCGCCGGCAAGACCCTCACCGTGGACAGCGGCGACTCCCGTATCGAGCTCGTCGCCGCCGATGTGAAGGACGTCGAGGTGACCCGGCAGGTCGACGGGTGGGTGTTTCTCGGGAGCGGGCCCGAGGCGACGTGGAAAATGAAGGGGGAACGGCTCACTCTGCGGGTCAAGTGCGCTGCCGTTGCGAGTGACTGCGAGGCCCGGCACACCGTGAAGGTGCCGCGGGATGTCGCCGTGACCGTGGAGAACGACAACGGGGGTGTCAACGCCGGCGGGTTCCGTGCGCCGCTCACCATCCGGTCCGACAACGGGGCCGTCGAGGTGCGGGACTCCAGTGGGGCGCTGGATCTGGTGAGCCACAACGGCAAGGTCGTCGCGCAGGACGTCACCGCGCGGACCGTGAAGGCGCGGTCGGAGAACGGGAGGGTGGAGCTCGGGCTCGCCGCCGTGCCGGACACCGTGGAGACCGTCAGTGACAACGGGCAGGTCGTCATCGAGCTGCCGCGCTCCGGGGGGCCGTACGCCGTGACCGCCAAGAGCGAGAACGGCAGGGTCGATGTGGACGTGCCCACCGACGACGGCAGCTCCCACGTCGTGAAGGCTCGCAGCGACAACGGCAAAGTGACGGTGCGAAGCGCGAACTAACCGACCCGTGTGTTCGTCACTACCTGGTGGGAGAATGAACCGGGTACGGCGACACGGCACGGGAGAGGGATGTGACGGCGACACACGCGCAGCCGCACGAAAGAGCGAAAGCGAGTGCCGTCCGGGATGTCCTCGCTCTGGTGCTGCTGCCTGTGCCGATGGTGGCCGTGGCGCTGTCGGGTGTCATGTCGGGATCGTTCGCCGGCGGGGGTACGCGGCGCTGGTTCGGCGGGCGCGGGGAGAGTCAGCGGGCCGACGCGCAGGCCGCGAAGGACGCAGCAGCCGCAGCTTTCTACGAGCTGGACACCGCGCAGCGCGATCTGCGGATCTCCATCGAGACGATCACGGCCGTGGACAGTTCCCCCGGGGCTCGTCGCACGGTGGACGACTTCGCCGCCCTCGGGCGGCGTATCGATGAGGTGAGTCAGCTCTACATCACCGCCGTCGACGCCCATGACCTCGACCGGGACGATCTCGAACCCTCCGTCGCCTCGCAGGCGCGCGGTGAGCTGAACCGTGCGAAGGACGAGCTCGTACGGGTCAAGGCCGATCTCGACCGCTTCGCCGCGGGGCTCGGGCCGCTGCTGGACAAGGCCGAGACCCAGTTGGCCCGGCTCGCCCCCGCCGTGGAGCGGGCGCGACAGGCGCTCCTCTCTGCGAGCAATGCTCTCGATTCGGTGCGCAGCTCCGGTCTGCGAGCGGAGGACCTGGCCGCCCGTCTCGCCGCCCTCGCTCCCGAGCTCACCATGCTCAACCAGGGCGCCGGGCGTCACGGCGTCGCCGAGACCCTCCAGCGCGCCGACCGGGTGATGCGCGACGCCGAGGCCGTACGGGCGGAGGCCGAGCGGCTGCCCGAGCTCGCCGCGGAGATCGACAAGCGCCTGGTGTCGCTGCGTACGCGCGCCCAGGCCCTCACCAACCGTGCCGGCACCGTCGACCCCGTCCTCAGCGAGCTGCGGCGCCGTTTCTCCGCCGCCTGCTGGCAGGACCTCCAGCCGGTGCCCGACCAGGCCGCGAACAGTGTTCGGCAGGCCGAGGAGAGGCTCCGCGAGGCGGCCAAGGCGCGCGAGGAGCAGCGCTGGCCGGACGCGACCGCCCTGCTCAGCACCGTCCGCGCACTGCTGAACAGCACCGACGAGGCGGTCTCGGCGGCCGGCGACCGGCTCCAGCGGCTGAACGCCGTGTCCAAGGACCCGCAGCACGAGATCGACCGCACGCGCTTCGCCATCCGTGATGCCCAGCGGCTCGCGATGGCCGGGCGCAACACGCCCGATCCCCGTCATGCCCGGCCGCTGGACGACGCGGTCGCCCGGCTGGACCGGGCCGTCACCGCCCTCGAAGGGCGTCACCCCGACTACTGGCACTTCCTGATGGAGACGGAAGCGGTACGGCGTACGGCGGCCCGCGTGGTCGAGCAGATCCGGGAGGACCGGGGCGCCCACGGCAGCTGACCGCCGAATCCGCACCTGTACCGGTAGGACGGGTGCCATCCCGTACCGGTAGGACGGGTGCCTTTCCGTACCGGTGGACGCGCGTCCCCCTACCGGTGGGACGCGTGACTCTCCGTACGGGCGTGCCCCCGTCGGCGTGCCCCCGCCGGCCGCCACGCCCCCGACCGGCCCCGTGCGCCTCGTGCCGGCCGCCGCCGCCCGCCGGGCCCGCCCTCCCGGCCACTGAGTTGAAGCCGTCCGGCCGCAGGCGGATGCTGGAAGGACGCGTACGTCCCCAAGGAGGCCGGACATGGCCGCTCACGTGCTGCACGGCAGAAGCCGGAACGCCGCCGAAGGCAAGCGCCTCCGGTTCGACGACCACCTTCCCGTCGACCACCGCCTCAGCCGCGTCTACCGCGTCGGTGCCGGACTGATGGGGCTGATCCTGATCGCCTTCGGCATCCTCGGACTGATCGACAAGATCGGCTTCTTCGACACCGAGGGCGACACGGTCGCCGGTCTGAGCACGAACGGCGCGCTGAGCGTCCTGTCCATCTGTGTGGGAGCGCTGCTCCTCGTCGGCATGGTCATGGGTGGCAATGTCGCCTCGACGATGAACATGGTCCTCGGCGTGCTCTTCGTCGCGAGCGGCTTCGTCAATCTCGCCCTGCTGGACACCGGCTTCAACCCGCTCGCCTTCGAGATCCAGAACGTGCTGTTCAGCTTTGTGGTGGGGCTGATGCTGATGACGTTCGGGATGTACGGCAGGGTCAGTTCGACGTTGCCGCACGACAACCCGTACTGGCGCGCCCGCCATCCCGAGGAGGCCGCGCAGGAGCTCCACGCCAGTCGCCGGGCCGAGGCGAAGGCCGTGCAGGGGTCCGGGTCGGAGCGGGAGCCGGCCGGCCTCGCCACCGGCAGCGGCAGCGGCAGCGGCAGCGGCAGCGGCAGCGGCACCCGGCAGGGATCGGGCGCCCTCGGCACCACCAGCACTCCCGGCACCACCACCGATGGTCCCGGAACCACCAGCCCGCCCGGAACCACCGGCACCACCGGTACGCAGGGCGGCGCGCAGGACGCCGCTCCCGGAGCCTCCGAGTCCCGGCGGGACCCGCCCGGCCCGCGGCCGACCGCGTAGCCTGAGGCCATGCCCCGTTACGAATACCGCTGCCGCAGCTGCGGCGACACCTTCGAGGTCAGCCGGCCGATGGCCCGCTCCGCCGATCCGGCGAGCTGCCCGGCCGGGCACGAGGACACCGTGAAGCTGCTGTCCACCGTCGCCGTCGGCGGTACGAAGTCCTCGCCCGCGTCCGCTCCCAGCGGTGGTGGCGGGGGCGGCGGCTGCTGCGGTGGCGGCTGCTGCGGCTGACGGA
Source organism: Streptomyces sp. NPDC096193 (assembly GCF_040302905.1). Classification (NCBI taxonomy): domain Bacteria; kingdom Bacillati; phylum Actinomycetota; class Actinomycetes; order Kitasatosporales; family Streptomycetaceae; genus Streptomyces; species Streptomyces sp. NPDC096193. Next base: position 88,331 of record NZ_JBEOSJ010000019.1, on the reverse strand, counting down.
CGACACCCCGGACGCGCCCGCGGACCACACCCGCGGGCGCCCCGCACGCCCCTCAGCACCCGGCGCACACCGAGCACCGAGCACCGGCATGACACGCGCTGCCTGCATACACCGGCCCACAAGCACCGCCCGCGCACCTCACGAACCCAGATACCTCAGCACGGCCAGCACCCGGCGTGAGTAGCCCGTCGTGCCCGTCAGGCCGAGCTTGTCGAAGATCGCGTTGATGTGTTTCTCCACCGCGCTCTGCGAGACATGGAGGTGCGCGGCGATCGACCCGTTGGTGTGCCCCTGTGCCATCTCCCCCAGCACGTCTCGCTCCCTCGCCGTCAGCCGGGAGAGCGGATCCGTACGGCTGCTGCGGGCCAGAAGCCGGCGGACCACCTCGGGGTCGAATGCCGCCCTCCCCCGGCCCACCCGCTCCAACGCCTCCAGGAACTCGTCCACTTGGACCACGCGGTCCTTGAGGAGGTAGCCGACGCCCTGATGACCGGCCCCTTGGCCCGCGCCCTGGTGACCAGCGCCCTGGCGACCAGCGTTCTGAGGACCGGGGACCTCCGGGTCCGGGGTCAGCAGCTCGGTCGCGTACCGCTTCTCGACGTACTGCGACAGCACCAGAACACCCACCTCAGGCCGCCGGCGGCGGATCTCCAGGGCGGCGCGCAGGCCCTCGTCGGTGTGGGTCGGTGGCATCCGGACGTCCGTGACGACCACGTCCGGCGTGTGCGCCTCGACGGCCGCGAGCAGTTGTTCCGCGTCGCCGACCGCAGCGAGGACCTCGTGCCCCTCCTCCGCGAGCAGACGCACGAGGCCCTCCCGCAACAGGGTCGAGTCCTCGGCCAGGATTACGCGCACGGCAGCTCCGCAATGATCTCGGTGGGTCCTCCGGCCGGGCTGTGCACCGCGAACCGGCCGTCCAGCGCGGCGACCCGGCCCGCGAGGCCGAGCAGTCCGCCGCCCGTCGGGTCGGCGCCGCCCGATCCGTCGTCCTCGACGTGCAGGCGCAGCGTCCGTGCTCCGGGCTCGCGCCGCAGGGTGACGGCGATACGCGTGGCGCCGGAGTGCTTGACCACGTTGGTGACGGCTTCGGAGACGACGAAGTAGGCGACGGTCTGCACCTGGCGGCCGGGAGGTTCGTCGACGGCGTAGTTCAGGAGCACGGGCAGCGGGGTGCGTTCCGCGACGGTCTCCAGGGCGGCGCGCAGTCCCGCCTCGTCCAGCACGGTCGGGTAGATGCGCCAGGCGACCTCGCGCAGCTCGGCCAGGGCGCGGCGGCTCTCCTCGTGGGCCTGGAGCAGGAGTTGGCCGGCGCGTTCGGTGTCGCGGCTGCGCCGGGCGCGGCCGATGAGCATGCCGAGGGCGACGAGGCGTTGCTGGACGCCGTCGTGGAGGTCGCGCTCGATGCGCCGGCGTTCGTCGTGGACGGCGTCCATCATCTCGGCCCGGCTGGTCGCGAGTTGGGTGATCCGCCGCTCCAACTCGTCCTGGTGGCTGGGGCCGAGGAGACGCCCCGCCAGCTGCCCTTCCAGCAGGGCCGTGCCGAAGACGGCCTGGACGGTGAGGAAGACGAGGAAGAATCCGGCCAGACCGGTGGCGACGACCGCCCAGGGGTGGTCGATACCGCGGAAGAACCAGCCGAACAGACCGAATCCGACATAGAGGATGCCGGTCGCCATGCAGAACAGCACGAGACCGCCGAGCAGCCCGAGGGGCCAGCGGGCCACGACGTAGCGCAGGGCGCGCACGTCGTCGTAGGTGTCGGAGATCCGCACACCGAGAAAGCGGCTCAGCCTGCGACGTTCGGCGTCCGCGATCCCGGCCGCGATCGCACCGAGCCGTCGCAGCACGGCGCGGCGACCGCGCGGCCAGGCGAGGACGAGCAGCAGGGACAGGCCCGCCAGCAGGGTGAGGAGCAGTTCGGCGACGGCGGTCGCGGCCCCGAGAGCCAGCCCCGCCGCGTACCACGCTCCCCGTACCGTGACCGCCCTCATGATCGGCCACGCTAGCCGGTCCGGCACGGCTCGCACACTGGGGAAAACCGCAGGATGGTGTGCGGCGGCCTTCAGTTTCTCTTCAGCTTCGGCTGCCTAGCGTGGCTCGCATGGAAACCGCGATCGAAAGCAGCGCTCCGGGCTGGGTCAACGGCCTGATGGACACCCTGGGCGCCCCGGGGGCGGGCATCGCCATCGCCCTGGAGAACCTCTTCCCTCCGCTGCCCAGCGAGGTGATCCTGCCGCTGGCGGGCTTCTCGGCGAGCACCGGGCAGATGAACCTGATCGCGGCCCTCCTGTGGACGACGGCGGGCTCGGTGATCGGGGCGCTCGCGCTGTACGGGGTCGGCGCGCTGCTCGGCCGGGACCGTACGGTCGCCATCGCCGCGAAGCTGCCGTTGCTGAAGGTCGCCGACATCGAGCGGACGGAGGCGTGGTTCGCGCGGCACGGCGCGAAGGCGGTGTTCTTCGGGAGGATGATCCCGATCTTCCGGTCGCTGATCTCGGTGCCGGCGGGCGTGGAACGGATGTCGCTGCCGCTGTTCCTGGGGCTGACGACGCTGGGCAGCGCGATCTGGAACACCGTCTTCATTCTTGCCGGCTACCTGCTCGGCGAGAACTGGCAGGACGTCACCGGCTATGTCTCGACCTACTCGACGGTCGTGCTGGTGGCCGCGGTGCTCGGGGTGGTGGCCTTCATCGGCGTACGCCTGAACAAGCGGGGCAAGGGGGTACGGCGACGCTGACGGCCAGGACGCAGGGCGGCGGGGCGGCCGGCGCCGCCGACCCCCGCGCCCCGAGGCGGGGGGCACGGAGGCGGCGGGCTGCCGGAAAACGAGCCGCGCCCCGCCGTCCCGGTCAGGCCGCCGGCAGCGACGCCACCGGACCGATCCCGCCGAGCAGCCGCCGCAGGATCTCCTCGCCCGCCGCGATGCCCGTCTCCTCCAGCACCTCGACGTTCGCGGCGCGCCAGCCGCTGTCGGCGAGTTCGCCGTGGCCGGGCCGCCAGCCGCGGTCCGCGGCGTGCAGCAGGTCGGCGTCGAGGAGGGAGTCCCCGGCGGCGAGGATCTGCTCGGCGCCGGTGCGTCGGGCGACCTCACGAACCGCCGCGCTCTTGGTGAGCGGCTGCGGTACGGCGTAGATCTTGCGGCCCTGGAGGGAGACGGCCCAGCCGTGGGGCGCCGCCCATTCGGCGAGCTCCTTGACCCAGCCGTCGGGCAACAGGGCACGCTCGACGACCAGATAGGCGAAGAGGTCCTCGGCGACGCGTTCCTTGAGCAGCCAGGCCGGGTCGGCGGCGGCGACGAGATGGGCACGGACCTCGTCCAGCGAGGCGCACTCGTCACCGAGGCGGGCGGCCACCTGCCGCTGCCAGTCGGGGTCGGAGACGCCGTCGACGAGGATGTGTCCGCCGTTGGCGCAGATGGCGAACTGCGGTGTCGGGCCGGGAAGATGAATCCGGCCGTACTGCTCGCGGGTGCGCGTCGTGGTCGGCACGAAGATGCCGGCCGCGGCGAGTTCGGGCAGCAGCCCGGCGGCCGTCTCGGTGATGTACGACAGCGGCTTGCCGCCGTACACCTCGACGCAGAGCAGCCGCGGGGCGTCCGCGTCGGGCATCGTGAGCTGGAGTGCCGCGCTGGAGTAGATGAGGGTGCGGTCGAGGTCGCTGGCGACGAGGGTGGGCGCGGTGCTCACGGCGTCGTCACCGCCCTGCCGTCGGCGCCGGTCGCGCCGCGCGTGTACTGGGGGTGGATCAACCCGACGCAGGTGTACGGCAGTTCGTCGACCTCCTCGACCGGTACGCCGCGGTGCTCGGCCAGCAGCCGTACATGGTCCAGGTCGGCGCCCGCGCCGCGCTTGGCGAGGATCTTCCAGGGGACGCGCCGCAGCAGCACGCGGGTCGTCTCGCCCACGCCCGGCTTGACCAGGTTCACGTCGTGGATGCCGTACTCCTCGCTGATGCGCTCGACGGCGGCCCAGCCCTCCCAGGTCGGGGCGCGGTCGGCGGCCAGCAGCTCCTTCACCTCGGCGTCGACCGCGACGGCGACCTCGTCGAAGCGGGCGGCCACGGTGTCGAGGAAGTGGTTCGAGACGTCGGCGTCCGCGAGTTCGCGGTAGAACTTCGCGCCGTGGAAGTCGTCCGGACCGACCAGGTCGGAGCGCAGGACGGTGCGCGATATCAGGCCGGAGACCGTGGAGTTGAGGCACGCGGAAGGTATGAGGAAGTCCTCGCGGGTGCCGTAGGTGCGCACGCACCCACCCGGGTCGGCGAGCACGGCGATCTCCGGGTCGAAGCCCTCGAACTCGGCGACCGCGGCGGCCAGTTCGCGGGTGATCGCGCCCTTGCCGGTCCAGCCGTCGACGAACACGACGTCGGCGGGGTCGTGGTGCTGCTGGAGCCAGCGCAGGGCGTTGGCGTCGATACCGCGGCCCCGCACGATGGAGACGGCGTAGTGCGGCAGATCGATGCCGTGCCGGTGCTGGGCCCAGCGGCGCATCAGCACTCCGACGGGGGTGCCGGCGCGGGCCAGCGACACCAGGACCGGCCGCGGGTGGGGGTCCGTCCCACGCCGGCCACGGCGCAGGGGGACCTCGGCGAGGACGGTCTCGGTGACGGTGCCGACCGCGCGGGCGATGCGGGCCGCGGAGGTGTCCAGAGCGGCCTTGAACAGCTGCTGGTACTCGGCGCTCGGCTGGTACTCCACCGGCAGCGACTCGGCGTAGTGCGCTCCCCCGCTCTGGATGGCCTCCTCGCGCTCCTCGGTCGGCGCCTCCAGTTCGGCGTCCGAGAGGTCCTGGAGCAACCAGCCGACCTCATCGGGGGCGTAGGAGGAGAACGCGGGTCCGCGCAGGGGCTCGGGCAGCATGGACACCCTTTCGGGGGTGTGCGGGGTGTATGAGGGTATGACGGCCAGCACGACCTGCGGCGTGTGGGCGGCCAGCTGCGCGAGCAGGCCGTCGGGAGCGTGCAGTCGGGGGGTGTCGGCCACGGAGTCCACGACCGCGACGACGGCGTCGAAGCCGCCGCCGGCGACGTTGTAGGCGTACCGCTCGCCGGGGCCGTCGGCCGGGTCGTCGTGGGCGGGGAACACGAGCCGGGTGCGGATCGCGTAGCCGGGGTCGTCGACGGCAAGGACGGGCGAGCGGGTGGTGGTGGAGTAGCGCACGTCGGCGTCGGCGATCCGCTCCAGGGCGGTGCCGAGGCGCAGGGGCGCGTACATGAGCTCCTCGAACCCGAGGACCAGAATGCGCGGGCGGGCGTCGGCGTCCCGGGTCGCGGTCGCCGACGGGAGGTCCAGGGCCTCCGCGATACGGCGCGCCATCGCAGGAGCCTCGGCGTCCAGCCGGTCGCGGTGCTCGGGGGTGAAGCCGTGCCGTCCGCCGTCGGGCACGCCCGCCGGCCACTCCAGTTCGACGCGCCGCACCCGGCCCGCCGGCCCCTGGGGAGAGACCGCGGGAGAGCTCGGCGCGGCATCGGGCGAAGTCGCGGGAGAGCTCTGCGTGGCCTCGGGAGAAGCCACGGAAGGACCCTGCGCCGCATCGGAGCCGGCCCGGGTTTCGTACTGCGCCACCAGTGCCTGCCCCTTCTCCAGCACGCCCTCCGGCAGGCTCACCGTCCCCGAGGCCAGCGACACGAGGTCGACCCGCGCCTCGATCTCCGTCGCGAAGGACTCCAGCCGGTCCCTGTCCTGCTCCGCACGCATGTCGACCAGCGCCACGATCACATAGCGGTCGCGTGGATAGCGTTCGTGCAGGTCACGGATGGTGTTGAGGACGGTGTTGCCCGTGGAGAACTCGTCGTCCACGAGGATCAGCGGGCCCGCGCCCGCCAGCAGGTCCGGGTCCTCCGGCAGCAGCAGGTGCGAGGTGGCGTGGGAGTGGGACTCCTCGAAGCCTCCGGCGCGCTCCACGCCGTCGACCGGACGCCGCGTGGAGTGCAGATACGGCGCGAGGGCGACCCCGTCGGCCACCGAGTGACCGAGGCCGGTCGCCGTCTCCGCGTAGCCGAGGACGACCGCCCGGGCCGCGTCCTCGTCCCCGAGAAGCTTGCGCACCCGCTCACCGAGTCCGTGCCCCGCGTCGTACACGACGGAGGGCGACTGCGGCACGTGCTTGCCCAGCACGTTCGACACGAGCAGGTGTGCCCGCTTGGGGTTGCGGCGCAGGGCCAGTCCCAGCAGGGCGGGCAGCTGCTCGTCTCCTCGGAGCCCGACGCCCAGCCGCTCCGCGACCCACGTTCCCGACCAGACCACGTCGTCGTTCTCTTTCCTCGTCATTCAGCCGGCGAGCCCGGCCGCGAGCAGTTCCACGAAGCCGACCTCTTCCCGGGCGACCCCGAAGACCTCGGCGCGCAGCAGGGTGCGCTCGGCCCAGGCCCGGTGCGGCTTCACTTCGTTCATCTTGTTCGTATACGCGGAGCGCATCACTCCGCCTCCTTCCCGGTCCGGGCGAAGGATGTCCCGCGCGTCGCTGAACTCCTCGTGACTGACAACCGACAGAGCGTGTACGGGCAGGACGTGCGAGGGGTGGATGCAGGTCTTGCCCTGGAGGCCGTTGGCGCGGTCCAGCTCGATCTCGCGCAGCAGTCCGTCCAGGTCGTGCTCGATCAGCGCGGTGCGCAGCTCTTCCGCCCGGCCCTCCAGGAAGGGGCTGCGGCGCAGCTGCGGCTTGAACATGCGCTCCTGGAGCCTGAAATACTCCCACACGGGGCCGGTCACGGTGAAGCCGGTGCCGTCGGCCCTTCCGAGGACGTTCACCACGTCGGCGATGACGGCGGCGACGATCTGCACGTCGTAGGCGGTCATGGCGGGTGCGCGGCGCAGCCCGTAGGCCGAGCAGAAGTCGGTGACGCCGAGCCGGAGCGCGAGGACGCGCTCGCGGTACTTGTCGACGGTGCGGGCGATCCCGGCGAGCGTCTCGGTGCGGGTCTCCAGATGGAGAAGTTCCGGGGATTCCAGGACGGGCATGGCGAAGAGCCGCTGTCCGGTGGCCGTCTCGGCGTCGGTGAGGGCCTCCAGGAAGGGCACTCCCCGCTCGTCCGTGAACTTGGGAAGTACGAATCCGGACAGATGCCGGACGGATGAGCCGAGGCGCTGCGCCAGATCGGGAATCTGACCGGGTTCCCGGACCCGGATGAACAGGAGCGGGAGCTCGACGCCGCGTTCGTCGAGGGCGGCGAACTGCCGGACGAGGTTCTCCTCGGCCGCCGGCACATCGGCGTCGTCAATGGAATCCTCCAGGCAGAGGACCATGGAGACCACGCCGTTGCCCGCGAGCTTGATCACGTCGTCGGCGAGGTTCGGACGGGTGGCCGGGCTGTAGAGCGTCGCCCCCAGCGCGGCCGCGAGCGTACGGGCGGGAGCGGCGGTGGTGAATTCGCACGGCTCCTGATGGAACAGACTGTCGCGGACGCCAGGCGGAAGGTGCCCGAAATGACGCATTGATTTCCCCCGTACTGCTCTGGCGGCCGTTCTGGCATGGCCGGTAATAGTACGTATGAATGTGTGTCACGAGTTCCCCCAGCCCATGAACTCCAGGTAACCCGCTTGCACCATGCCCATGTCCACGCCGGAGGACAAGGGGCCCCGCGTTGTCCGGGATGCCCGCGGGAGGGCAGGATGACGGGCATGACGCACGCGATGCTGAAGGGTTCGAACGTCCCTCTCGATGCGACGGCCGTACGGGCCGTGCTCCGCTGGACGCCGGGCGCCGGCGTCCCCGACGTGGACGCCTCGGCCCTGCTGCTCGGCCCGGACGCCCGTGTGCGCTCCGACGAGGACTTCGTCTTCTACAACCAGCCGCGCCATCCCTCGGGGCTGGTGCGGCGACTGCCGAAGAAGCGCGTCGCCGAGCATTTGACGGACACCGTCGAGGCGGACCTCTCCTCGCTCGACGCGTCGGTCGACCAGGTGGTGCTCGCCGCCTCCTCCGACGGCGACTCCTTCCAGCATGTACGTGATCTGCGGATACTGCTCTACGACGCCTCCCAGGCCGATGGTGAGCCGCTCGCCGTCTTCGATGTGAAGCCGGAGACCGGCGAGGAGACCGCGATCATCTGCGGTGAGCTGTACCGGCGCGGGGAACGGTGGAAGTTCCGCGCGGTGGGACAGGGCTATCCGACGGGGCTCGTCGGCCTGGCCACCGAATTCGGCATTTCGGTGGACGAGGCCGAGGCGGCGGCGGACCCGTCGGCCCATCCCGCGCCGCCGGCTCACCCGCCCGCGTACGGATTCCCGCAGCCCGCGGGCGCCCAGCCCCCCTACGGCTACCCGCAGCCGTCCGCAAGCCCGGCGCAGCCTGCGTACGGCTATCCGCAGCCGGCTCCCGCTGCCGCTTTCGCGCCGGATCCGAACTTCCGGCTGCCTCCGATGGGGCCGCAGTTCGTCCGTCCCTGACGCGGACCCCCCGGAACGGGAGACCGGCGGCGCTCGGCGGGCCCCGCGCGGACCAGGGCAGCGCGGACCAGGGCAGCGCGAACCAGAGCTGCGCGGACCAGAGCTGTGCGGACCAGGGATGTGCAGAGCAGGGCTGTGCGGACGCGGCCTGCCCGGACGGGCCCTGCGCCGACGCGCCCCGTGCCGACAAGGCCTACACCCGCGTCTTGTAGCCGCGGCCCCACTGGAGTCCCCAGCCGTACAGCCGGTCGAGCTCCGCCTGGAAGCCGTAGACGAACTTCACCTCGCGGCGCACGATCAGGTCGCCCTTGACGTTCTCCATGGAGAACACCGCGCAGGAGCGGGCCTGCGGTGCCCGCTCGTCGAGCTCTATCTCGACCCGCGGCCCGTTGCTCGGGTAGAGCGTCACATGGGCGTGCGTGCGGTCGAAGGCGGGCGTCTGGTCGTAGATGTAGACGAAGAACAGCAGCCGCTTGATGGACTCGCGGTGGTCGAGGTTCACATAGACGGTCTCGCCCGAGGGGGAGCCGAACCGGTCGTCGCCGCTGAGCTTCACATAGGGCGCCTCGTTGATGGCGCCGAAGAAGCTGCCCAGCGGCTGCACCACGCCCTTGCTGCCGTCCACCAGCTCGTAGAGGCAGCCGAGGTCGAGGTCCACATTGACCACGCCCTGGGTGTGGGCCTGGACCACATCGGGCTGGAAGAGCTTGAAGGGGTGCCGCAGCAGGCGGCCGCTCTGCCGGGACCGGCCCTCGATGTCGGACGTCCGCATCCGCCAGGACAGGTTGACCCGCAGATTGCCGGTCGCGGCGCCCTGCTTGGTGAGTGACACCGACGGGTGCCGCTTGGTGAGTTCGATCGAGTTGGACGCGGCGCTGCCCGAGTCGAACTGCGCTGCCCTCCCCCGCCACAGACCGTCCCAGAAGGCCATACGTCCCACCCCAGTCGTATCGATGTGCCCCCGCTGCGTGACACACAACGGGGCGGCGCCGAGGCCCGTGCCTCGAAGCCGCCCCGTTGAGAGCGTTCCTCAATCTCCGCCGGGTCACACCCCGGCGTCGACCGGCTCGCCCTTTTCCTCCTGGGCAGCGAGCGCCTTGTTGCGGCGCACCGAGGACCAGAAGGACGCGCCGATCAGGACGACGCCGATGAGACCGGTGATGATCTCGTTGATCTCGTACTGGATGGTGACGAGCAGGATCACGGCGAGGGCGCCGATCGCGTAGTGCGCGCCGTGCTCCAGGTAGACGTAGTCGTCGAGCGTGCCCTGGCGGACCAGGTAGACGGTCAGCGACCGGACGTACATGGCACCGATACCGAGGCCGAGCGCCATCAGCACGATGTCGTTGGTGATGGCGAAGGCGCCGATGACGCCGTCGAAGGAGAACGACGCGTCCAGCACCTCCAGGTAGAGGAACATGAAGAACGCGGCCTTGCCCGCGAGAACCACGGCGGACGGCTTCTTGCCGCTGGCCTTGGCCTTCTCCTCTTCCTCGTGCTCGCGCTCCTCCTCCTCTTCGAGCCTTTCCTCGAAGAAGCCGGAGAGTCCGCCCACGATGAGGTAGGTGATGAGTCCGGCGACGCCGGAGAGCAGCACCGTGTCCGCCTTGTCGACGTGGGCGCCGCCGTGCTGGTGGGCGTGGGTGGCGACGGTCACCGCGCTGATGGCGAGGACGATCAGGGCGATGCAGACCGACAGCATGTCGATCTTGCCGAGCTTGGCCAGCGGGCGCTCGAGCCAGCCGAGCCACTTGATGTCACGGTCCTCGAAGATGAAGTCGAGGAAGATCATGAGCAGGAACATGCCACCGAACGCGGCGATCGACGGATGTGCGTCGGTCACCAGCTGCTGGTACTGGTCCTTGTCATTGAGTGCGAGGTCGACCGCCTCGATGGGGCCGAGCTGCGCGCTGACGGCGACAATGACGACGGGGAAGACGAGCCGCATGCCGAAGACGGCGATGAGAATGCCGATGGTGAGGAAGATCTTCTGCCAGAAGGCACTCATCTTCTTCAGGATTCCGGCGTTGACCACCGCGTTGTCGAACGACAGCGAGATCTCGAGGACGGACAGGATCGCTACGACACCGAAGGCCGTCCACCCGCCGTAGAGCACCGCCGCGACCAGGCCGAGCGCGGTCACCGCGAACGACCAGCCGAAGGTTTTCAGAACCACTGGTACCCAATCGTGTAATGGGGGTTCCCCCGGGCGAACCTTGGGGGAGGTCTCCCACGCACCAAGGACAGGCTTTACCTGCTCCGTGCGCAGCTTTACGAAACGTTGACCCCGAAGTCTAGAGCGATGCCTCGCAGGCCCGACGCGTACCCCTGCCCTACGGCCCTGAACTTCCACTCGCCGCCGTACCGGTACAGCTCGCCGAAGATCATCGCGGTTTCGGTGGAGGCGTCCTCACTGAGGTCGTAGCGCGCCAGCTCCTGACCGTCGGCCTGGTTGACCACCCGGATGAAGGCGTTGCTGACCTGCCCGAACGTCTGGCCGCGGTTGTCGGCCTCATGGATCGAGACCGGGAAGATGATCTTGTCGACATGGGCCGGCACCTGGGGAAGGTTCACCAGCAGCGACTCGTCGTCGCCCTCGCCCTCACCCGTGAGGTTGTCACCGGTGTGCTCGACGGAGCCGTCGGGGCTCGTGAGGTTGTTGTAGAAGATGAAGTACTCGTCGCCCAGAACGCGTCCGCCGTTGCAGAGCAGCGCGCTCGCATCGAGGTCGAAGTCGGCTCCCGTGGTGGAACGCGCGTCCCAACCGAGCCCCACCAGCACCTGCGTGAGATTCGGTGCGGCCTTGGAGAGGGAGACATTGCCTCCCTTGGCGAGCGTGACGCCCATGATCCTGGTCCTCCCCAGCTGACGATGTGGTGCAAGGCGCGTCCGGCGCCGCACTTCGCAGTGCGGCGCCGGACGGAATGCGGCCTGCTCAGACGTTGACGCCGAAGTCCTGCGCGATGCCGCGCAGGCCCGAGGCGTAGCCCTGGCCGATGGCACGGAACTTCCACTCCGCGCCGTTGCGGTACAGCTCGCCGAAGACCATCGCGGTCTCCGTCGACGCGTCCTCGCTGAGGTCGTAACGGGCGAGCTCGGTGTTGTCCGCCTGATTGATCACGCGGATGAACGCGTTGCGCACCTGGCCGAAGGACTGCTGACGGCTCTCGGCCTCGTAGATCGAGACCGGGAACACGATCTTGTCGACGTCGGCCGGGACCGAGGCGAGATTGACCTTGATCTGCTCGTCGTCGCCCTCGCCCTCACCGGTGAGGTTGTCACCGGTGTGCTCCACGGAGCCGTCGGGGCTCTTCAGGTTGTTGAAGAAGACGAAGTTCGAATCATTGGCGACCTTGCCCTCGGCGTTGGTCAGCAGGGCGCTGGCGTCGAGGTCGAAGTCCCCACCGGTGGTGGTACGAGCGTCCCAGCCCAGACCGACGATGACCGCCGTCAGGTTGGGTGCGGCCTTGGTCAGCGAGACGTTGCCGCCCTTGCTGAGGCTGACTCCCACGAGTCCCTCCATTGGGTATAAGGGGCAGCGCCCCCGTCGTGCGTTGGTGTCGGATCAACGAGTGGATCCTAGTGACCGGTTCCCGCGCAAAACAGACTTTCGCGCGGTCGGTCGCCGGGTGTGGCCGGGTATCTCAGAGGGTTTCCAGCGCCTTGACGTACTCGTTCAGGTCACGGGCGTCCGGAAGGCCGTTGACGACGGTCCAGCGGACGACACCCTCCTTGTCAATGATGAACGTGCCGCGCACGGCGCACCCCTTCTCCTCGTCGAGAACGCCGTACGCGCGCGAGACCTCACCGTGCGGCCAGAAGTCCGACAGCAGGGGGTATTCGAGGCCCTCCTGCTCGCCGAAGACGCGCAGGGTGTGGATGGAGTCGTTGGAGACCGCGAGCAGCTGGGTGTCGTCGTTGACGAACGAGGGCAGTTCGTCGCGCAGCGCGCACAGTTCACCGGTGCACACCCCGGTGAAGGCGAACGGATAGAAGAGGAGCACCACGTTCTTCTCGCCGCGGAATTCGGCGAGCGTCACGGTGCGGCCGTGGTTGTCCTTCAGCTCGAATTCCGGGGCCTTGGTGCCGACCTCGATCGCCATGTCGTGTGGATCCCTTCGCTGAGCCCGTTCGGGTGACGGGTCCACCCACCCTACTCACGGCACGGGTACGCAAAAGGCCCCCTCCGACGTGGTCGGAGGGGGCCGGGGCCTGATGCTGGAGGTTCAGCGCTTCGACTTGGCCGCCTTCGGAGTCACCAGCCTGCTGCCGGTCCAGTCCTTGCCGGCACTGATGCTCTTGGTCTGGGAGAGACCCGCGGTCTGGGCGGCTTCGTTGATGTCGCTGGGCTCGACGTAGCCGTCACGGCCGGTCTTGGGAGTCATGAGCCACACGGCACCGCCCTCCTCGATGAGCCCGATGGCGTCCACCAGTGCGTCCGTCAGATCGCCGTCCTCGTCGCGGAACCAGAGGATGACGACGTCGGCGACGTCGTCGTAGTCCTCGTCCACGAGTTCCTGGCCGATCACGGACTCAATGGCTTCTCGGAGCTCCAGCTCGACGTCGTCGTCGTAGCCGATCTCCTGGACCACCTGTCCGGGCTCGAACCCCAGCCTGGTGGCCGGGTTGGTCCGCTCCTCCGCGTGGTCCGCGGTCGCGCTCACGGCTTGCCTCCTGATCATGTTCGGTAAGTGCTGCAGCCGCGCGCGTACGCGTGGCGTTGGCCGTAGTCCACACGGGCGGGGCGGATCGCGCAAGTACCCGGCCGTCCAGACCGCCGAAACGGTGACGTTTGCGTCCGTCTCGACGCAAGCCCGGACACGCTCGGTCCGGGCCCGCACAGGACGCCAACCCGTTCCGCCATGTTTGCCACCATACGTCCACTCGCTGGGTCAATCGGAACCGAACAGCCAAACGGAACGCTTTGCCGCCTTGAGCGTAAGGTTGCGATTTGACCAGGCACCGCGACGGGGCTCCGGACGGGTTCCGAGCCCGTTCGGGGGCGAGGTCCGGTCAGGATGTCAGCGAGAGCTGGGGTTACCCCTCAGTAGAGATGACGTTTGCCGCCCCGCGGTCCACGATGGAGGCGGTGCGACACCGCGCAGACATCTTGTGTAGAGGCAGAACTCACCGACCAGCGAAGGAATAGCGTGGCTTCCGGATCAGATCGCAACCCGATCATCATTGGCGGCCTTCCCAGTCAGGTCCCGGACTTCGATCCCGAAGAGACCCAGGAGTGGCTGGACTCCCTCGACGCCGCCGTCGACGAGCGGGGCCGGGAGCGCGCCCGCTACCTCATGCTCCGGCTGATCGAGCGGGCCCGCGAGAAGCGCGTGGCCGTGCCCGAGATGCGCAGCACGGACTACGTCAACACGATCGCCACCAAGGACGAGCCGTTCTTCCCGGGCAACGAGGAGATCGAGCGCAAGATCCTCAACGCGACCCGCTGGAACGCCGCGGTGATGGTCTCCCGCGCCCAGCGCCCCGGGATCGGGGTCGGTGGCCACATCGCGACCTTCGCCTCCTCGGCCTCGCTGTACGACGTGGGCTTCAACCACTTCTTCCGCGGCAAGGACGACGGCAAGGGCGGAGACCAGATCTTCTTCCAGGGCCACGCCTCCCCCGGCATCTACGCCCGCGCGTTCCTGCTCGACCGGCTGAACGAGGCGCAGCTCGACGCCTTCCGCCAGGAGAAGTCCAAGGCGCCCAACGGCCTGTCCAGCTACCCGCACCCGCGGCTGATGCCGGACTTCTGGGAGTTCCCGACCGTGTCGATGGGTCTCGGCCCCCTCGGCGCGATCTACCAGGCCCGGATGAACCGCTACATGAAGGCGCGCGGGATCGCCGACACCTCCGACTCGCATGTGTGGGCGTTCCTCGGCGACGGCGAGATGGACGAGCCCGAGTCGCTCGGCCAGCTGTCCATCGCCGCGCGTGAGGGCCTCGACAACCTCACCTTCGTGGTCAACTGCAACCTCCAGCGCCTCGACGGACCGGTGCGCGGCAACGGCAAGATCATCCAGGAGCTGGAGTCGCAGTTCCGCGGCGCCGGCTGGAACGTCATCAAGCTGGTGTGGGACCGCTCCTGGGACCCGCTGCTCGCCCAGGACCGCGACGGTGTGCTGGTCAACCAGCTCAACATCACGCCGGACGGCCAGTTCCAGACGTACGCCACCGAGACCGGCGCGTACATCCGCGACCACTTCTTCGGTCACGACCACCGGCTGCGCGCCATGGTCGAGAACATGACCGACGACCAGATCCTGCACCTGGGCCGTGGCGGTCACGACCACAAGAAGGTCTACGCGGCCTTCTCGGCGGCCAAGGCGCACAAGGGCCAGCCGACCGTGGTCCTCGCCCAGACCGTCAAGGGCTGGACGCTCGGACCGAACTTCGAGGGACGCAACGCGACCCACCAGATGAAGAAGCTGACGGTCGACGACCTCAAGGGCTTCCGCGACCGGCTGCACATCCCGATCACGGACGACCAGCTGGAGAACGGCGCACCGCCGTACTACCACCCGGGCCGTGACTCGGAGGAGATCCAGTACATGCACGACCGGCGGCAGGGCCTCGGCGGCTATGTGCCGACCCGGGTCGTGCGGTCGAAGCCGCTGGAGCTCCCGGGCGACAAGACGTACGCGGCTGTGAAGAAGGGCTCCGGCCAGCAGGCCATCGCCACCACCATGGCGTTCGTCCGGCTGCTCAAGGACCTCATGCGGGACAAGGAGATCGGCAAGCGGTTCGTGCTGATCGCGCCCGACGAGTACCGCACCTTCGGTATGGACTCCTTCTTCCCGAGCGCGAAGATCTACAACCCGCTGGGCCAGCAGTACCAGGCGGTGGACCGCGATCTGCTGCTCGCGTACAAGGAGTCGCCGGTCGGGCAGATGCTGCACGACGGCATCTCCGAGGCCGGCTGCACGGCGTCGCTGATCGCGGCCGGCTCGGCCTACGCCACGCACGGCGAGCCGCTGATCCCGGTGTACGTCTTCTACTCGATGTTCGGCTTCCAGCGCACCGGCGACCAGTTCTGGCAGATGGCCGACCAGCTGGCGCGCGGCTTCGTGCTCGGCGCCACCGCCGGGCGCACGACGCTGACCGGTGAGGGCCTCCAGCACGCGGACGGCCACTCGCAGCTGCTGGCATCGACGAACCCGGGCTGTGTCGCCTACGACCCGGCCTTCGGCTTCGAGATCGCACACATCGTGCGGGACGGTCTGCGGCGGATGTACGGCTCCGACGAGGAGCACCCGCACGGCGAGGACGTCTTCTACTACCTCACCGTCTACAACGAGCCGATCCAGCACCCGGCCGAGCCGGAGAACGTCGACGTCGAAGGCATCCTCAAGGGCATCCACCGCTTCAAGAGCGGCGAGCAGGGCCGGATCCCGGCGCAGATCATGGCGTCCGGTGTGGCCGTGCCGTGGGCGGTCGAGGCACAGCGGATTCTCGCCGAGGACTGGGACGTCAGGGCGGACGTCTGGTCGGCGACGTCCTGGAACGAGCTGCGCCGTGAGGCCGTCGAGGTCGAGCGGCACAACCTCCTGCACCCGGAGGAGGAGCAGCGCGTCCCGTACGTCACGCAGAAACTCCAGGGCTCCGAGGGGCCGTTCGTGGCCGTGTCGGACTGGATGAGGTCGGTCCCCGACCAGATCTCGCGCTGGGTGCCCGGCACCTACCAGTCGCTGGGCGCCGACGGCTTCGGCTTCGCGGACACCCGCGGTGCGGCCCGCCGGTTCTTCCACATCGACGCCGAGTCGATCGTGCTGGGGGTCCTCACCGAGCTCGCCCGTGAGGGCAAGGTCGACCGGTCGCTGCTGAAGCAGGCCGTGGACCGCTACCAGCTGCTGGATGTCGCGGCGGCCGACCCGGGTCCCGCGGGCGGCGACGCGTAGCAGTCGCAGGGGGCGGGGCGGCCGGGCTGATCCGGCCGCCCCGCACTCGTTTCCCGGGCCCGTTCTACGATGCGCGGATGAAGCAGCGAACAGCACAGGTCCGGTGGGAAGAGCGCACGCAGACGCCCCTGCTGGTGCTCGCCGCCGCGTTCGCGCTCGCGTACGCGGTGCCGATCGTGACGCCCGGCGCCGACGGCTGGGTGCACAGGCTGTGCACGGCCGTCGAGTGGGTGGTCTGGGGCGCGTTCGCCGTCGACTATCTGGTGCGGCTCGCACTGGCGCCGAGCCGCCGGCTCTTCATCCGCAGCCATCCGCTCGATCTGCTCGCGGTGGTGCTGCCGCTGCTGCGGCCGCTGCGTCTGCTCCGCGTCGTCTCCACCCTGCTGCTGGTGGGCCGGCGGGCGCGGATGGCGCCGCAGGTCACGCTCACGACCTATGTCGCGGGCGCGGTGGCCGGGCTCATGATGTTCGGCTCGCTGGCCGTGCTGCACGTCGAACGGGACGCGCCCGACGGGAACATCAAGACGCTGGGCGACGCGGTGTGGTGGTCCTTCACGACCATGACGACGGTCGGCTACGGGGACCACGCGCCGACGACGGGACTCGGCCGGCTGCTCGCGGTCGGGCTCATGATCTCCGGTATCGCCCTGCTCGGTGTCGTCACGGCGAACATCGCGGCCTGGTTCATCTCCCGCTTCGAGCGGGACGACGCGGAGGAGCGCCGGCAGACGGCTCTGCTGGAGGCGCTGACGGCCGAGGTGAAGGCGCTGCGCGTACAGGTCACCGCGCTGTCGGAATCCTCGGCGTCTTCGGAGTCGCCGGCGTCTTCGGGATCAGGGGCGCCCGGGGCGGCGGTGGTGACAGGCGCGACCGTGCCGACCGGAGCGGTCGGCGGGGGAACAGGCGCGGCCGGGGTGGGCACGGTGCCCACCCCGGCCGGTCCGCCCGACGAGCCTGCGGTGCGAGGCTGATCACCACATCCCGCCGCCGGGAGACGCGGCTCCCGCCAGCCAGACGATGGCCAGGACGGTGTCGATGGCACCGAGGACCAGCGCGACGAGCGCCGGTATGTGCTGCGTGCCGTTCCAGCTGCGGCCCATGGCAAGCCAGCCGCAGACGACGGCGATCGGGCCGAGGATGATCCCCAGCACGAAGAATCCGGTGATCGCACAGATCAGCCCGATGATTCCCAGTGCCGCGCGGTCCGGCCCGCTCCGAGACCACGTCCGGCCGCGTGAGCGAGGGTGCCTGCGCGATGTGTGTCCGAAGCCCGCCATCATCACTCCCTGAGTTAGGCCGATTCGGGGCTACGCAGGCCCGGGTACCCCGCTTCAGCGCTCCCAGACCTTGAACGCCCTGACGCGGTACGGGGACTGGGGCAGCCAGGTGCCCGAACCGGGGTAGGTCTCGAACTCGCCCGTCTCGGCGCACTCCTGGCTCTGATACGTCGTCACCGGCCGTCCGGTGCGGTTGACCAGGGACTCGGCGGCGGTGCCGGTCGGCAGCGGCACACAGCTGTCGATGTCGAGACCGGCGAGCTCGTGCGTCTGGCGTGCCCCCTTGAAATCGGCCTTGGCCCACAGGCAGAGCTGCCCGGCGCCGCAGCCTCCGAGGCGCGGCGGGCCGGCGGCCGTGGCGTGGCCCGGGAGGAGCGCGGTGACGGCCAGGGCGGCCGCGGCGAGGAGTGGTGTCGTACGCATGTCGGTGAACCCCCGTGTGGTGACTGATCGTGTGGTGCATAACCGTGTGGTGCATGACCGTGTGGTGACTGGCCCTCTGGTGCATGACCGTGTGGTGACTGATCACTTGACCGGGAGCCTGGAGCACACGAAGACGCCCCGGGAAGGGGATCGGGCGGAGATCATCCGGATAGGTGACAGCCCCGCCGGAAGCGTCCGGCGGGGCTGTCGGTCACACGAGGTTGACGCCCGTCGAGGGCGGCGACGGCGTCAGATGTGGGCGCCGCCCATACCCGCGTCGGCGTTCGTACCGCGCTTGGTGAGCAGGGCGACGAACACCGCGACGGCCGCGACCCCGGCGGCGACCAGGCAGGCCAGGCCCATGCCCGAGATGAAGGTGTCGTGGGCGACACCGACGATCTTCGCGGCCAGCTCCGGCGGCGTTCCCGGGGCGACCGGCGGCACACCCACCTGAACGGCTTCGGACGCCTGGTCCAACTGGGCCGGGCTGAGCGGCGGAAGCTGCGCGTCCGCCCAGTTGTCCGGCAGGTCGCTGTCGACCTTGGAGGCCATGACCGCGCCGAGCACCGCCGTGCCGAGGCTGCCGCCGATCTGCATGGCGGCCTGCTGGAGACCACCGGCGACGCCGGAGAGCTCCATCGGCGCGTTGCCGACGATGACCTCGGTCGCGCCGACCATGACCGGCGCGAGGCCGAGACCGAGAAGGGCGAACCAGATGGACATCGGCAGGCTGCCGGTGTCGGTGTCGAGGGTCGACATGCCGAACATGGCGACCGCGGTGAGCACCATGCCGCCCGCGAGCGGGACGCGCGGACCCGTCTTGGTGATCATGGCGCCGGCGAGCGGCGATCCGACGATCATCATGCCGGTGAGGGGCAGCAGGTGGAGTCCGCTGTCGACCGGGCTCATGCCGTGCACGTTCTGGAGGAAGAAGGTGACGAAGAACAGCCCGCCCAGGAAGGCGATGGCCATGAGCACCATGAGGACGGTGCCGGCCGCGAGCGGGACGGAGCGGAACAGCTTCAGCGGAATCAGCGGCTCGGCGACCCGGTTCTCCCAGAAGGCGAAGAACGCGAAGCAGACCACCGACGCGGCGATGAAGCCCCAGGTCCGGGCGTCGCCCCAGCCCCACTCGGGGGCCTTGATCAGCGCCCAGACCAGGCAGAACATCGCGGTCGACAACAGCAGGATGCCGAGGGTGTCGAAGGACCTCGGGGCGTTCTCGGCGCGGTGGTCCCTGAGGATCAGCACGCCGAGGACGACTGCGATGACGCCGACCGGGACGTTGATGAAGAAGACCGACTGCCAGCTCACGTGCTCGACGAGCAGACCGCCGAGGATCGGGCCGCCGGCGGTGGACGCGCCGATGACCATGCCCCAGATGCCGATCGCCATGTTCAGCTTGTCGGCGGGGAAGGTGGCGCGCAGCAGTCCGAGCGCCGCGGGCATCAGGAGCGCGCCGAACAGACCCTGGAGCACGCGGAAGGTGACCACCAGGGTGATGCTGTCGGAGAGGCCGATGGCCGCCGAGGCCGCTGCGAAGCCGACGACTCCGATGAGGAACGTCTGCCGGTGGCCGAAGCGGTCACCGAGCTTGCCCGCGGTGATCAGCGTCACGGCGAGGGCGAGGAAGTAGCCGTTGGTGATCCACTGCACGTCGGCGAAGGTGGCGCCGAGGTCCTTCTGGATCGCGGGGTTGGCGATCGCGACGATGGTGCCGTCCAGCGCCACCATCATCACGCCGATGGCCACGGCGAACAGCGTCAGCCAGGGGTGGCCGCGAAGCCCCTTGACCTGGGCCGGTATGGGGTCCTGGGGATCCTTCGGCGCCTTTTCGACGGTGGTCTGACTAGTCATGCGTGGGAGGCTAATGTCAGTCGCTGACAGTTGACAAACCAATTCACAAGTCGGTAACTGTCACGTTGCTCACAGGTAGGCTGAGCTGGTCGAAAGCGTCGGAAAGAGGACCCAGGTAGTGACGGCCGAGCCGACCGGACTGCGCGCACGCAAGAAGCAGCTCACCCGTGACGCGCTGGTGCGCGCCGCGCTGGAGCTGTTCACCACGAAGGGGTATGAGCAGACGACCGTCGACGAGATCGCGGACACCGTCGACGTCTCCCAGCGCACCTTCTTCCGGTACTTCACCAGCAAGGAGGAGGTCGCCTTCGCCGTCCAGGAGGTGGTCGAGGCCCACTTCATCGAGGCGGTACGCGAACGGCCCGCGCAGGAAGGCCCGTTCGAGGCGATGCGCAACGCGGTGCTCGACGGCTGGAACACCATCGGCGAGGCGATCGCGGAGATCGTCCCGGTCGAACTGCACATGCGCGGCTATCTCATGATCGAGTCGACTCCCGCACTGCTGGCGGTGCATCTGCGCCGGTCGGCGGACCTGGAGGAGACGATCGCCCAACTGATCGCCGAGCGCGAGGGGCTGGACGTCGACGCCGACCCCCGCCCCCGGGTGGCGGTGGCGGCGCTCAGCGGTGTGATGCGCGTCACCGGGCGGTTGTGGGGCCAGGGCGAGGACTGGAGCCCGGAGGCGATCCGCAGCCTCACGGCGACCTATCTGGACCGTCTGAAGCCGGCGCTGGCCGACGACTGGCGGACGGAACCGGCCCCGGAGGCGACGGCACGGGGTGCCGAGGCGGAGTGACGAGGCGGGCAGGAGCGACAAGGCGGACCGCGCATGCGCCTGGCAACGGCGTGTGACGGGTCGCCATGTCGACGCGGGGTGGTGAAGCGGGTCGCTGACACGCCGGAGTGCGCGCCCCGGCGTGGCTCAAGTCACCGCTCTTCCCCGTAATGACGTTTTGAACACGTGATCTGCCTCACGGTCTTCGCGAGCCGCCGCCGGCTTCTCCTAGGGTGTCTCTCAGTGACTTCCTTCGACGCCACCCCCACCCCCATCACCGTGCGCGCTTTCCTCGCGCTCACGGTCGTGTTCCTGATGCTGGCGACCACCGGCTGGACGGCCGTACGGCATCAGGGCGGCCCTCGTGACATCTACGAGGCCGAGCTCAGCGGCTGGGGCAAGGCGCGTATAGGAGCCCGGGCCCTGCCCGGCACCGACTCGTCACCGAAGAAGCTCACGGCCTTCTTCGCCTCGCTGCGGGGTGCGGAGCGCATGCGGCTCGCCGACGAGTACCCGTACGTGGTCGGCAATCTCAACGGCGCTCCGGTCGCTCTGCGTTATCGGGCGAACCGCAAGGGCCTGGCGCGCGCCCTGGAAGTCGAACGCAAACGCGTCGCCACCGCCGACCTCACCGCGGACGGCCGGCGCACGGCCACCCGCCGGGTGAACCGCTTCGAGTCCCTCATGGACCCCGAGCGGCAGATCCTCGCCTTCGACCCGTCCGGACCCGGCAAGGTCGCCGAGGTGTTCGGTGATCTGAACCGCGCCGAACGCGTGTCCGTGATCGTCCCCGGCGTGGACACCAATCTGCTCACCTTCCAGCGGACCGCCCGCAGGTACGCGGCGCCGGTCGGCATGGCCAAGTCGCTGTACGCCGCCGAGCGGGCGGCCTCTCCCCGGGCGCGTACGGCAGTCATCGCCTGGGCCGACTACACCGCCCCGGCCGGGCTCGGCGTGGACTCGGCCATAGGCAGGCTGGCGGAGAGCGGTGCCGTCCGGCTGACGGCGCTCACCGAAGCCCTGCCCGGCCCGGCCCGCGTCGCCCTCTTCTGCCACAGCTACGGATCCGTCGTCTGCGGCGTCGCCGCACGTCAACTGCCCGAGCGCGTCACCGACATCGCGGTGGCCGGCAGCCCGGGCATGCGCGCCGAGAACGCGGCGGCGCTGCACACCCGCGCCCGGGTGTGGGCGATGCGCGACAGCGACGACTGGATCCAGGACGTGCCGCATCTGGCGGTCGGCGGACTGGGGCACGGCGAGGACCCGGTGGCACCGGCGTTCGGGGCGCGCGTGATGTCGGCGGCGGACGCTGTCGGCCACACCGGCTATTTCGAGCCGGGCACGGAGAGCATCACCAACTTCGCGGAGATCGGCGTCGGTTCGTTCGACGGTGTCACCTGCGCGAGCGCCGATGACACATGCCGCAGTGGTATCTACGGTGAAAAAGCGGTCTGACGCGCGTAGAACTTCGTCAATCGGGCTCGGCACCGAGGGAAGACGTGCGGGCGCCCGCCGCCTACGATGAGGCGTATGGGTGACGAACTGGCCGGAATTCAAGCCACGTGGGAGTTCGAGACCGACTCCGTGATCATCCGCTTCGAACGGGGACTCCGCGCGCCGAAGCTGTTCCAGACGCTCCGCGAACGCCGTATCCCTCACGAAGCGCTGGCGTCGGTGACACTTTCCCCGGGCAAGCGGGGAACGGTGGTGCTGCATGCGGCACCCAGACCCGGCGCCGATCCTCTGATGGAGGCAGCGGCCGGGCAGTTGAAGGAAGCGTGCGATCCGTACCGTCTGGTGCTGCCTGCCGAGCGCGAGACCCTCGCCGAGTACTACGCCGACGAGTTGCGGGCCGTGCTGCCATCGGACGCGGACCGCCCCGTCGACCGGTACGCCGTGGCCGCGCCCAGCGCGCCCCTGAACTTCAAGGCGTACGACGGCAAAGCCTCCTTCGACGGCTCCCGAGTCGACTTCCGCTGGTCGTGGGCGGGTGCGTCGTCCGCCAAGTGGAAGGCGGGCGACCAGAGTTTCCCCGTCGACGAGCTGAGCGGGGTCGAGTGGCGCACGCCCGAAGCCCTCGACGGATATCTGCGGGTCGTCCGGCGCGCGAATCCGCCGGTCGACGACACGGTGCGGCCTGCGCTCGACAAGGACCCCAGCGCGCTGATGTTCGGGCTGAACAAGGGGCAGGTGCACGAGTCCCTGCCGTTCGCGGCGGCGGTCCTCGAATCCGTGCAGAACTCCGGCTCGCCTCCCGCGATGGCGATGCAGGCGTGCCGTCGCGACCCCGCGGACATCGCCGAGCGGATCCGGCACCTGGGCGAACTGCATCTGGCGGGTCTGGTGACGGACGAGGAGTTCAGCTCGAAGAAGGCGCAGCTGCTGGCGGAGCTGTAAGCGCGCCGGAGGGCGGTGGTGTCATACCGGGGTATGACACCGCGCCCGGCCCCCGGGTATGACGCCGCCGGCCGGCCGGTCTGCCTACGCTGATCAGGCCATGTCCCAGTCTCCCCGGTCCTCCGCCTCGCGACGCTCCAGGGCGTTGCGCGGCGCCCAGGACAATCTTCGTCTCCTCGCCGCCGACCTCCGTACGCCGTCGTCGTCCACCGCCCCGCTCTTCGGCTCGGTCGGGAAACGGTGGCTGCGGCTGACCCCGTACGTGGTCGTGCTCGCGTTCGTCGTGAGCCTGCTGCCGGTCACGGTCAATGTGCTCGTCAACGACTACCGGCTGAACGCAGCGGTCGCCGGAGCGCTGGCCACCGCCCAGACCGTGCCGCTGCTACTGGCCCTCACCCGCCCGCTCCAGGCGTGGTGGATCGTGGCCGCGGCGGATGTCGCCGGCGCGTTCGCGCTGATGGGCCCCGCCGGGACCGTGGACCGGAGCTGGCCGTGGACCCCGATGGTGGTCGTCGGCTACCTCGTCCTGATGGCCTGCCTCGGGCTGCGGGAGCCGCGCCGTACGCTGCTGGCCGTCTGGCTGACGACCGGAGCCGTGGGCTGGCTGTTCGAACTGATCTCGCAGGACCGCAGCGACGGAATCCATCTGCTGCTCTTCGTCCTGAGCGGGGTGGTGCTGGTCGTCACGGGCGCGCTGCGTGAACGCGGCGACGCACAGCGCCGGCTGGTCGCGCAGGAGACCATCAGCGAGGCGGAACGCGCGCAGCGCACGGTGCTGGAGGAGCGGGCCCGGATCGCACGTGAGCTGCACGACGTCGTCGCCCATCACATGTCGCTGATCACGGTGCAGGCCGACTCCGCGCCGTATCGCATCGAGGGCCTGACCGACGCGGCGCGTGAGGAGTTCGGGGCGATCGCCGCGGGCGCCCGTGAGTCGCTGACGGAGATGCGCCGGCTGCTGACGGTGCTGCGCAGCGAGGGTACGGAGGGCGAACTGACGCCGCAGCCGGGGCTCGACCGGGTGCAGCAACTGGTCGAGGCGACCGTACGGGCGGGCGTACCGGTGGAGTTGGCCCTCGAAGTGCCGGGCGATCCGGTGCCGCAGGCGGTCGACCTGTCGGCGTACCGCATCGTGCAGGAGGCACTCGCCAATGTGGTGCGGCACGCGCCCGGGGCGCCGACGCGGGTCTCGGTGACGTCCGACGGCACGGATCTGACCGTGCTGGTCGTCAACCTCCCGGCCAGGGAACGCACGTCACCGCTGGAGACCACCGGCACTGGACACGGTCTGGTCGGCATGCGGGAACGCGTACGGCTGACCGGCGGCACACTGGACACCGGCCCCCTGCCGGACGGCGGATTCCGGGTGGCCGCGCGGCTTCCGCTGGCCGCTCCCCCCACCTCGGAGGACCCGTCGTGACCATCCGTGTGATCATCGTCGACGACCAGGCCATGGTGCGGGCGGGCTTCGCCGCGCTGCTGGCCGCGCAGTCCGACATCGACGTGGTCGGCGATGCGCCGGACGGCCGCGCGGGGGTGGACGTGGCGCGCTCCACGCACCCCGACGTGGTGCTGATGGACGTCCGGATGCCGGGGATGGACGGCCTGGCGGCGGCCCGCGCGATCCTCCACCCGCCGGTGGGAGTGGTGCATGTGCCCAAGGTGCTGATGCTGACCACCTTCGACGTGGACGACTATGTGTACGAGGCGCTGCGCGCGGGTGCCTCCGGATTCCTGCTGAAGGACGCGCCCCCGGCCGATCTGATCGCTGCGGTACGGGTGGTGGCGGCGGGCGAGGCGCTGCTGGCTCCCTCGGTCACCCGCCGGCTGATCGCCGAGTTCGCCTCCCAGCGGCAGGCGCCGCGGAAGGACCCCTCCCTGCGGCTGAACGGTCTGACCCCGCGCGAGACGGAGGTCCTGGAACTGATCGCGCGCGGTCTGTCCAACCAGGAGATCGCGGCGCATCTGGTGCTGGCGGAGCAGACGGTGAAGACGCACATCGGCAGGGTCCTGTCGAAACTGGCGCTGCGGGACCGGGCGCAGGCAGTGATCTTCGCGTACGAATCGGGCCTGGTCCGGCCCGGCGCGGCCGGCTCCTGAGTCTGCGTGTTGCCGGGCCTGCGCGTGCAGGTGCATCCGGTGGCCGGCACCTGAGCCCGGGCATCCGCCTGTCCGGGCCTGCGCGCACGCATGTCTCCGGTGGCCGGCACCTGAGCCCGGGCATCCGCCTGTCCGGGCCTGCGCGCACGCATGTCTCCGGTGACCGGCACCTGAGCCCGGGCATCCGCCTGTCCGGGCCTGCGCGCACGCATGTCTCCGGTGACCGGCTCGGAGCCTGTGCATCCACCCGTTCCCGGGCCCTGCGCGTGCAGGTGCATCCTGCGGCCCGCTCCTGAGCATGTGCATCCACCCGTTCCCGGGCCTGCGCGTCGCCCTGTTCCCGCACCAGCCCGCCGCGCCGCCGGTCTCCGCCCGCTCATACCCCGGTAGCACCTTCGACCTGGCTCCCCGGGGTGACGCCCCCTCACCCATCCCCTTCCTACCTTCCCTCCGTCACGCAGACGGACGAGCAAGAGGAAGGGCGGGAGCATGCGCCGCTACAAACGAACCCTGGTGGCTGTTGCGTTGACGACGACCGTCGTCGCCGGGACCGCCGGATGGGCCTCCGGGAGCGCGCAGCGGCCGGTCACCGGTCCGCCGCCCGGGACCGCCGCGTGGACCGCCGACCGCTCCCTCGGTCGCGCCCTGCCCGACCCCGCCACCTCCGAGCCCGCCCAAGTGGCGGATTTCTTCCGCACGGTGGACCCCGCCGCCCGGCAGCGTCTCGCGCACCGCCACCCGCTCGTCGTCGGCAATCTGGACGGCGCACCCGTCGCCCTGCGCTACGCCGCCAACTCCCGTGCTCTGCGCGGCACTCCACTCGAACGGCTGGCGGCACCCGGGCGGCAGATACTCGCCTTCGACCCCCGCGGCCGCGGCCAGGTCGCCGAGGTCTACGGCGACCTGGAGCACGCTCGTCATGTGTCGGTGATCGTGCCCGGGTCCGACACGGACGCCGGGACCTTCGACCGCACCAAGGACCCGTACGGCACGCCCGCCGGGATGGCCACGTCCCTCCGGGCGGCCACGGACCCCGGCACCGCCGTCATCGCGTGGACCGGCTACACCACCCCCGTCGGTGTCGGGCTGGACGCCGCCACCGGCGAGCTGGCCGAGGCCGGCGCCGTACGCCTGACCCGCTTCGCCGACGGGCTGGCGGCGGTCCACGCCCCGCGGCCGAGCCTGTTCTGCCACAGCTACGGCTCCGTCGTCTGCGGTCTCGCCGCGCGTGATCTGCACGCCGCCGACATCGTCGTGCTCGGCTCCCCCGGGATGCGCGCCGACTCCGTCCGCGAACTGCGCACCGACGCCCGGGTGTGGGCCGCCAAGGACACGTCCGACTGGATCTCCAAGGTCCCCCACGTCGAACTCCTCGGGCTCGGCCACGGCAACGACCCCGCGTCACCCGCCTTCGGCGCACGCCGTGTTCCCGCCGAGCGGGCCGAGGGGCACACCGGCTACTTCGCCCCCGGCACCGACTCGCTCCGGCACTTCGCCGCCATCGCCACCGGCCGTGCGGCGTCCGCAGGGCACGAAGGAGACGTCCGATGAGACTCGCCGAGAAGATCGAGGCCCGCACGCCCGCCCACCGCGACCGTGCCGTTGACGGGCTGCGAGCGTGCGCCCTGCTCGCCGTGCCGACCGGCCACTGGCTGCTCGGCGGCTTCACCCTCGACGCCGACGGCGCCCTGCACAACGCCAGCCCACTCACCGCCTTCGGCTTCTTCGCCCCGGTCAGCTGGGTGCTGCAGATGCTCGGCATCTTCTTCCTGGTCGGCGGCTACGCGTCCGTGCTCTCGTACCACCGCCGCCCGGGCTCCACCGCCCAGTGGCTCAAGCAGCGCATCGCCCGCCTCGGACGGCCGGTGCTCGGAGTCACGGCCGTCTGGGCCGCGATGATCCCCGTCCTGTACGGGCTCGGCGTGCCCGGCACGACACTGCGCACCGGCTCGACGCTGGTCGTCCAACCCCTGTGGTTCGTCGGCGTCTACACCGTGGTGACGGCGCTGACCCCGTGCTGCGTGCGCCTCGCCCGCCGCCTCGGCGCATGGGCGGCGGCCCCGCTGCTCGCGAGTGTCGCCGTCGTGGACGTCCTGCGTTACGGGCCGTACGCCGACGCCGTGCCGTCCTGGCTGAGCGTCCTCAACATCCTTCCGGGCTGGCTCTTCGCGTACCAACTCGGGGTCAGCTGGGGCGAGGGACGCCTGGGCCACCGGCACGCCCGGGTCCTGCTCGTCGGCGGTGCGGCGCTCTTCACCGTGCTGCTGCTCGTCTTCGACTACCCGGCGTCGATGGTCGGTGTGCCGGGCGAGACCCGCACCAACTCCCATCCGCCGTCGTTGCTGGTGCTCGCCCTGGCCTCGGCCCAGAGCGGCGCCGCGATCCTGCTGCGCGACCGGATCGCCCGGCTGCTGACGCGGCCCGCGCTCTGGGCCCCGGTCGTGGTCGTCAACCTGTCGGCGATGACGATCCTGTGCTGGCACCAGACGGCGATGCTAGCGGCGGCGGTCCCGGCATCGTTCGCCGGTGCCGTGCCCGGTCTGACGACCACGCCCGACTCGCTCGGCTGGATCCTCGCCCGGCTTGCCTGGCTGCCGCTGTTCGCCGGTCTGCTGGTCCTCATCGGCCGGTACGCGCGCCGGTTCGAGGCGCCGTGGACCAAGACGACGAGAGCCCGCCGCGCGGCAGCGGGGCTGCTCGCGGCGGGCTTCGCCGTGTTCGCTCTGGGCCTCGCGTAGCCGGCGAAGGCGCACGCGAGGAGGGTCAGACCTCGCGCGCCGCCGAGGTCGACGACATGTCCGGGTAGCGGTCCCCCGCCACCTGGCCGGCGATCGGCTCCAGCTGGGCCAGTTCCTCGTCGGTGAGCGTCAGCCGTGTCGCCCCGAGGTTCTCCTGGAGCCGGGATGCCTTGCGGGTGCCCGGGATCGGGACCACGGGCAGCCCGTGCACCCGGGACTGCTGCTGCACCCAGGCCAGTGCCACCTGTCCGAGGGTCGCGCCGCGCGCCTCGGCGATCTTGCGGACCGGTTCGAGCAGCGCCGCGTTGTTCCGGGCGTTGTCCCCGGTGAACCGGGGCTGGTACTGGCGGAAGTCGCTCTGCGACAGCTCCTTCGCGGCGTCGGCGAAGGCGCCCGTCAGGAATCCGCGTCCGAGCGGCGAGTACGGCACCAGCGCGACACCCAGCTCGGCCGCCGCACCCACCGCGCTGCGCTCCACGTCCCGGCTGAACAGCGACCACTCCGACTGGAGGGCGGCGATCGGGTGCACGGCATGCGCCTCGCGCAGTTCGGGTCCGGTGACCTCGCTCAGTCCGAGGTGCCTGACCTTGCCCGCGGCGACGAGTTCGGCCATCGCGCCGACGGACTCGGCGAGCGGTACGCCCGGGTCGCGGCGGTGCATGTAGTACAGGTCGATCACCTCGGTCTTCAGCCGCGTCAGGCTCGCGTCGACGGCCTGGCGGATGTACGCGGGGTCATTGCGCACAGCCCGGTACTGCGGGTCGTCGGTCCGCTCGATGGCGAACTTGGTGGCCAGGGTTATCTCGTCGCGGTGCGCGCCGAAGAAGGGCGCGAGGAACTCCTCGTTGGCGCCCCGCCCGTACACATCGGCCGTGTCGAAGAGCGTGACACCTCCTTCCAGCGCCGCTTCCAGGGTGTCGCGGGCGGCCGTCTCGTCGGTGTCGCCGTAGAACTCGCTCATGCCCATGCAGCCCAGGCCCTGCACGCCGACCAGCGGGCCCTCGGCCCCGAGGCGAACCTGTTCGATCTTGGTGGTGCTCATCAGGGTTCAGCCCCTCTCCGGCGCCCGGTGGGCGCCCGCGTAGAACTCGATCTTGTGGTCCAGCACGGCGAGGGTGTCCTGGAGTTCCGCGATCCGCGCGAGGACGTCGCGCCGGGTCTGCTCCAGCAGTTCCTGCCGGGCATCGAAGGTCTCCTCGCCGGCCCGCACCATCTCGGCGTACCGGACCATGTCCGCGACCGGCATTCCCGTCAGCCGCAGCTTGCCGACGAAGGCGAGCCAGTCGAGGTCGCGATTGCTGAAGCGCCGCTGTCCGGTGTGCGACCTGTCGACATGCGGCATCAGCCCGATCCGCTCGTACCAGCGCAGGGTGTGCGCGGTGAGTCCGGTGAAGGCGGCGACCTCGCTGATCGTGTAGCGGTCCTGCCCCTCGGGGCGCGGATGCGCGCGGGGAGCCGCTTTGCAGATATCCGTCCGTACGGGAGTGCTCTCGATCAGCGTCATACCTCCACGCTAAAACCTTCGAGTGCACTCCAGGCAAGCAGAATCCGATGGCAGATTTCCCGGTGACCGAACTAGCGTCGCCCCATGACTGCCGCCCGTCGCGCAACCGCCGAAGACGCCCTGGAGCTGGTCCGCCTCCGCAAGGTCATGCAGGACTCGTGCCACGGCCCGAACCCCGACGTCAGCTGGCAGCCCGCGGCCGTCGCGACCCTGCGGGCCCGGCTCGCCGAGCCGGACGGCGATCTGACGGCGTTCGTCGTCGACCGGCCGGACGGGCTCGCGGCCTGCGCCGTCGGCATCATTGAGCACCGGCTCGGCGGACCCGGCAACCCGGAGGGTGTGAGCGGCTACGTCTTCAGTGTCGCCACCGACGCGGACATGCGCAGGCGCGGCCACTCCCGCGCCTGTATGGAGGCGCTGCTGGCCTGGTTCCAGGAGCGCGGCGTACGCAAGATCGACCTGCGGGCCTCCTCCGAGGGCGAGCCGCTCTACACCTCGCTGGGCTTCGCCCGGACCCCCGATCCCGCGATGCGGCTCACCCTTTAGGGCTGCCGGGGGGGCGGGCACACGGTGTCGTCCCCGGCGGTACGGCCCGGCCGGGGCAAGATCGGGAGGCCACGGCACAGGAGCCGGGGCGCGACCGGAGACCCCGTCAGGAGCCAGCCGTGCACGATGATCCGATGCCGCGGCGGCTCCTCGGGCCCGGTCCGCGTTGACGGACTTCCGGGAGCGGGCCGTGCTCGGGGGCCCTGTCCCTCCTGTCCATGACGACGGGTGCGGTCGACGCCCTCAGTTTCCTGGTCCTCGGCCATGTCTTCACCGCGCTGGCGACCGGGAACCTGCTGTTCCTTGCCTTCGCCCTCGGCGGCACGAGCGACATCCCGTCGGCCGTCCCCTCGACCGTGTCGCCGGCCGCGTTCGTCCTCGGTGTGGTCTGCGGCAGCGCGCTGATCAGACTGCTCCGCCGGCGTCGCCCGTTCTGGCTCCCCCATACGCTGGCGGCCGAAGCGGTCCTGCTTGCCGTGGCGGCGGTGGTGGCCCTCGGCTGGCCCGGGGACGGTTCCGTGTCCTCCGGGCAGCGCTACGCCGTGATCGGGCCGGTCGCCCTGGCGATGGGTCTCCGCAACATCGGGGTGGTGCGGGCCCCGATCACCGGGATGACGACGCTGCTCATCCAGATCCCGCTGGTGACCCTGATCGGCACCCTGCTGGTCCCCGGCACGACGGCGTCGAGAGGGCGGGAGATCCGGTTCGTCCGGCCCGTCGCCACCGTCGCGGGCATGTTCCTGGGCGGGCTGGCCGGCACGCGATGGTGCCCTGGGGTCCCTCGCGCGCGCTGTTCGTGCTGTCGGGCGTGGTGGCGCTCATCGCGGCCTCCGGTCTGCTGCTGTCCCCCGGGGACGCGGAAACGGTCGCCGGGCGGTCGGTGTGACGCCCGCCCGGCGGCCCCGGCGGACACGCGGCTAGGCTCGCAGACATGCAGAGCCTGGCGAAGATCGAGAACTGGCCCGTACCGACCGCGGCGGCCTCCGTCGTCCGAGCGGACGGAACCGTCGCCGGCTCGCACGGCCCGGTCGCGCAGCGCTTCCCGCTCGCGTCGGTCACCAAGCCGCTCGCCGCCTATGCGGTGCTCGTGGCGTACGAGGAGGGCGCGGTCGAACTCGACGAGCCTGCGGGGCCCGAGGGGTCCACGGTGCGCCATCTGCTCGCCCACACCTCCGGGCTCGCCTTCGACGAGCACAAGCAGACCTCGGCGCCCGGCACACGCCGGATCTACTCCAACGCCGGCTTCGAGCAGCTCGCCGACCATGTCGCCAAGGCCACCGAGATCCCCTTCCCGGAGTATCTGCGCCAGGCGGTGCTGGAGCCGCTGGGGATGACGGCGACGACGCTCGACGGTTCCCCGGCGAAGGACGGCACCTCGACCGTGGACGACCTGGTGCGCTTCGCCGCCGAAGTGCAGGCGCCCCGGCTGTTGGACGCGCGGACCGTGCTGGAGGCGATGACGGTCGTCCATCCGGGCCTGTCGGGCATTCTGCCCGGCTACGGGAACCAGAAGCCGAACGACTGGGGTCTCGGTTTCGAGATCCGCGACGGCAAGTCACCGCACTGGACGGGTAGTTCGTCCTCGCCCCGCACCTTCGGCCACTTCGGCCAGGCAGGCACGTTCCTTTGGATCGACCCGGACGCGCAGGCGGCGTGCGTGGTCCTCACGGACCGCCCGTTCGGGCCGTGGGCGATCGAGGCATGGCCGCCGTTCACGGACGCGGTCCTGGCGGAGTTGCGCGGCTGAGCCTGCCCGGCCGGTCGTCCGGTGAGGTGAGACACTCGAACCACACGGTCTTGCCCTGTCCGCCGGCGTGCGGCTGCACGCCCCACCGGTCGGTGACCGCCTCGACCAGCAGTAACCCCCGTCCACCGTCGGCCAGTTCGTCGGGCACGGCCGGCTCGGGCAGCTTCGGGCAGTCGTCGGACACCTCCACGCGCACGCCGTCGGCCCGCAGAAGGATGCAGGTGCGGCAGCGGCGGCCGGGGACATGCCGTACGACGTTGGCGATCAGCTCGGTGAGCGCCAACTCGGCGGCGTCGGCCACGCCGAGCAGCCCGGAGCCGCCGAGGTAGGACCGCAGGATGCGCCGCAGATGCCGGGCCGAGTGCTCGGCCACGGCGAAGTCGGTGCGGTACCGGGCGGCGGTCTCGGTCGCCTGCGGATCGGTTACGTGATTCATGTCACCAGCGTGCGATGCGGCGGTTACGCTCGGCTACGAACCGAACGAACGCCGCGAGGCGTTGCAGGCCGGAGGTGCCCCCGTGGCCAACATCCAGTCACTCGACCCCAGCGCTTCGCCGCTCGACTACTACGGCTGGGAACTGCGCCGCCAGCGCGAGGCCCATGGGCTCAAACAGGGCCAGTTGGGTGAGATCATCTTCTGCACGGGCTCGCTCATCGGCCAGATCGAGACGACGAAGAAGGTCCCCACCCGCGACTTCTCCGAACGGGTGGACGCGGCCCTCGGCACGGACGGGGTGTTCTCCCGCCTGGCCGGCCTGGTCCTGCGCAGCCAGCTGCCCAACTGGTTCCAGCCGTACGCGGAGATGGAGGCGAAGGCGGCGTACATCTCCACCTACCAGGCGCAGTTGGTGTACGGGTTGTTGCAGACGAAGGAGTACGCGCGGGCGCTGCTCGGCGTCGACCATCCCTGCCGAGTCGATGAGTTGGTTGCCGCACGGTTGGAACGCCAGCGGATCCTGCGGCGTGAGGAGCCTCCCGCTCTCTGGGTCGTGATGAGCGAAGCCGCACTGCTCCAGGAGGTCGGTGGGCGTGAGGTCATGCGCAAGCAACTGGCGCGCATGTTGGACTTCCGACAGAACCCGTGGGTGCAAATCCAGGTGCTCCCCTTCACCGTCGGCCAGCACACAGGAATGATGGGCACGTTCACTCTGCTCAGGTTCGACGACGATCCCGATCTGCTGTACGTGGACAGCTATCAGCAGGGGCACATGACTGCCAATCCGCCAGTGATCAGGGAGCGTTCGGTCGGTTACGCTCGCTTGCAGGCCACAGCCCTCTCCCCCGAGGACTCGGCTGTATTGATCGCTCGTGTGATGGAGGAACGCTATGGGGACCAGTCATGATCTGACCGGAGCGCAGTGGCGTAAGTCGTCTTACAGCGGCACCAACGGCGGCGAATGCGTCGAGTGCACCGTCACCGGCGGCGCCACCTGGCGTAAGTCCAGCTACAGCGGCAACACCGGTGGCGAATGCGTCGAGGTCGCCGACGGCTGCCCCGCCGCCGTCCCCGTCCGGGACAGCAAGAACCCCACCGGCCCCGTCCTTGTCCTCGGCGCCGACGCCTGGCGGTCGTTCATCAGCAGCCTGTGACGGGCCCGTAGCATCCCCGGATGCCGAGACATCGAGGCCCTGATCCCGCAGGCCGTGCGCGCAGGCCGGGCGCGGGTGCGCGCGGCATGCCCGACGCGTTCCACCAGACACGCGGCAGGCTCCGCGACCGTGCGGCCGTACGGGAGCCGGCGACGCTCACCGCCGACCCGTGGCCGCGGAACACGCCCTCAGGGGCGCCGGACCCGCCGCTCAGCCCAGTTCCCAGACCAGGACCTCCGCCGCCCCCTCCCCCGCCGTGAGCTCCAAGTCCTCGGCGTCCGTGACCCGCGCCGAATCACCCGGGCCCAACTCCGCCTTCTCCAGCCGCACTTCACCGCGCACCACGTGCACGTACACCGCCGCCGCATCCGGAACCGCGCTGCGTTCACCGGCGGACAGCCGGCGGACATGCAGCATCGCGCCCGCCTCGGGCAGCGCGTACGGCGTCGAGTCGGCGATGCCGTGGACGATCTCGTACGACGGGTCCCCTCCCGGTGCCAGCGGCGCGAGCCACATCTGCACGAAGACCAGGTCCTCGTCGCCGTCGTTGCGCTCGACGTGCCGCACCCCGCCCGCCGCGCTGAGCCGCTGGACGTCCCCAGGGCGTACGACCGTCGCGTGTCCCTGCGAGTCGCGGTGGGTCAGCTCGCCCGTGACGACCCAGGTGACGATCTCGGTGTGACTGTGCGGATGCTCGTCGAAGCCGGCGCCGGGTCGCAGCCGCTCCTCGTTGCAGGCGAGTATCGCGCCGAAGCGGAGGTTGTCGGGGTCGTAATGGCGCCCGAAGGAGAAGGCGTGCAGGGATTCGATGCCCGATCCGGGTGCGCCGCCGCGGTAGCGGTCGGCGGAGCGCCGTACGTCAATCACGGATCCACGGTAGCCGCGCTCCCAAGGCCCCCGGCGCAGGACAACGAACCCCGCCACTCAGCGCCCGCGTCCTGATAAGGCAGTCTTGTCCCGTGCCCGAACCTGCAGCGAACGCCCCTCATCCGCACACCGCGACCCTGCGCCGACTGGAGCAGTCCTCCGGCCGGCTGGCCGCGAACGCCATCGCACGCATGGACGAGACGCTGCCGTGGTACCGGGCGATGCCGCCCGAGAACCGGTCGTGGATCGGCCTGGTCGCCCAGGCCGGTATCGCCGCGTTCACCGAGTGGTTCCGGCACCCGGAGACCCCGCAGGCCATCTCCACCGACGTCTTCGGCACCGCCCCGCGCGAGCTGACCCGGGCCATCACGCTGCGCCAGACCGTCGAAATGGTGCGCACCACCATCGAGGTCATGGAGACGGCGATCGAGGAGGTCGCCGCGCCGGGCGACGAGTCCGTGCTGCGCGAGGCGCTCCTCGTCTACGCCCGCGAGATCGCCTTCGCGACGGCCCAGGTGTACGCGCAGGCCGCCGAGGCCCGTGGCGCGTGGGACGCCCGGTTGGAGTCCCTCGTGGTCAACGCCGTGCTGTCCGGGGAGGCCGACGAGGGCGCCGTCTCCCGCGCGGCGGCGCTCGGCTGGAACTCGCCCGAGCATGTGTGCGTCATCCTCGGCACCGCGCCGGACGGTGACAGCGAACTGACCGTGGAGGCCATCCGCCGGGCGGCCCGGCACGCCAAGCTCCAGGTCCTGACCGGCGTGCTCGGTGACCGGCTCGTCGTCATCGCGGGCGGCAGCGACAACCCGCTCCAGGTCGCCAAGGCTCTGATCGGGCCTTATGCCGCCGGTCCGGTGGTCGCCGGGCCCGTCGTGCCCGACCTGCTGGCCGCGACCAGATCCGCCCAGGCCGCCGCCGCGGGCCTCAAGGCGTGTTCCGCCTGGCAGGACGCGCCGCGCCCGGTGCTCGCGGACGATCTCCTGCCGGAGCGCGCGATCGCCTCCGACCCCGCCGCTCGCGTGCAGTTGGTGGAGGAGATCTACAGACCGCTGGAAGAAGCGGGCTCGGCACTTCTGGAAACTCTGAGTGTCTATCTGGAGCAGGCGAGTAGCCTCGAAGGCGCGGCGCGGATGCTGTTCGTCCACCCCAACACCGTCCGCTACCGGCTGCGACGTGTGACAGACGTCACCGGCTGGTCGCCCTCCGATGTACGCTCCGCTTTCACACTGCGGATCGCCCTCATCCTGGGGCGTCTGGCCGACGGGGATACCCAGTCCTAGACTTTTGTGGGACACCGACAATTCCCCTGACGGTTCTTCGTCCCTGTCCCCACGGGCGTCCGGAGCCGTATACAAGAGAGAGTGTGAGGGTGCTCGTACTCGTCGCTCCCGGCCAAGGCGCTCAGACGCCCGGCTTTCTGACCCCCTGGCTCGAACTCCCCGGCGCCGCCGACCGCATCGCGGCCTGGTCGGAGGCCATCGGACTCGACCTCGCCCACTACGGCACGAAGGCCGACGCGGACGAGATCCGCGACACCGCCGTCGCCCAGCCGCTGCTGGTCGCCGCAGGTCTGCTGTCGGCGTCCGCGCTCGGTGACGTGTCGCCCGGCGCCGTCGCGGGCCACAGCGTCGGCGAGATCACCGCTGCCGCGTTCGCCGGCGTCATCGACGACGCGGCCGCGCTCGGTTTCGTACGGACACGCGGCCTGGCGATGGCGGATGCCGCGGCCATCACCAAGACCGGTATGTCGGCACTGCTCGGGGGCGACCCCGAGGTCACCGTGCCGCACCTGGAGAAGCTCGGACTGACCCCGGCGAACGTCAACGGCGGTGGTCAGATCGTGGCCGCCGGCACGATGGAGCAACTCGCCGCGCTCGAGGCGGACAAGCCCGAGGGCGTTCGCCGCGTCGTGGCCCTCCAGGTCGCCGGCGCCTTCCACACGCTCCACATGGCGCCTGCGGTCGACAAGCTCGCCGAGGCCGCGAAGTCGCTCACGGTCTCCGACCCGACCCTGCCGTACGTCTCCAACCGCGACGGCGCGGTCGTCACCACGGGCGGCGAGGTCGTCGAGCGGCTGGTCGGCCAGGTGGCCAACCCGGTCCGCTGGGACCTGTGCATGGAGACGTTCAAGGAGCGCGGTGTGACGGCGCTGATCGAGGTGTGCCCCGGCGGCACGCTCACCGGTCTGGCCAAGCGCGCGCTGCCGGGCGTGCGGACGCTTGCCCTCAAGACCCCCGACGATCTCGACGCGGCCCGCACGCTCGTCGCCGAGCACTCAGCAGCCTGACAAGGAGCCGTAGAGCATGTCGAAGATCAAGCCCAGCAAGGGCGCCCCGTACGCGCGGATCATGGGTGTCGGCGGCTACCGCCCCATCCGGATCGTGCCGAACGAGGTGATCCTCGAGACGATCGACTCCTCCGACGAGTGGATCCGCTCCCGCTCCGGCATCGCGACCCGGCACTGGGCCTCCGACGAGGAGACCGTCGCCGCGATGTCGATCGAGGCGTCCGGCAAGGCGATCGCGGAAGCGGGGATCACCGCCGAGCAGGTCGGCGCGGTGGTCGTCTCGACCGTCTCGCACTTCAGCCAGACCCCGGCCATCGCCACCGAGATCGCCGACCGGCTCGGCACGGCGAAGGCCGCGGCCTTCGACATCTCCGCGGGCTGCGCCGGCTTCGGCTACGGACTGACCCTCGCCAAGGGCATGGTCGTGGAAGGCTCCGCCCAGTACGTCCTGGTGATCGGCGTGGAGCGGCTCAGCGACCTGACCGACCTGGAGGACCGCGCGACGGCCTTCCTGTTCGGTGACGGCGCGGGCGCGGTCGTCGTGGGCCCTTCCGAGGAGCCGGAGATCGGTCCGACGGTCTGGGGTTCCGAGGGCGACAAGGCCGGGACGATCAAGCAGACCGTGTCGTGGGACCGTTTCCGTATCGGTGACGTGTCGCAGCTGCCGCTCGACTCCAAGGGCGAGATCAAGTTCCCCGCCATCACGCAGGAGGGCCAGGCGGTCTTCCGCTGGGCCGTGTTCGAGATGGCGAAGGTCGCCCAGCAGGCGCTGGACGCGGCCGGGATCACCTCGGCCGACCTGGACGTCTTCATCCCGCACCAGGCCAATATGCGGATCATCGATTCGATGGTGAAGACCCTCAAGCTGCCGGAGCACGTCACGGTCGCCCGTGATGTGGAGACCACCGGCAACACCTCGGCCGCCTCGATCCCGCTCGCCATGGAGCGGCTTTTGGCGACCGGGCAGGCCAAGAGCGGCGACACGGCGCTCGTCATCGGCTTCGGGGCGGGTCTCGTCTACGCAGCCACGGTCGTTACCCTCCCCTAGGCAACCGGATCTTCCGGGCACCGCCCAGATCAACCCTCTGATTCACACCGAAGGAGCGCCACATGGCCGCCACTCAGGACGAGATCGTCACCGGTCTCGCGGAGATCGTCAACGAGATCGCCGGCATCCCGGTCGAGGACGTCCAGCTGGACAAGTCCTTCACCGACGACCTGGACGTCGACTCGCTGTCCATGGTCGAGGTCGTCGTCGCCGCCGAAGAGCGCTTCGACGTCAAGATCCCGGACGACGACGTCAAGAACCTGAAGACCGTCGGCGACGCCGCGGACTACATCGCGAAGCACCAGGCCTGAGCCTGAGACGCGCCTGTCGCCACCTGACCGTGGCGTCGTGAACATTCAGCACCCCCTACACGTGGAGAAAGAATTCCTGTGAGCTCGACCAATCGCACCGTGGTCGTCACCGGTATCGGCGCAACCACACCGTTGGGTGGCGACAGCGCATCGACCTGGGAAGGTCTGCTCGCCGGGCGCTCCGGAGTGAAGCCGCTCGAAGGCGAACGCTTCGCCGAACTCCCGGTCCGGATCGCCGCGCCCGCGGCAGTCGACCCCGGCGAGGTCCTGCCGCGCCCGCTCGCCCGCAAGCTGGACCGCTCCGCGCAGTTCGCGGTGATCGCGGCCCGCGAGGCATGGGCGGACGCCGGCTTCACCGCTCAGGCGGGCGAGGACGAGAGCATCGCCCCCGCCAGGCTGGGCACCGTGATCGCCTCCGGCATCGGCGGCGTAACGACTCTGCTGGACCAGTACGACGTGCTCAAGGAGAAGGGCGTACGCCGCGTCTCCCCGCACACCGTGCCCATGCTCATGCCCAACGGGCCCTCCGCCAACGTCGGCCTGGAGGTGAACGCCCAGGCGGGCGTGCACACCCCGGTGTCCGCGTGTGCGTCCGGCGCCGAGGCGATCGGCTACGCGGTGGAGATGATCCGCACCGGCCGCGCCGACGTGGTCGTGGCCGGCGGCACCGAGGCGGCGATCCACCCGCTGCCGGTCGCCGCGTTCGCCAACATGATGGCGATGTCCAAGAACAACGACGAGCCGGAGAAGGCGTCGCGTCCGTACGACACGGCCCGCGACGGCTTCGTCCTCGGTGAGGGCGCCGGCGTCGTCATCCTCGAATCGGCGGAGCACGCCGCGAAGCGTGGCGCCAAGGTCTACTGCGAGGTGCTGGGCCAGGGTCTATCCGCGGACAGCCACCACATCGCGCAGCCGGAGCCGACGGGCCGCGGTATCGCCGCCGCCATGCGCAACCTGCTGGAGACGACGGACCTCAAGCCCGCGGAGGTCGTGCACCTGAACGCGCACGCCACCTCGACGCCGCAGGGCGACGTGGCCGAGGTCAAGGCGCTGCGCCAGGTCCTCGGCGCGGACCTCGACCATGTGGCGGTGTCCGCCACGAAGTCGATGACCGGTCACCTGCTGGGCGGCGCCGGCGGCATCGAGACCGTCGCGACGGTCCTGGCGCTGTACCACCGCACGGCCCCGCCGACGATCAACGTCGACGACCTGGACGAGGCGGTGGACGCGGACATCGTGCGCGGCGAGCCGCGTGCGCTCCCGGAGGGCACGATCGCGGCGATCAACAACTCGTTCGGCTTCGGCGGCCACAACGTGGTCCTGGCGTTCCGTACGGTCTGACCGCCCGTCACAACCAAGAGGCCCGGCCCCCCTCGGGGGGCCGGGCCTCGGTCGTTCTCGTGCGCGGACGGTTGCGCGGGGCGCTCTCCCGCGCGGACGGGTGCGCTGCGGGCTCAGACCACCTGGTGCAGCCAGCGGACCGGGGCGCCCTCGCCCGCGTACCGGAACGGCTCCAGCTCGTCGTCCCACGGCTTGCCCAGCAGCTTCGCGATCTCCGCCTCCAGATCCGTCTCACCCTGGACGGATCGCGCGAGCGCCGCCCGCAGCCGGTCCTCGGGGATCAGGATGTCGCCGTGCATGCCGGTGACGGCGTGGAAGATGCCGAGGTCGGGCGTGGCGCTGTACCGCTCGCCCTCCGCCTTCGCGCACGGCTCGGCCGTCACCTCGAAGCGCAGCAGCTGCCAGCCCCGCAGCGCGGACGCCAGCTTCGAGGCGGTTCCCACCTCGCCCCGCCAGGAGAACTCGGCTCTCCAGGTGCCGGGGGATGCGGGCTGTCTGATCCAGTCGAGCTGGACCCGTACACCGAGTACACCCGCGACCGCCCATTCGACGTGCGGGCACAGTGCACGGGGGCTTGAGTGAACGTACAGAACGCCACGTGTCGTCACCGGGACCTCCAGAGTGGGACGAGGATCGCCATTCCCAGCGGCCTCAGTAAACAGCATCAGGAGTTAATCTCCACAAAAGGGACACCATGTGACGTGATGTAATTTACCGGGGCCGATGGGCACGCGGCCTCTGGTCGACGGGGAAAAGCTACCGCGAGCGGGCGGCCGAGGGGTGACGTAATGTCGGTCCTGGGGGCCGTACGCACCAAGCTTTCACCCGCGAGGACGCCATGTACGGGTGATACGGAGGGGAAACGGGGATGCGCGAGACCGTACGAGGCCGCCGTGTGCGTACAGCGGCGGCGGCACTGACGGCCGTCGTGCTCCTGTCGACCGGCGTCCTGACCGGATGTGACTCCTCGTCGGACAATCGGGCGAACGGCTCACCCGCCAAACGGCGGCCCTCACCCACCCCTGTGTGGGACCGCAGCCCGGACTCGATCGCCGCCGTGGGCGACTCCATCACCCGGGGCTTCGACGCCTGTGTGGTGCTCTCCGACTGTCCCGAGGTGTCCTGGGCGACCGGCTCCGACGCCACGGTGAACAGCCTCGCGCTGCGGCTGATGGGCGCGCCCGCCGTCGCCGAGCGCGCCTGGAACTACGCCCGTTCCGGCGCGGAGGTCTCCGATCTGCCCGCGCAGATGACCCGGGCGGCGGCCAGGAAGCCGGAACTGGTGACGGTGATGGTCGGCGCGAACGACGCCTGCGCGGACACCACGGCGAGCATGACGCCGGTCGAGGAGTTCCGTACGTCCTTCACCGGAGCGCTGCGGGAACTGCGGCGCTCCGCGCCCAAGTCCCAGGTCTACGTCTCCAGCGTGCCCGACCTGAAGCGGCTGTGGTCGACCGGGCGGGCCAATCCGCTGGGCCGGCAGATCTGGAAGCTGGGGATCTGCGCCACGATGCTGGGCGACGCCGAGGACGAGAGTGTGCAGGCGCAGCAGCGTCGGACCGAGGTACAGGACCGGGTGAAGGCGTACAACGGCGTGCTGAGGGACGTGTGCGCCAAGGACAGGCGCTGCCGTTACGACGGCGGGGCCGTCTTCGACTACCGGTTCAGCGGCGACCAGTTGAGCCGGTGGGACTGGTTCCACCCGAGCAAGAACGGTCAGGAGCGGCTCGCCGAGATCGCGTACCGCAACATCACCGCGGTGCGTCCGCCGGTCTGACCGGTCGGGGACCCCGGCCTCGCGGAGGACGGCCGGACTGCGCGCGGGGGCCGCCGAGCACGTTCCTTACGGCGGGCGTCGACGGCGAACTCCCCGGCCGGGCCCGCACGCGCCGGCCCGGTCACGCACCTGCCCGGACCATTTCTGCCGCTCGTTCGGCGATCGCGTGGACCGTGTCGTTGGTGTTGGCGGACACGATGGACGGACGGACCTGCGCCGGACCCGTACCGGAGCGGCCCGTCCGCTGCCCGGCCCGCACCTCGGCCCGATCGTCCGGGGACCGGGGAGCGGCCGCATGTCCTGAGCGGCCGGCAGCCGGGCTTCGGCGGGCGAGGTCGCAAGGACGGGCCGGGGGCGTTCGGGAGTCTCTGCGACTGTTGGGGCCGGTGCGGCCGGAATGAGGCGGTAGCCAGGGCAGCACTCCTGTGGTGGTATTTCCGCGACCCCCGCCGGAAGGAATGCCGTGTCCCGGATACGTGCGCGAGTGACCATAGTTGGCGCCGCCGCCCTGACCCTCGCCCTCGCGGCTCCGCCGCTCGTCGCCGCCGAACCCGCTCCCGCGGCGGTCACCGTGGAGGAGGCCCGGCTGGACCGGGCGGTGCCGCAGGAGATTCTGCGGCGCAGCGGATTCGACACGGTGGCACCGCAGTTCGCCGGGGCGCTCGGCCACGCGCGGTCGTACCGGCAGGCCGAGCGGGCCGTCGTACGGCACGCCTCCTCGCTGTGGGACCGCGCAGTCGACCGGGCGCAGGGGCGGGGTCCGGTGCGCGGCGACCTGAGCCGGGACGACGACCGGCCGCTGTACTGGGCGCGGCTCGCGATGACACGGGAACTCGGGCAGTGGGAGCCCGACTTCGGGCTGACGACGGCTCAGCGAGACCGGCTCCTCGACCGGTTGGAGCGCTCCTCGCGCGGCCAGGACTCGATGAACCTCCCGGCGGCCAAGAACGTCAAGCGCATCGTGATGACGGGCTTCGACCCCTTCACGCTCGACCGGGACATCCGCATCAGCAACCCGTCCGGGGCGACGGCGCTCGCGCTGGACGGGACGTGGATCCGTACGGCGGACGGCCCGGCCCGTATCGAGACGGCGGTCTACCCGGTGCGCTGGCAGGACTTCGCGGACGGCACGGTCGAGCGCACCCTGCGCGCGCAGCTGCCGAAGGCGGACCTGTTCACCACGGTCAGCCAGGGGCGCGTGGGCCGGATCGACATCGAGCGGACCAACGGGGCGTGGCGGGGAGGCTTCGGCGACAACCTGAACGTCTCGCGCACCGAGACGGTGCCGGTGAGCGATCCGGCGACGCAGCCGCAGTGGACGACGACGACCCTGCCGTACACGGCGATCGTGGCCGCGAAGACCGGACCCTTCCCGGTCTTCGACAACACGGCGGTCACCGAGATCCCGGCCGGCTCCACGACGCCCGTGGCCCGGCCGGACGGCCCGACACCGGGCTCGACCGCGCGGGCGGGCGGCGGCGGCGACTACCTCTCGAACGAGATCGCCTACCGGGCGACGCTGCTGCGGGACAGGCTGGGGCTGAAGATCCCCGGCGGGCATGTGCACACCCCGGTCCTCCAGTTCGACGCGGGCAACACGACGGAGATCACGGACCCGGTGTTCGTGAAGAACCGGCTGGAGATCATCGCGCAGGTGCGGGAGATCATCCGGGTCGCGGCCGGCGCCTC
Organism: Streptomyces sp. NPDC096193; assembly: GCF_040302905.1. NCBI lineage: Bacteria > Bacillati > Actinomycetota > Actinomycetes > Kitasatosporales > Streptomycetaceae > Streptomyces > Streptomyces sp. NPDC096193. The sequence continues at coordinate 45,776 of NZ_JBEOSJ010000019.1, read as the reverse complement.
CTGATGTCCTCCTGAAGGGGCCCCCTCCCCCGCCCCGGCCCGGCGGGGCGTCACCCGGGGCCGCCCGGGTGCGGGAAAGGCGTGGTGCGGGCTGCCGCCGGGCGGTGATGATGGCCGTATGAAGATTGCCGCCGCGCAGTTCCGCTCCGTCCCCAGTGACATCGGCGCGAATGTGCGCGCCGTGCGGGACCTCGTCCACACGGCGTCCGGGCAGGGCGCACGGCTGGTCGTCTTCGCCGAGCTGGCGGTGACGGGGTACGAGCCCGACCTCCTCGCCGCCGACCCCTCTCTGGTGCTCGCGGAGGACGACGCGCGGCTCGACCCCGTGCGGGAGGCGTGCCGGACGGGGGGCACGGCCGCCGTCCTCAACGCGGCGGTCCGTACGACCGGCGGCAGGCCCGCCATCACCTCGCTCGTCCTCGGGCCGGACGGCGAGCTGCTCACGCGCTACGACAAGCAGCGGGTGCACGGCACGGAGAACGATGTCTTCGACGCGGGCTCGGAGGACGGCCGGTTCACCCTGGACGGCATCGGCTTCGCGACGGCCATCTGCTACGACAACCGCTTCCCGGAACTCGCCGAGCGGGCGCGGGCGGACGGCTGTCAGGTGTATGTGGCCAGTTCGGCGCTGGAGAGGGGCAACGACTCGTTCGCGACGGTCTATCCGGTCCGCGCCCGGGACAACGGTCTGTATGTGGTGCTCGCCAACGCGGTGGGACGCTGCGGCGTCGGGGAGTGCCCGGGCGACAGTGCGGTGTGGGGGCCGGACGGCGCGCTGCTGTCCACGGCGGCGTCGAGCGCTCCCGGGCTCGCGCTCGCCGAGCTGTCGCTGCGGACGGTGGCACCATGAGTGCCGTACCGGTCCCGCCCCGCTCGTGTGCCCTGCGGCTGACCGCGGTGAGCGGGGTGAGGGTGCCGTGAGCCGCGCCGCGGAGGAGACCAACCGCCGCTTGCTGCGGGCACGGGACGCGATGGACCGCGCGTACGCGCAGCCGCTGGACGTGCCCGCCCTGGCCCGGATCGCCCATGTGTCCCCGGCGCACTTCGCGCGCACCTTCCGGGCCACGTTCGGCGAGACACCGCACCGCTACCTCCAGCGGCGCCGCGTGGAGCGGGCGATGTACCTGCTGCGGGAGACCGACCGCAGGGTGACGGACATCTGCTTCGAGGTCGGCTTCGGCAGCCCGGGAACCTTCAGCCGCACGTTCCGTGCCATCGTCGGCCGGTCGCCGAGGGCGTACCGCAAGGAGGCCGCGCCAGCGGACGTACCGACGTGCTTCACGAAGGTGTGGACGCGGCCGGTCCTCTGAGCGGCGGCCCCGGGCCGGCAGGCATGCGCGTACGCCCCGGACCGAGCAGTTCTGGATAAGTTCTCGCCCGCCTCGGCCCGTAGCGTGAGGGACATGTTCAACGCCATCACGCACTCACAGATCTACGTCCTCGACCAGGACGAGGCCCTCGACTTCTATGTCGGCACGCTCGGCCTGGAGGTCGCCGCCGATGTCGACCTCGGCTTCATGCGCTGGCTGACCGTCAGCGTCCCCGGCCACCCGGAGCGGCAGATCCTGCTGGAGCGGCCCGGCCCTCCGGCGATGTCGCAGGAGACGGCTCAGCAGGTCCGCGAGCTGGTTGCCAAGGGCGCCATGGGCGGCTCCCTCATCCTCAGCACGGACGACTGCCGCGGGACGTACAAGACGCTGCGGGACAGGGGCGTCGAGTTCACCGAGGAACCGACCGAACGCCCGTACGGCATCGACTGCGGCCTGCGTGACCCGTTCGGCAACAGCATCCGCTTCACCCAGCCGAAGACCTGAGAGCCCGAAAGGGTCAGCAGCGGAACCCTGGGGGCCCACAGCCGTCAGGCGCGGAACCCGCCCCGTCCGGCGTCGTTCAGACCCCGGTCCTTGTCGAGGCTGTACGGGGCCGGGGACCGCGGTGACGGCTCGTCGGACTCCGTGCCCGTCAGGTCGCGCACCATCAGCGTCGCGCCCGCCACCGCGCCAGGCATCAGGAACACCGCGACGAGCGGCACGATGAACGCCAGCGTGAGCGGCACACCGAAGCCGAGGACCATCATCCGGCGTCCCCGCAGCAGGACCAGCCGCTCCTTCAGTTCGACGCCGCGGCGCTGGAGGGCCACGGCGGTGAGTTCCTCGGCGAGGAAGAACCCGGAGACCGCGAAGCCGAGCACCGGGACGACGGTCTGCCCGACGACCGGGAGGAAGCCGGCCGCGAACAGCAGAATCCCGTAGAACACCACACGCGCCACGACCCGCAGCGAATCACGGGCGGAGATCCACAGTTCACGCCACAGCGGCAGCCCCGACTCGGGAACCCGGCCGCCCTCGCTCCGGTCGACCTGTTCGGAGAGCGACTCGTAGAAGGGCTGGCCCACCAGCAGGGTCACGGCCGTGAAGGTGATCACCGCGACGAACAGGCCGAAGGCGAAGACGAGGGCGGTCAGAAAGCCGCGCAGCAGCCCGAGCCACGGCGAGGACCAGCCGTCGGCGAACGGTGTCGCCCAGCCCACCAGATCGTCGGCGCCGTAGCCGAGGCCGACGAGGGCGCCCGCGTACAGCACGAGGGTCACCAGGCCGGGCAGCAGCCCGAAGCCCAACCAGCGGCCGTGTCCGGCGACCCAGCGCTGGCCCTTCATCAAATAGCCGAAGCCGACCACCAGATCACGCATACGTCCAGCCTAACGGTCCGCCGGAGGGACAGGCCGGGCGCCCGGCGCGCGGCGGAGAGGGCGAACGGCGCGCGGCGGAGGGGGCGAACGGCCGATCACCTTCCGGACATCTGTTGCCCCCGGCACGGCGACACGGTAGACCCTCCGTTCATGGCACTCCTCAGACCAGTCCTGTTCACCACCAGTACAGCCGTCCTCGGAGCCCTGCTTCTCAGCCCCCTGTCCGCGTCCGCGGCGCCGGGACGCGACGAACCGCGGCCGCACCCCGTACGCGAAGGGGCCGGGCGGGACACCGCGCGGGACTCCACGCCCGTGGGAGCCGGGGCGCTGCGAGCGCTGGAGCGCGCGACGCCGGGGCTGCGGAAGGACGCCGGCTACCCGCGGCGGACCGTCCTCGACGCGCCGCCCGTCAACCCCGCCGACAAGTCGATCAAATTGGGGCTCGCCCCGTACCACTCGCTCGCGCCACGGCTCAACGCCCTCCAGAAGCTGGGCAACCGGGTGAGCGTGGAGGTCGCCGGACACTCCGCCGGCGGGCACGAGCTCTATCTGGTGACCGTCACCGCGCCGGAGAGCTCCGGGCAGGCCCGCGACCAGGAACGCATGCGGGAACGGATCGAGAACAACCCGGCCGCGGCCGCCCGGGACAAGCACATCAAGGCCTCGTACAAGACTCCCCTGTTCATCAACAACAACATCCACGGCAATGAGTGGGAGGGCACGGACGCGGCCCTGAAGCTCATCGAGGAGCTGGCTAAGGCCAAGGACGCGAAGACCGCGGGGCTGCTCGCGAAGAACCGTGTTCATCTGAACGTCACCGCCAACCCGGACGGCCGGATCGCGGGAACCCGCGCCAACGCCAACGGCTTCGACCTGAACCGCGACTTCATCACCGCGACCCAGCCGGAGTCGCGGGCGATCCGGCGGATCGCCATCGACAAGCAGCCCGCCGTGATGCTGGACCTGCACGGCTATGTCAACGGCACGCTGATCGAGCCGACGACACCGCCGCACGGCGAGAACTACGAGTACGACCTGTTCCTGAAGAACGCGTACGCCAACGCGCTCGGCATGGAGAAGGCCGTCAACGGCCTCGGCTACACCCCCGCCGACGGCGTGCGGCCCGCCGTGATCCCCTTCCGGGACGAGAAGGAGGGCTGGGACGACTGGCCGCCCATCTTCACACCGCAGTACATGCCCTTCCAGGGCGCGGTCGCCTCGCACACCATCGAGTTCCCGATGACCGTCAACAACGCCCAGTACGACAGCCTGCCGGTCGCCGAGCTGCGCCGTCGCGCGGCGATCAACACGGCGATCGCGGGTGCGGCGATGCGGGCGACCCTGGAGTACACGAACAGCCACCGCGCCTCGGTGATCGCCGACCAGATCGAGACGTTCCGGCGCGGCGCGGCCGGAGAGGCCCAGCGTCCGGTCTCCTCCGAGACCGTGCCCGGGGTGCCCGGTATCGGGCCGGAGGACGTCTACACGACGACGTTCCCGCGGGCGTATGTGATCCCGGCGGGACGCGGACAGCGTTCTGCGGTCGCCGCGGGTCGTCTGGTGGACCACCTGGTCGCCAACGACGTCCGGGTGGAGCGTGCCGTCCGCCCGTTCCGGCTGGCGGGCCGGGCCTATCCGGCGGGGTCGTACGTCGTCGACCTGCGGCAGCCCAAGCGCGGGATGGCCAATGTGATCCTGGCCGAGGGGCGGGACATCAGCGCCGACGTCTCCACCATGTACGACATCTCGGGCTGGAGCCTCGGGCTGCTGTGGGGCGCGACGGTGGACAAGGTCGCCCGGGGCGATCTGCACGTGGTCTCGCGTCCGGTCGCCGCCGCCGCGCCGACCGGCTATGTCGCGCCGCGCGGTGATCTGAAGCTGCGGCTGGACGACCCGAAGGAGCTCGCGGCCGTCAACACGCTGCTGGCCCAGGGGGTCGCGGTGCGCCGGACGTCCGACGGTGCGGCGATCGTGCCGGGGGCGGCGCGCAAGGCGGCGGCCGTGCTCGCCGACCGGTTCGGCGTCGTCTTCTCGGCGACGAAGGAGCGCGGGACCGCGCCTCTCGCCCCCACCCGGGTCGCGGCCGCCGTGACGGCGGGCGAGCAGTTCGCGCTGCGCGAGATGGGCTTCGACGTGGTGCCGGTGTCGACCGCCACCCTGAACGCGGGCTTCGACTGGTCCCGTGCCGATGTCCTGTACGTGTCGACGGGCGTCGACCACGGCCGGCTGACGCCGGCCGCGCGGGAGGCGTTCGCCGAGAGCGGTGTCGGCGTGGTCGGCCTCGGGTCGGCCGGTGCGGCCTTCAACGCGGCGGCCGGGCTGATCCCGGCGACGGCGGTCGAGGGCAACGGCGACGCCAACGGCGTGGTGCGGGTGACCAACAGGGGCGGCGCGCTCACCGGCGGCGCCCCGGCCCACACCTTCGTCTACTCCCCGCTCTGGTTCACCGGCCTCGGCGCAGGCGTCCGGGCGGAGCAGTCGTACGGCACCGGCAATCCACTGGTGGCCGGCCACTGGGGGGCGGCGGAGGACGGCAGCGGCGGACCGCAGGCGGCCGCGGGCCGGGCATCCGTCGTCAGCGGTACGACGGCGAAGGGCGCGCCCGTCGTGCTGTTCGGCACGGAGCCGTTGTTCCGTGACCACCCGAAGGGTGTGTTCGCGCAGGTCGGCCGGGCACTGCTGACGCGCTGACCACGCACCGAGGGCCGCACCCCGGACGGGGTGCGGCCCTCAGCCGTGCGTGCGGACCCACTCGTGTGCGGCCGCGGTGGTGCGTGCTGCTTCGGCCGTTGCGTACTGCCTCGGCCGTGCCTGAAGCGCGACCTCAGACCGCGAGGTCGACCGTGATGTTGCCGCGGGTCGCCTTGGAGTACGGGCAGACCTGGTGGGCCTTCTCGATCAGGTCCCTGGCCGTGGCGGCGTCGACGTTCGGGATGGACGCCGTGATCTTGACGATGATCCCGAAGCCCTCGTCGTTCTTGCCGATGCCGACCTCGGCGGTGACCGTCGAGCCGGTGATGTCGGCCTTCTCCTGGCGGGCGACAACGCCCAGCGCACCCTGGAAGCAGGCGCTGTAACCGGCGGCGAAGAGCTGCTCCGGGTTGGTGCCGGACCCGGAACCACCCATTTCCTTCGGCGGGTTGACGACCACGTCGAGCTTGCCGTCATCGGTGGAGACGCGGCCGTCACGGCCGTTCTCCGCGGTGGCGGAAGCGGTGTACAGGACGTCGGACTGCTGAATGGACATGAAGAGGTTTCCTCCTGTGGTTCGCCGCGACTCGCGCCCACGACCGCGACGGCTCGGTACGAGCCTAGTGCCTCACCCGGCATGCTCCCCAGCGGGCGAACACGGCCGGTCGCGTCACTGGTGGCTGAGGGAAACGACCATCTTGCCCGTGTTCTCACCGCGGAGCAGTCCGACGAAGGCGTCGTAACCGTGCTCGATGCCCTCGACGACGGTCTCGTTGTACTTGAGCTCGCCGGAGGCGATCCAGCCGGCGACGTCCTGCACGAACTGCGGCGCGAGGTCGTTGTGGTCGCTGACGAGCATGCCCTGCAGGCGCAGGCGCTTGCCGATGACCAGGGCCAGGTTGCGCGGGCCGGGGGCCGCCTCGGTGTCGTTGTACTGGGCGATCATGCCGCAGATGGTGGCGCGGCCGTGCACGTTGAACGAGGACAGCGCGGCTTCGAGGTGCTCGCCGCCGACGTTGTCGAAGTACACGTCGATGCCGTCGGGGGCGGCTTCCTTCAGCTGCTGGGCGACAGGGCCCTTCTTGTAGTTGAACGCGGCGTCGAAGCCGTACTCCTCGACGAGGAGCTTGACCTTCTCGTCGGAGCCCGCCGAGCCGATGACACGGGAGGCGCCCTTGATCCGGGCCATCTGGCCGACCTGGCTGCCGACCGCTCCGGCCGCGCCGGAGACGAAGACGGCGTCGCCCTCCTTGAAGGAGGCGACGTCGAAGAGGCCGGCGTAGGCGGTGAGGCCGGGCATGCCGAGGACGCCGAGGTAGGCCGAGAGCGGGGCGACGGAGGCGTCGACCTTGGTGGCGTGCTTCGCGGGGACATCCGCGTACTCGCGCCAGCCGAGGCCGTGCAGGACGTGGTCGCCGACGGAGAAGCCGTCGGCGTTCGAGGCGATGACCTCGCCGACGGCGCCGCCGTCCATGGGCCGGTCGAGCTGGAAGGGCGGGGTGTACGACTTCACGTCGTTCATCCGGCCGCGCATGTACGGGTCGACCGAGAAGTACAGGTTGCGGACGAGGACGCGGCCCTCGCCCGGCGCCGACACCGGTACCTCACGCAGGGCGAAGTCCTCCGCCTTGGGCCAGCCGTGCGGGCGGGCGACGAGGTGCCATTCACGGCTGGTCTCCGGAAGTGCGGACATGCTGCGTTCCTCCTAGAAAAGCTTCACTACCTGAAACAACCATGCGCACCGATATTTCATGTTGTCAAGTAAGCGGGTACGCTGGCGTGTATGGCCACCCCACGTACCGACCCCCTGACCGTCGAGGTCGTCGACCTCATCGGCTCCGTCGTGGCCCGGTACTACACGGAGTACGAGCAGGTCGCGGCCCAGCACTCGCTGACCGGCGCGCAGGCGCGCGTCCTCGGCCTGCTCACGCTGGAGCCCATGCCGATGCGGCGTATCGCCGTGAAGCTGAAGTGCGAGCCGTCGAACATCACCGGCATCGTCGACCGGCTGGAGAGCCGCGGGCTGGTGGAGCGCCGGCCGGACGCGCACGACCGCCGGGTCAAGCTCGCCGCGCCCACCGACGAGGGTCTCGAGACGGCGCGGCGGCTGCGGGAGTCGCTGGACTTCGCCCGCGAGCCGCTGGCGCAGCTGACGGACGAGGAGCGGACCGTCCTGCGGGACCTGCTCAGGCGGATGCTGGGCGAAGACGCCGCGGCGACGGGCTGAGCGCGCGCCGGGCGGGGTCCCGGGGCGGGGATTCGCGGGTCATGGAACCCGGGGCACCGATACCACGGAACAGAAAACCCGGGGCGCGGGAGCGCGCCGCCCGCAACCTCGGCGCGCGGACGGGCAACAGGTCCAGCCGCCGGAACAGCTCACCGGGACCCGAACACGGCTCACACGCACCAGAACAGGAAACGTTCGCAGGTCGGCGTGGGGGTCGGCGACGACGGGGGGGCAGCGGGCGGGGGGTTCGTGGGCGTCCCGTCGCCGGGGCCGGACGGCTCGCTGGGCTGCGCGGAGGACGAGGGCGACTCGTCGGGCTCGGACGGCTCGTCGGCGCGCGACGAAGGCCTCGGACCGTTCCCCTCGTCCGGATCCTCCGCGGCCGGACTGCCGGTGCCGGCGGTCCCCGTGACGGTGACGGTGGAGGTGGGTCGTGCGGACGTGGCCGAGGCCTCGACCGGCTTCTCGGTGACGCCGTCGGGACCCTCCGGGGTCTCGTTCGCCTCCGGAGGCTGCGGAGCGAACTCCGTCTCCTCGCTGTCCGCCTCCTTCACGGCCGTCGCCGCTCCCTGGTCGCCCGGGTCCTCCAGGGCCAGTTCGGCGAGGCTCAGCGCACCGGCCGCGAGCACCAGTCCGACGACACCGATGAGCACCTTGCGGCCACGCCGCTTGCGCCCCCGCCGACCCGAGGATTTCGGACGCGGAGGGGCCTGGCGGCGCGAACGCCGATGCCCCGCGGGAGCGGACACCTCGTCCAACTCGAGGACGTGGTCCGCCGCGGGGGCGCTGGGGCTTCGATGCCTGAGCTCCTCGACGGGAGTGCCGCAGCCTGCACAGGCCAGGGCGCCGTTGAGGTGCCGTCGACACTGGTAGCAGTAATCCATGGCGCCCGCAGATTATGCGGCGGGGGTGGGCCGCAGGTGAATGAGACTGTGAGGATCTTGTGTGGAATCTTCACTTCCGCGGCGCGTCCGGTCGCCCGGTTGACGACGCGTCGCGTCCGGTCCGCGGGGCAGGATGTCGGACATGACCGCAGCCGCACCCTTCGGACCTCACGACTTCCAACTGGTCCTTCTGCGCCGGATGGGGGACCACCAGCCGGAGTTGGTGGAGGCCGCGCGCCGGGAAATGGGCGCGTCGATCGCCGACATGCGCGAGGCGAACCGCCGCTGGCAGGCGATGGTGCGCGCACCGCGCGGACGGGGCGCCCTCGCCCGCTACCGCTCGGTGCTCGGACCTGCCGAGCGCACCGAACGCCGCCGGATCGGCGACCTGGAGTACGACGCCGTCCAGTGGCCCGTACCCCTCTGGCCGGACCTGCGCTTCGAGGTGATGGCCGGGGACGGCGGAGCGGTGTGGAACGAGTGGCTGGTCCGCGCCCCCGGCGTCCCGGGCCCCGAGCTGCGGACCCCGGAGGACCTCAAGCCCTGGTCGTGCACGGTGGACGAGGCGGCCCGCGCGTTTCCCCCGGCCTTCCCGATGGAGGGGTCGGCCCCGACCCGCCGGCAGCTGCGGCTGACGCTTCCTGACGGGCAGACATGTGTGGCGGAGTTCTGCTGGGGGTTGTTCCAGCGGTTGCTGTGAGGGCTGTCCCGGGGGTCGGTGTACCGGCCCGGCCACCCGACGACATGGGCGCTCGGACGCCGCCCGGCCCGACAACGCCCACCCCCCGAATGGCCGCACAGATCTGGCGGATCGTCAGCTTCGTACCCCCGACCGGCTCACCCAGCGCGCGCACCGCACCCGGCGATCGCACGATGCCATCACGAACCGCACTCGGGAGGATCTGCCGTGACCGTCAGTCTTGAGCAGTTGCGCCGTTGCCATGTCGCCGTCGACCTGGGAGCCGCACGGACCAGGGTCTTCGTGAAGGGCGCCGGACTCGTCGTCGACGAGCCGAGCGTCGCCGCCGTGAACACCCGTACGGGCGCGCTGATCGCGGTCGGCGCGCTCGCCGAGAAGATGACGGGCCGTACGCCCGACTACATCCGCGTCGTCCGGCCCGTCTCCGGCGGCACGGTCGTCGACATCGAGATGGCCCAGCGGATGCTCCGTCACCTTCTGGGCGAGAAGCTGCGCCGGCAGCTGCGCCGCAAGCCGCGGCTGCGCGCCGCCGCCTGCACACCGCACGACAGCGACCCGCTGGCGCAGCGCGCCGCGGTCGAGACCCTGGTCGGCCTCGGCGCCCGCCGGGTGGAGCTCGTCGACACCCTGATCGCCGCCGCCGTCGGCTGCGGACTGCCCGTGGAGCAGCCGACCGCGAGCATGATCATCGTGTGCGGCGCGGCGACCACCCAGATCGCCGTGCTCTCGCTCGGCGCGATCGTCACCGCCGAGCGGATCCCCGTGGGCGGCAACGCCATCGACTACGCGGTGATCCAGCACCTGCGCCACCAGCACGAGCTGATGCTGCCGAGCCAGTCGGTACGCCCTCTGCAACTCGCCCTGCGCGGCAACGGACTCACCCCTCAGGGGCCGGCTTCGACCGAGATCCACGGGCGCGACGTGGCCACCGGCCTCGCGCGTTCCGTGCGGGTCGACACCGCCGCCGTGCGGGACGCCATCCACACCCCGCTGACCTCGGTACTCGACGGAATCGGCAAGGTCCTGCGGGACTGCCCGCCCGACCTGGTCGCCGACCTCGCGGAGCGGGGCATCATGATGGTCGGCGGCTCGGCGCTGCTGCCGGGCCTGGACGAAATGCTGCACGAGGCCACCCATATGCCGGTGCAGATCGCCGAACGCCCCGACATCTGTGCCGTACTGGGCCTCGGCGCGATGCTGGAGGGCAAGATCCAGCCGTTGGTGCTCAACCCGCTGGCCGGGGCCGAAGCCACCTGAGGCGGAGCGGGACGAGAGGCGGCCCGCTGTGGGCGAGGCGGAGCCGGCACGACGTCTGACGATGCTGCTGGAGGCCGTGCTCGGTGTCGGTACCGACCTCGAACTGCACACGACCCTTCAGCACATCGTCGACTCCGCGGCCCGTCTCACCCGGGCGGGCCACGGCGCTCTCGGGGTCCTCGACCCCGAGAGCGGGACGATCACCGAGCTCTACACCGTCGGCGCGGCCGCCCGGCCGGGGGACGACGTGGACTGCCTGTCGTCCGACAACGGCCGGGCCGACCCCTTGGCGGCCGGGGACGACGGCCTCATCAGCGCCTTCATGCGCGATCCACGGCTGCCGATCCCCGACGACCCCGCCGAGGCGCCCTCCCCCGGCGCTCCCGGCGGCCGTCCCGGCACGTACACGTATCTCCGGGTTCCGATCCGGGTGCACACCCAGGACTTCGGGCTCCTGTGCCTGACCGACCGGCGTGACGGCTCCTTCACCGAGGACGACGTCGCGCTGCTGCGGATGCTCGCCGCACAGGCGGGCATCGCGATCGGCAACGCCCGGCTGTACGCGAGCGCACGGCAGCGGGAGCGCTGGATCGAAGGTGCGGCCGCCGTCACGACCGCGCTGCTCACCGGCGAGAGCGCCCAGGACGCCCTGGAGACGGTCGCCGAACAGGCCCGCGTCCTCGCCGACGCCTCCGCGGGTGTCGTGCTCCAGCCCACCGAGGACGGCGGGATGGAGATCGTCGCCGCCTCCACGGCCGGGGACCCGGGTGACATCGTCGGCACCACCATCGCGCCCGGGTCGCCGGTACTCGTCCAACTACTCGGCGGAGAACCGGTGTTCATCGACGACTCGGCGACCGACCCGCGGATGACCACCCATGTGCGCAGCCGGTTCGGACCGTCGATGATGCTGCCGTTGCAGAGCGGCGGGCGGCTGATCGGCACCCTCGCGCTGCCGCGGCGGCGGCACGGCCCTCCGTACACCGCGGCCGAACGGCGGCTGGCGACCCGCTTCGCCTCGCACGCCGCCCTGGCGCTGGTGCTGGCCGACGCCCAGCACAACCGCAAGCAGCTCGCGGTCTACGAGGACCGCGACCGTATCGCCCGGGACCTGCACGATCTGGTCGTCCAACGGCTGTTCGCCACCGAGATGATGCTGGAGTCGACGCGGCGACGCGCACCGGGCGACGGGAGCGACGAGCTGCTCGGCCGGGCCGTGGACGAGCTGGACTCCACGATCCAGGAGGTACGGACCACGATCTTCGCGCTCCAGCAACCGCCCGCCGAGGCCCCGGCGGGCTTCCGCGACCGGGTGCTGCGGGAGACCGCGGGGGCGTCCGCGCTGCTCGGTTTCCCGCCGTCCGTGCAGTTCCGGGGCGCGGTCGACGCCCTTGTGCGGGAGCCGGCCGACCAGCAACTGCTGGCGGCTCTGCGCGGCGCGCTGGCGGCTGCGCACCGGCGGCCGGACGTCACCGCGATCGACGTGGAGGTGGACGCGACCGTGCTGTTGCCGGACGGCCGGCCCGGGGTGCGGCTGGTGGTCGCGGACGACGGGCGGCCCGATGACGGCGAGGACGACGGGCACGGTACGCGGGTCACCTGGCAGGCGCCCCGGTAGGCGGCGGAATCCGGGGTACGGGAGTCCGCGGCACCCTCCTCGGGCCGGTCGACCGTCCCGGTCAGGGGTGGCGTCCCGCAGCCCGTGCCGTGATCCGGCGGGGGACAATGGTGTGTGCGAGGACCGGCCCGTGTGTGCGGGGCGCGTGCGACGGCGGATATCAGGACGGCACGCGGCACAGCGCGGCACAGACACGCTGCATCAGACGGAGGACGACGAGTGACTGACCTCTTCCCGGCGCTGACCGCCGGCTCGGACCGGCCCGCCCTGCGCTTCGGCGAACGCGCTCTGACCTACGGAGAACTCGCCGGCGCGGCGGGCTCGCTCGCCGTACGAATCGGCGGGGCGTCCCGGGTCGCGCTGTGGGCCACGCCGACGCTGGAGACGGCGGTGGGAGTGGTCGCCGCGCTGCTGGCCGGTGTGCCCGTCGTGCCGCTGAACCCGAGAACGGGAGAGCGCGAGCTGGCGCACATCCTCGCGGACAGCGCACCGGCGGCTGTTCTGGCGGCCGCGGGAGAGCAACTGCCGGACGAGCTGGGCCGGTTGCAGCGTATCGACATCCCGGTGACGGGCGACGCGGGACCGCCGCCCGCGGTGCCGTCCCCCGCGGACCCGGCCCTGATCGTCTACACCTCGGGGACCACGGGCGCGCCGAAGGGCGCCGTGCTCCCGCGCCGGGCGATCGCGGCGAGCCTGGACGCTTTGGAGGACGCCTGGGCGTGGACGGACGCCGATGTGCTGGTGCACGGGCTGCCGCTGTTCCATGTGCACGGGCTGATCCTCGGCGTCCTCGGCCCGCTGCGCCGGGGCGGACAGGTACGCCACCTGGGCCGGTTCTCGGTCGAGGGCGTCACCCGGGAGCTGACGGACGGCGGCACGATGCTCTTCGGGGTGCCGACGATGTACCACCGGCTGGCCGAATCGCTCGACGGCGACCGGGAGTTGGCGAAGGTTCTCGCGGGCGCGCGGCTGCTCGTGTCCGGCTCGGCCGCGCTGCCCGTGCACGACCAGACACGCATCCGTACGGCGACCGGCCGCCCGGTGATCGAGCGGTACGGCATGACCGAGACCCTGATGAACACGAGCGTCCGGGTCGACGGCGAGCCGCGGCCGGGGTCGGTCGGGGTGCCGTTGAGGGGCGTGGAGCTGCGGCTCGTCGAGGAGGACGGCTCGCCGGTCACGGCGTACGACGGCGCGAGCATCGGCGAGATCCAGGTGCGCGGGGAGAACCTGTTCACGGAGTACCTGAACCGGCCGGACGCCACGGCGGCGGCCTTCGACGGCGACTGGTTCCGCACCGGGGACATGGCCGTGCGCGACCCGGACGGGTATGTGCGGATCGTCGGCCGCAAGGCCACGGACCTGATCAAGAGCGGCGGTTACAAGATCGGAGCGGGCGAGATCGAGAACGCGCTGCTGGAGCACCCGGGCGTCCGCGAGGCCGCCGTCACCGGAGAGGCCGACGCCGATCTGGGCGAGCGGGTGGTGGCGTGGATCGTTCCGGTGGACGGCCAGTCGCCGCCGACCGAGGGCGAGTTGGCCGATCATGTGGCGGCCCAGCTCGCTCCGCACAAGAGGCCGCGGACGGTGCGGTTCCTCGACGCGCTGCCGCGCAACGACATGGGCAAGATCATGAAGCGGGCGCTGCATGGCTGACCGGCTGAGCGCGCCCGCGGCGATCGCGCTGATCTGCGACGACTTCACCGAGGCGGTGCCGGTCGACGGGCAGGGCGCGCTCGACGGACAGCGGGAGGCGCCCGACGGCCCGATCGGCTGGGAGGGGTACGGCGACCAGCGCGCGGCGGCGGCCCGGCGCACGGGGTCCACCGAGTCCGTGGTGTACGGCGAGGCCACGGTGGGCGGCCGTGCGTGTGTGGTGATCTCCTTCGAATTCGGCTTCCTCGGCGGCTCGTTGAGCAGCCGGGCCGGCGACCGGCTGGAGGCGGCGTACGACAGGGCCCGCGAGCTGGGCCGACCGCTGGTGTCGCTGATCGCGACGGGCGGCAGCCGGATGCAGGAGGGCATGATCGCGCTGACCCAGCTCCAGCGGGTGGCGGCCGCGTCGGTGCGGCTGCGCGCCGCGGGAGTGGCGCAGATCGCGGTCCTGCGCGACCCGACGACGGGCGGCGGCTGGGCGACGCTGGGCGCGGGAGCGGATGTGATCCTGGCCCTCCCGTCGGCCCAGGTCGGTTTCGCGGGATCGCGGGTGCGGCCCCCGGACGCGGACCCGTCGGCGTACACCGCGGAGGCGCAGCTTGCCGCGGGCCAGATCGACGAGATCGTGGCGCCGGAGGACCTGCGGGAGGCGGTGTCGTTCTGGGCGGTGGCGGCCGGCGGGAATGCGGGGGCCCGCTTCGACACGACCGGTGGGAGCACGGAGGCGCGGAGTGCGGCCTCGCCGTCCGGCCCCGTGCCTCCGCCGTTCGCGCTCGGGACGCCGTCCCTCCCCCGCACCGGGTGGGACGCCGTCACCCAGGCCCGCGCACCGGGACGGCCCCACGCCCGGGCCTATCTCGACGCGTACTTCGGCCCGCGCAGGACCCTCAGCGGCGACCGGTGCGGCGGGGTCGACCCCGGGATGCTCTGCGGGGTGGGGATGCGCGAGGGGCGGGCCGTCGCCTTCGTCGCGCAGTGCGGCACCGCCACGCTGCCGGCCGGCTACCGCACCGCCGCACGCGTCGTGCGCCTGGCCGGCCGGCTCGGGCTCCCCGTGCTCACCCTCATCGACACACCGGGCGCCGCCAACGACGCCGCGGCCGAGCGCTCCGGAGCGGGCGCCGCCATCGCCGAACTGTTCGCCGCGGTCGCGGGCGCCGGGACGCCGGTCACCAGCCTCCTCATCGGTGAAGGCGGTTCGGGCGGCGCCCTCGCGCTCGCCGCGCCCGGCAACACCTGGGCCACGCCCGACAGTTACTTCTCCGTCATCGCACCCGAGCTCGCCGCCGCGATCCTCAAGCGGCGCCCCGAGCAGGTCCCCGGGACCGCCGACCAGTTGCGTTTGCGCCCGCAGGACCTGGTCGAACTCGGCGTCGTCCGCGGGATCGTCGCCCCGCAGGAATGAGCCCCGCCCCACGGTCCGGGGCCGCGCCTACGGCTGAGGGTCCCGTGCGTCGTACCGGGCGAAGCCGCGCCAGCGCAGGGCCAGCAGCGAGACCGCCAGCACACAGGCGATGCCGCCGCCGGTGACCGTCACCGACGGGGAGGTGAGATCCGCGGCGCTGCCCGCGAGGAAGTCGCCGAGCCGCGGCCCGCCCACGACCACCACGAGGAAGACGCCCTGGAGCCGGCCGCGCAACTCGTCGGGCACGGCCGCCTGGAGCATGGTGCTGCGGAACGCCATCG
Source organism: Streptomyces sp. NPDC096193 (assembly GCF_040302905.1). Classification (NCBI taxonomy): domain Bacteria; kingdom Bacillati; phylum Actinomycetota; class Actinomycetes; order Kitasatosporales; family Streptomycetaceae; genus Streptomyces; species Streptomyces sp. NPDC096193. The sequence continues at coordinate 30,368 of NZ_JBEOSJ010000019.1, read as the reverse complement.
AGATGGCGTCCGCGAACCCGGCGAGGCCGAGGAAGAGCAGTCCGAGCCACAGATTGCGGGTGAGCCCGAAGACCGTGATGGCCGCGCCCCAGGCCCCGACGGCGAGCAGGATCGCGAGGCCCTGCCGCCGGATCCGCCCCTGCCAGCCGGAGAACACCCCGCCGAGCACCGCGCCGAGGGCCGGGGCCGCGACCAGCAGACCGGCGGTGCGGGCGTCGCCGTCGTACCAGATGACGGCGACGGCGGGGAACAGCGCACGCGGATGGGCGAGGATCATGGCGCAGAAGTCGGAGAAGAACGTCATCCGCAGATTCGGCCGGGTCGCCAGAAACCGCAGCCCCTCCAGGACGGAGGCCTTCTTCGCGCCCTCGGCACGGTCCGGCAGCATCGAGGGCAGCCGCCACATCGCGTACAGGGACGCGGAGAAGGCGACGGCATCGATGGCGTACGCGGTCTGGTAGCCGGCGAACCCGACGACGAGCCCGCCGAGCATCGGCCCGACGAGTGTCCCGGACGTCATGGTCATCGAGGTGAGGGCGTTGGCCGCGGGCAGCTGCTCGACCGGCAGCAGCCGGGGGATCATCGCGCTGCGCGCCGGGGAGTTGACGGCGGCGCACACGGACTGGAAGGCGACCACGCCGTACAGGAACCAGACATGGTGGAATTCCGCGAACGCCGCGGCGGCCAGCGCCGCCGAGAGGACCGCGGAGCCGCTCGCGCTGATGAGCCCGAGCCGTCGCCGGTCCACGGTGTCCGCGATCGCGCCGCCGTACAGCCCGAAGGCCAGCAGCGGCACGAGCGAGCACAGCCCGACCAGACCCACCGCGAAGGTGGAGTGGGTTATGTCATACACCTGGAGCGAGATCGCGAGGGTGGTCATCCCCTGTCCGATCCAGGAGATCGTGTTGCCGAACCAGAGCCGACGGTAGTGGACGGAGGTGCGCAGCGGGGTGAGGTCGGCGAGTATGCGCGGGCGCGCGGAGGAGGCGGGGCTGGGCTGCGGCATGGCGGGAAGTCTATGACCGCGGGCCTCAGGGCCCCTTACAGGCCCTCGGGTGCGGAGTGCCCGCTTCGGCGCGCGGCGGTGTTCGGGGACGAATAGCGTGAGGGGAAAGCACGCCCGTCGACGGGAGGCCGGGATCCCATGGCCGTACGACCGGAAGGCACGCCCTGCTGGGCGGACGCGATGTTCCTCGACCTGGAGGCCGCGAAGAACTTCTACGCCGAGCTCCTCGGCTGGACCTTCGGCGAGGGTCAGGAGGAGTACGGCAACTACACCCAGGCCTACTCCGACGGGAAGGCGGTGGCCGCGCTCTCCCCGCAGATGCCGGGCATGGACAGTCCCGCCGCCTGGAACCTCTACTTCGCCACCCCGGACGCGGCCGCGACCGCCGCGAGGATCCGGGAGTACGGCGGCACCCTGATGATGGAGCCCATGGAGGTCGGCGGTTTCGGCACCATGGTGAGCGCCCAGGACCCGAGCGGTGTGTTCTTCAGCGCCTGGCAGGCGGCCGCCCACGAGGGCTTCGAGAAGACCGGGGAGCCCGGGGCCTACGCCTGGGTCGACGTCCGCACCCGTGACGCGCGCAAGGCGGACTCCTTCTTCCCGTCCGTCTTCCCCTTCGAGGTCCAGCGCATGGACGACGACGTGGACTTCCATCTCTGGAGCATCAGCGGTGAGCCGGTGGCGGGACGGCAGAAGACGGAGGAGGGCACGTCCGACGGGCTGCCGCCGTTCGCCGACGTCTATTTCGCCGTGTCCGACTGCGACACGGCGGCGACCAGGGCGGTCGAGCTCGGCGGACGGCTGCTGAGCGGACCGGCGGACAGCCCCTTCGGCCGCTCGGCGACGGTCGCGGACCCGCAGGGCGCGGTGTTCTCGGTCATCGACCTGCAGAACACCAAGGGCGAGATGCCCACGTTCTCCTGACCGGGCCCGCTGTCACCGTCCGGCCGTCACCCGGTGTGGACGCGCGGGCCAGGCCCGCTGTCACCGTCCGGCCGTCACGCAATGCTCCTCGCGCCGGGCCCGCCGTCAGCGCCCAGCCGTCACCCGGTGTGGATGCGCGGGCCGGGGCCCCGCCCCCGAGGTGGGGCCCCGGCTCGCGCATTCCCCCGGTACCTGCGGGGACCACTCTGCCCGGCCGGGACCCGCCGCTCGTCATCCGCCGGCAGGAGTGGCCTCCTCCGTACGGAGGAGGGATCCGGCCGGTTCGAGAAGGTCGCGGTCCACCGCTTCGACGAGGCTTCCCACGGCGGCGGGCAGCTGATGGAGGGCGGGTTCCAGGTGCGGGAGAGTGGCGTCCTGGGCGGTGCCCTCCGGTGCCGCCGCTCCCCCGTCGTCGCTGACACCGCGCAGATCGGCGTCCGGCACGCCCTGACGCGTCCGCCCTTCCGAGGTGCGCTGCTCGCCTTCCGCGGGCGAGGACGAACGACCGTGCCCCGAGGGGCCGTTGACCTCCTGGGTTTTCGGCGCGTCGGCGCTCGGGCGCATCCTGGGCGTGCCGACGGCAACGTTGTCCGTCGCCCACTGCTGCGCAGCCGAACCGTCGCGGACCTTGACCACGACCGGGGCCCCCGCCTCGGTCGAGCTGGGGACGACCGCCAGCGACTCGTTCCAGCGGGGGACCACATGGCCCTGGATGGTCAGGTCGTACCGGACGTCGGACGCGTCGGGAGCCGAGGTCTCGGGGCAGGAGCCGAGGACGAGCACACCGTCGAGCTCATGGGAATTCAGGCACAGTTCGAGGGCCGCGCCGCTGCGCAGCAGTCCGTCGTTCTCGTAGACCCACTGCTGGGTGACCGAGGTGGTGCAGGCGGCCATCGTGGCCTCGGTGCCGAACTGCGCGCGCCGGTCGCGGATGTCGAGGCACAGACCGGCCACGGTGTTGCGCAGCCGTGTGCTGAAGGGCCCGGTCGGGTGGGCGGCCGACGTCGTCGACGGCTGGGGTCCCGGGGTGGCCTGGTCGCTGCCTCCCGTCACGGGCGGCGCGGAGACGGAGCCGCCCGGGGCCGGCGGACCCGCGGTGCTGCCGTCGTCCGCCCACAGCCGGCTGACGAGGGTCGCGACGACGAGCAGACCGGCGACGACGCCGAGCCCGGTGAGGACCGCACCCCGGCCGCGCTCCGGCAGGGTGATCCGCCGGCCACGCTGCGGCAGGGCGATCCGGCGGCCACGGAAGGTGAGGGGGAACAGCGTGCGGGCATGTCCGCCGCGCGAGTGCCGGCCGGGGCCGCGTACCGGCCCGTGCACGGCGGCGGCCCGGGCCTGGTAGCGGGCGTTGTTCCGGGCGGGCCGGGAATCGAGATAGGGCTGGGCGGCCCAGCCGAGCAGTCCCTCGGCCAGCAGAAGGGCGAGCCGGCCGCCGCCGTGGTCGAGCTGTTCGGCGGCGAACCGGCAGTGCCGGCACGTGGCCAGATGCGCCTGGATGTCGGGTATCAGCGTGCCGCCGCGGCGCAGGGATACATCGAGCAGCCGGTTGTAGTGGCGGCATTCCTTGTCCTGCGCGAGTTCGAGATGGGACCGCAGGATGCCCACCCGGAAGATTTCCCGCGCCTGATCGAGTTGCCCGGCCGCGGTACGCGGATCTGTTGCCAGTAAACCGGCCGGTACGGATATGCCCTCGGCCTCCACCTCGACATGCCACAGGAGGCATTGGGCGGGGCCGGGCATTGCCTGGAATGACCTGGCGACCAGGGCCCGGTTTTCGGCCAGAGTGAACATGTCGACCGGTACGGTGCGGCCCGTCTCGGGATTCTGGAGTTCGGGCAGAGCGGTGACCCGCTCGTCGGCCGCCCACGCCTTGGCGGTCTGCCGCGCCGTGAGCAGCAGAAGGGGCCGTAGAGCGGCGGTCGTTCGCGCGTGCCGCAGATTCTCCAGCACCTTGTCGGACGCCGCCGTGGCCAGCATGGAAGCCGCTTTGGCCGAAGGGGTGCCGATCGACGCGTAGTCGAAGACGGGTTGCCAGTGCCTCGCGAGCAGCACGGCCACCGTGCGGGTCTCGGCATCGCCGTCGCCGGTCCGCAGCGCGGCCGCGAGGCCTTCGTCGGAGCCCCCGGGGTCGAGACCGGTGTGGGCAGGTGGGACGGGACCCTGAGTGCGGGGCTTCTGCATGAGACGTCTTTCCATCCAGGGCAATGCGGTGGGGGGTTGAGCAGTGCCGTCCCCGGCCCGTAATCGGCCGGGGATTCCGGTTGGTGAAAGGTGGTGCGCGTCTACTTGGTCTGTACCGCGGTCCATTCGAACGGTTGAACAAAAACTGCCACGTTCGGACGTGAGGAAGCTCACCTTGGCACAACCGCCGGGCAGTGAACAAGAGTTCCCGAACCGCGGCCATTCGGGGCCCCGCGACAATGAAAAGAACTGCTTCGGTCTTGCGCGGAGTTGACTGGTTCCCCGATGACAAGAGTGCAGCGGACCTCTCGTTCGAGCATCGAGTTGTCGAATACCGACAGCGCGTCGGCTTCCCGCCAACTCCCCTGTTACTACTGGCCGTTCGGGCGAAATCAGCGTGGTGGGGGATGTGGCTCGGCAGATCGGGATGGTCACAAAGTGACGACGACTGCCTCAGTCGCCTTGACGCTTGTCCACACGGAAGTGCCGTCCGCCAGCCCGAGTTCGGCGGCCGCCTGGGGCGTGATCTCCGCCACCAGGTCAGGGGCCCGAGAAGAAGTGACGAGAATGCGCAAGCGGCTGCCTGTCGCGGTGATTTCCCGGACCGTGCCGGGCCACACGTTCCGGGGACTGCCGCCCGGCTTTTCGCGGTGCACGGAAACAGCCTCGGGAGCGATGACGGCCAGTGCCTCGGTACCGGCCGGCAGCGGCTCCGCGATCACGAGGAAACCGCCGCCGGTCAGTCGCAGACCGTTGCCGTCGGCGGTACCGGTCCAGGCGTTGCGGCCCAGCATCCGGGCCACCCACGGGGAGCGGGGGTGCCGGGTGACCTCCGCGGGCGGGGCGTCCTGGAGGGCCCGCCCCTCCTCCAGGACGAGCACCCGGTCGGCGAGCGAGACGGCCTCGACCGGGTCGTGGGTCACCATCAGACAGACACCGCCGAAACCGTCGAGATGCCGGCGCAGGGTGTGCCGCACCTGGGCGCGCGTGGTCTGGTCGAGCGCGGCCAGCGGCTCGTCGAGCAGCAGCAGCCGCGGCCTGGCCGCCAACGCCCTTGCCAGGGCGACCCGTTGTGCCTGCCCTCCGGAGAGCTGGGCGGGCCGGCGGTGTGCGAGTCCGCCCACGCCCAGCCGGTCCAGCCAGGCCTGGGCGCTGCGGCGCGCCTCGGCGCGCGGGACGCCGTGGGCGCGCAGCCCGTACGCCGTGTTGCCGAGCGCGCTCAGATGCGGGAACAGCGCGCCGTTCTGCGGCACCCAGGCGACGCCCCGCCGGTGCGGAGGCAGCCCGGTCACGTCCACGCCGCCGAGCCGGAGCACGGCATGGGCACGCGGGGTGAGCCCGAGCAGGGCGCGCAGCAGGGTGGTCTTGCCCGCGCCGTTCGGGCCGACGACGGCGAGGGTGGTGCCGGGTCCGGCGTTCAGCGCGAGCTCGACGAAACCGCTGACCTCGGCCTCCAGCGAGCAGTCCTCCCGCCTCTGCGGGATCTCCGGCGGGAGTTCCTTCGCCAGGAGAACGGGGTCGGCGCCGGCGTCCACCCGCACCGCGGTGCCGGCCACGTCGGCGGCACTGGGCCGGCCCGCCGAACGGCCCGGGGAGCGGACCGCCGTGGCGCCGCCGGTCCACCGACCCCGCAGAGCGATCAGCACGGCCATGGCGATGGCCAGCAGCAGCAGGGACACGGAGGTCGCGGCCTCCGGCCGGTCCTGGAGCAGCAGATACACCTGGAGCGGCAGCGTCTGTGTGGAACCGGGCAGGTTCCCGGCGAAGGTGATGGTCGCGCCGAACTCGCCGAGCGCGCGGGCCCAGGTGAGGGCGGCTCCGGCGATCAGGCCGGGAGCCACCATCGGCAGCGTGACGGTGAAGAACACCCGTACCGGAGAAGCCCCGAGCGAGGCGGCCGTCTCCTCGTAGGCCGGGCGCAGTCCGCCGAGCGCGCCTTCGAGGCTGATGACGAGGAAGGGCATCGCGACGAAGGTCGCGGCGACCACCGCGCCCGAGGTGTGGAAGGGCAGAGTGATGCCGAAGGTGCCCTCCAGCCAGGGCCCGAGCAGTCCGCGGCGCCCGAACCCGAGCAGCAGGGCCACACCGCCCACGGTGGGCGGGAGCACCATCGGCAGCAGCACCAGGGAGCGTACGAGCGCCTTTCCCCGGAACTCGGCCCGCGCCAGCAGCCAGGCCAGCGGCACGCCGAGGACCAGGGACAGGCCGAGCGCCCAGAAGGAGACGAACAGCGACAGCCGGAGCGCCTCGGTGACCCCCGGGCTGGTCAGGTGCGTGACGAGGCCCGCCCATTCGGTACGCGCGAGGATGCCGATCAGCGGCATCAGAAGAAAGGCGATGGCCAGCAGCGCGGGCACGGCGAGCGCGACGGGGGTGCGCATGCCGGAGGAGCGCGTGCGCGAGACGGAGGGGCGCCCGCCGGGCGTCGGGGAGGCGGCCGCGGCGGAGCGCCCGTCCGGGCCGGGTGCGTCACCGTCGGCGGCGCGGATGCGAAAGCGTTTCATCGGGGTTCCTGGGGTGCTGGTCGTGTCCTCAGGGCCTTCCGTGGCCGGTCACGCGGCTGCCCGGCCCCACGCCGGGGCAGCCGCGTGCGACGGTCACGGCTGCTGGAAGCCCGCCTCCTGAAGGATCTTCTGCGCCTCGGGCGTGCTCAGCCACCGCACGAACGCCGCCGCGGCCTCCGCGTGCTCGGAGGACTTCAGCGTCGCCGCCGGGTACGCGGCGACGGCGTTCTGCGCGTCCGGGATCTCGATCGCGTTGACCTTGTCCTCCGCGGTGGAGGCGTCCGTCCTGTAGACGAGCCCGGCGTCGGCCTCACCGAGCTCGACCTTGCTCAGCACCGCCCGGACGTTGGGTTCCTGGGAGACGGGCTTCACCGTGATCTTCTGGGCGTCCAGGATCTTCTTGCTGTAGCGGCCGACCGGCACCTCGGGCGCGGCCAGCACGACCTTCAGCCTGCTGTCGGCCAGGTCCTTCAGCTCGTCGACCTTCTCCGGGTTCCCTTCACGGGTCGCGATGACCAGCCGGTTCCTGGCGATGACGGCAGGCTTCCCGGTGTCGGCCCTCAGGCCGTCCATGGTCTTGGTGTCGGCGGTGACCAGGGCGTCGGCGGGCACACCCTGCTGGACCTGGGCGGCCAGCTCCTGGGAGCCGGCGAAGGAGAAGGTGATCTTCGTCCCGGGGTGGGACTTCTCGTACGCCTCCCCGGCCTTCTTGAAGACGTCACTGAGCGAGGAGGCGGCGAGCACGGTCAGATCCGCGGCGGGGGTCGTGGAGCCGGACGTGTCCTTGGCGGCCGGACTGTCCTTCTTGTCGTCGCTGCCACAGGCGGCGAGCGGTACGAGAAGGGCCGCCGTCAGCAGCGCGGCCGCGGTACGGCGTCGGGTGAGGGAGAAGGACGAGGCAGTCATGCGGTGACACTCCTGGTGATGCGTTCGGAGCAGTCCGCGCCGGTGACGGGCGACGCCGCTGCGGGAAGAAGGGGGGAGATACCGGACGAGCGGGAGAGCGGTCAGGCGTGTCAGGCACGGTCGATGTGCACGCTGGTCGACTTCACGCGGGCGGTGGCCTGCATGCCGACCTCGAGTCCCAGCTCCTCGACGGCCTCCCTGGTCAGCAGGGAGACGAGCCGGTGCGGCCCGGCCTGGATGTCGACCTGGGCGGCGACGTCGCCGAGTTTGACCGCGGTGACGATGCCGGGGAAGGAGTTGCGCGCCGAGGTGTAGGAGACGTCCTCCTCGCCGGCGCCGCTCTGGGCGACCTCGATCGAGAACGCGGCCAGGTCCCGGCCGTCGATGAGGCGGCGGCCGCTGTCGTCGCGATGGGTCGCGACCCTTCCCGCGTCCGCCCAGCGGCGCGCGGTGTCAGGGCTGACGCCCAGCAGACGGGCCGCCTGGCCGATGGTGTAGGACTGCATGTGCGCCACGTTAGGCACCATGAGGCCGCATCTACAAGGCACGGGGGCTATTTCCGTAGCAAATGCCAGCCTCCTTGGAGGATGCCCCAAGGGGTACGGGAGCACTGCCGCCCCACGTCGCCCGAAGGTGCCCGGGGGCCGGTGGCTGGCTACGCTGCGCCAATACGGCATATGTCCGACACGTCCGAGGGGACGAGGCCGTGAGTACTGACGTGGTCACCCTGGAACTGCCGATCGCCGCCCGGCCCGAGACGGTGTTCTCCTTCTTCACCGACCGGAACAAGTGGCTGCTCTGGATGGGCAAGGACGGCCGGTTCAGCTTCGAGCCCGGCGGCGCCTACCGGACGAACATCGCCGGCGACAACGTCGCCGAGGGCCGCTTCGTCGAGATCGACCCGCCCGAACGGCTCGTCTTCACATGGGGCTGGACCGAGGGCACGCTGTCCATCCCGCCCGGCTCCACGACGGTCGACATCACACTCGAACCGGTGCCCGACGGCACCCTGCTCCGCCTCGTCCACAGTGGTCTGCCGACCCCCGAGGCATGCGCCGCGCACAAGGAGGGGTGGGCGCACTACGTGGACCGGCTCGCGACTCTCGCGGCGGGCGGGAATCCCGGCTCCGACAGCTGGAAGTGATCAGCAAGACCGCCTTGAGGCCGGCCGCGACCGTCCCGGCGACGGCCCCGGTCCGTCAGCGGATGCTCAGTCGGCTGCCGCGGTGTGGACGAGACGACCGGCGAACCAGGTCTGCCGGACCTCGGTGTTGTGAACGTGCTCGACAGGGACGTCGAAGACATTGCGGTCCAGGACGATGAAGTCGGCGGACATGCCCGGTGAGAGACGCCCGGTCCTCTCGGCCAGCCCCATGGCCCGGGCGGCGTTGACGGTATGGGCCCGGATCGCGGTGTCGAGGTCCAGGGCCTGGTCGGCGGCCAGGGAGCCGGGAAAGACCGGGTCGGGGCTGCGGCGAGTGACCATGGTCTCGATGCTCAGCCACGGATTCGGCACCTCCATGGCGACAGGCCAGTCGGATCCTGCCGCCACGAGGGTGCCCGCGTCGTGCAGGTCGCGCAGAGGCCAGATGCGTTCCATGTAGTGGTCCTGCACCTGCTGGGCAATCACGCTGTTCATCGGGTTGGGCAACCACAGCACAGGCGAGGCGTCGGCCACGACACTCAGTTCGGCGAAGCGTGCCACGTCATCGGGGTGGACGAACTCCGGATGCGCGACGTGGAACACGGGCCCGTCGCCGTACCGCTCGCGCATGACCGCCACCGCTTCGAGCGCCTGACGCACCGTTGCGTCCGCGGTGGCGTGCAGCTTGGCGTGCAACCCGCGGGAGAGCGCCGCCTCCAGCAACTGCAGGAGTTCCTCGTCGCTGAACAGCCCCTCGCCGTGGAACGGGCACACATGACCGCCGGTGGCGCCTGCGGGAGCGAAGGGGTCGGGCTTGTAGGCGTCGAGGAACTTCGATGTCCGGGTCATCGGCACACCGTCGAGGACGCCCTTGACGAAGTCCGGCAGGACATGGGCGGAGCGACGCGCGGAAGCGGTGTCGAACAAACTCGGTGCCCACCGGCCCGGACTCGACGAACTCCCTGGCCGGCATGGATCCCACGATCCAGGCATTCAGCTCTCCCGCCCGGTCGAGTTCGGTGAACACGTCCAGCCAGGCCCCATCGTCGCCGCGTCCTGCGTCGCGGTGACACCCACCGAGTTGAAGATCGACACGGCTGTGCGGGCCGACCGCAGATCCCGCTCGTGCGGATCACCCGAGCTCCGCCGGGCCGCCAGTTCGGCATCGGTGGAAGGCCGGCCCAGCAGCAGTCCGACCGGGCGGCCCACGTCGTCACGGACGTAACTCCCGCTCGCCGGATCCGGCGATGACGAGTCGATGCCGAGGATGGCCAGGGCGCGGGAATTCACCCACCGGTTGTGCAGCGAGTCGTCGCGCAGCATCACCGGCCTGCCCAGACTCGCCTCGTCCAACGCCGCCAGCAATCTCCCGGTTGCCCAGCGCCTGGAACACCGGACTGATGACGATGCCACCGACCACCCATTCATCCGGCCCGAGCGTGCCGGCCCGGTCCCGTACCGCCCCGAGGATCTCCTCCACCCCGAACACCGGCGAAAGCCCGAGCTCCCAGGCAGCCGCCTGACCGCCGAAGCCGACATGGGAATGCACGTCGATCAGGCCCGGCATCACCATGCCGCCCGCGGCGTTGACGAGCCGGGTCTGCGAGCCGGTCACGGCCGCGACGTCGGCGTCGTCGCCCACCACGACGATGTTCCCGTCGCGTACGGCGAAGGCCTCCGCCCACGGCCGGGCGGGGGTCGAGGGTATAAACGGCGGAATCACGGACGACGAGATCAGCGGGCCGACTGTCCTGGGCAGGCATGTGTCCGACTTTCTCGGCTCCGCCGTAGGGCGCAGCCTCGCCGGGAGAAAGGCCGTATCGGTGTCATCCGCAATATAAAGGAGGATTCCCGGGCCCACCCCCTGGGGCCCGCACCCGGCCGGACTGTCCCATGCCGCCGATCGCGAAGGGCCAGGAAGTCTTTGACGAGGCCTCCGGATCGGCATCCGTACGTATCCCCTTCGGGGATTCGGACGGGGCGGGACCTTGTCCCACAGCGTCGTGACCCGACGTGCGGCGCGACACGTCACCTACGTCGCTACGGCCCAGAGCCTTTCCGGGGTGGGACCAACTGGGCCCGGCGGCTCGAAAGCCCCTCTGACCGGCGGACCACTTGGGTCAGAGTTCGCGACGCCCCTCCAAGGAGAGACGTTTCTGCAGGTCAGCGACCTGCCTGGGTGGGGCGGGTGGGACTCGAACCCACGGCCGACGGATTATGAGTCCGCTGCTCTAACCGGCTGAGCTACCGCCCCTAACGGCGCGTCGCGCACAAATGTGCGCGCCGTCTGCCGCAGCATAGCCGCTCATACGATCTCCTGCCTCGGATGGTCGGCAACGCCCAATCATGAGGACTGCGCTGCCTGCTGCCCGGTTCCAGGAGCCGTCGACAAGCCTTCGGGCACACGAAAAAGGACCCCTCGACGGGGCCCTGTTCCGGTATCCGCTCCCCCGGCTGGACTCGAACCAGCAACCCTCCGGTTAACAGCCGAATGCTCTGCCAATTGAGCTACAGGGGATCGCGCTCCCCCGACTGGACTCGAACCAGTAACCTGCCGGTTAACAGCCGGCTGCTCTGCCAATTGAGCTACAGGGGATTGCTGCGTGTGCACCGAACGTACCCAACCCGGAGCGTCCCGGAGGGCGTGCGCTCGCTGCGACACATACATTAGCGCAAGCAGGGGGGTGCTCCGCCAATCGGTATGCGCCCGGGTGATCAGGGGCGATCACGGGTAGGCGCCCAGCACCGACGTAAGGGAAGGGTGGCAGACATGCGGTACAAGGTCACGTTCGTCGTCGGACTGGCTGTCGGCTTTGTGATCGGCACACGGGCCGGCCGTGAGCGCTACGAACAACTGAAGAAGTCCATGCGCCAGCTGTCGCAGAACCCCGCCGTGCGCAATGCCGCGGAGTCGGCGGCGCACAACGGCCGCGAGGTGGCCGGCAAGGCCTTTCACGCGGTGAGCGACAAGGTCGGGGACCGGATGCCGGATTCGGTCTCCGAGCGGGTCAGGTCCCTGCGGGAGCGCAGCTCCACCAGGGAGGACGAATGGGGAACGACCAACACGTGACGCCGCCGCTCCACATGTGCGGCAGAATCTTCCCCCATGGGGATAGTCGCCGGTCTGGACAGTTCGTCTGCATTCACCCGCATCGTCGTCTGTGACGCGGACACGGGTGCCGTGTTGCGGCAGGGCTATGCCCCGCACCCGGTGGAGCCCAAGGCCACCGAAGCCGATCCGCAGGCGTGGCTGCTCTCGCTCGGCGAGGCGGCGGCCGGTGGCCTGCTCGAAGGTGTGCAGGCCATCGGCGTCTCCGCGCAGCAGCATGGCATGGTCCCGCTGGACCGTCAGGGCGGACTCGTCCGGCCCGCACTCCTCGGCAACGACAAGCGTGCCCAGGTCGCCGCGGCGGACCTGATCGACGCACTCGGTGGGCGGCAGCCCTGGGCCGAGGCGGTCGGCTCGGTGCCGCAGGCCGCTCACCCGGTGGCGAAGCTGCGCTGGATGGCGCGTTCCGAACCGGAGGCGGCTCAGCGCGTGGCCGCGGTGCTCCAGCCGCACGACTGGCTGGTGTGGCAGCTGCTCGGCCGCCCGGTCCGCAGGACCACCGACCGCGGCGGCGCATCCGGCACCGGGTACTGGTCGGCGGGCACCGGTTCCTACCGTCCCGACCTGGTCGAGCTGGCTCTCGGCCATCAGTGCGCGCTCCCCGAGGTGCTCGGCCCGGCCGAAGCCGCGGGCACCACCCCCGAAGGTCTGCTGATCTCCGCCGGCACCGGCGAGACGATGGCCGCCGCCTTCGGTCTGGGCGTCGGCGTCGGCGACGCCGTGGTCTCGCTCGGGGCCTCCGGCTCCGTGATGGCGGTGCACCACGAGGCGCTGGCCGATCCCAGCGGAATGATCACGTCGTACGCGGACGCGACCGGCATGCATCTGCCGGTGGTGCACACCTCCAACGCCGTACGGGCGCTGCGCGGCACCGCCGAGCTGCTGGGGCTCGACGGCCTCGAGGAACTCTCCGCGCTGGCCATGAAGTCCACGCCCGGCTCCTCCGGGCTGGTCCTGCTGCCGTATCTGGAGGGCGAGCGGACCCCCCAACTGCCGCACACCGCGGGCACCCTGACCGGTCTGCGCCGGGAGTCGATGCGGCCCGAGCATCTGGCCCGGGCGTCCTTCGAAGGCATGCTCTGCTCCCTGGCCGACGCGATGGACGTGCTGCGCGCCCGCGGCGTCGAGGTGCGCCGGGTCTTTCTGCTGGGCGCGAGCGCCGGGTTGCCGGCCGTGCAGTCCGCGGCCCCCGGGATCTTCGGCGCGCAGGTGGTCGTGCCGCAGCCCGCCGACTACGCGGCGCTCGGCGCGGCACGCCAGGCGGCCTGGGCGCTCGGGGCCTCGCAGGGGATGCTGTCCCCCGCGTCCCCGCCCGTCTGGCAGGACGCCGCGGCGCAGCTCTTCGAGCCGGGCGACGAACTGGCGGTCGGTCAGGCGGTGCGCCAGCAGTACAGCGCGACGCGGGAGCAGTTGCACCCCGGGGCCTTCGGCCCGACATCTTGACCCCTCCTTGAAACAAACCCGTGGGGTTCGGGGGTGGAGTGCCGCAAGATGGGGTGACCCCCGATCTTACCGAGCCCGAGAGACAGCGCGTGCTGATACGACTGCTGCGGACCCATCTGAGTCCGTACACACGACCCATCGCCCTGCTGGTGGCGCTGCAGTTGCTGCAGACCAGCGCCACTCTGTATCTGCCCACGCTCAATGCCGACATCATCGACAACGGTGTCGTGAAGGGTGACACGGGCTACATTCTGCGGCTCGGCGCACTCATGATCGGCATCAGCCTCGTGCAGGTCATCTGCAACATCGGCGCCGTCTATTACGGGGCGCGGACCGCTTCCGCCCTCGGACGGGACGTGCGGGCGGCCGTCTTCGACCGGGTGCAGAGCTTCTCGGCCCGGGAGGTCGGTCGCTTCGGAGCACCGTCGCTGATCACTCGGACGACCAACGACGTCCAGCAGGTGCAGATGCTGGTCCTGATGGCGTTCACCCTGATGGTGTCGGCTCCGATCATGTGCGTCGGCGGCATCGTGCTGGCGCTCGGCCAGGACGTGCCCCTGTCCGCCGTGCTGCTGGCGGTGGTGCCGGTGCTCGGTATCGCCGTGTCGCTGATCGTCAAGAAGATGCGGCCGCTGTTCCGGACCATGCAGGAGCGGCTGGACACGGTGAACCGGGTGTTGCGGGAGCAGATCACCGGCAACCGCGTGATCCGCGCCTTCGTCCGCGACGGCTACGAGAAGGACCGCTTCCGCGGGGCGAACACGGAACTGACCGATGTGTCCCTGGCCACCGGCCGGCTGATGGCGCTGATGTTCCCGACCGTCCTGACCGTCGTGAACGTCTCCTCCGTCGCCGTGGTCTGGTTCGGCGCGCACCGCGTCGACAGCGGCGCCATCCAGATCGGCGCGCTGACCGCGTTCCTCGCGTATCTCATGCAGATCGTGATGGCCGTGATGATGGCCACTTTCATGTTCATGATGGTGCCGCGCGCCGAGGTCTGTGCCGAACGCATCGACGAGGTCCTGTCGACGGAGTCGAGCGTGGTGCCGCCCACCGCGCCGGTACGACAGCTGCACCGGCGGGGGTCTTTGGAGGTACGCAGCGCCGAGTTCCGCTACCCCGGGGCCGAGGAACCGGTGCTGCGCGATGTCTCGCTCTCGGCGCGTCCGGGCGAGACGACCGCGATCATCGGCTCCACCGGCAGCGGGAAATCGACGCTGCTCGGTCTGGTGCCGCGGCTGTTCGACGTGACCGGCGGCGAGGTGCTCGTCGACGGGGTGGACGTCCGCGAACTCGAACCGTCGCTGATGGCACGGACCGTGGGGCTCGTGCCGCAGAAGCCGTTCCTCTTCTCCGGCACGGTGGCGACGAACCTGCGGTACGGACGGCCCGACGCGAGCGACGAAGACCTGTGGCAGGCGCTGGAGGTCGCGCAGGCGGCCGACTTCGTACGCGAACTGGACGGCGGGCTCGACGCACCGATCGCGCAGGGCGGCACGAACGTCTCCGGCGGTCAGCGCCAGCGGCTCGCCATCGCCCGGACGCTGGTGCAGCGCCCGGAGATCTATCTGTTCGACGACTCGTTCTCGGCGCTGGACTACGCGACCGACGCGGCGCTGCGTTCCGCGCTGACGCTCGAGACCTCGGAGGCGACGGTCATCATCGTCGCCCAGCGGGTGTCCACCATCCGTGACGCGGACCGGATCGTGGTCCTGGACGAGGGGCAGGTCGTGGGGACGGGAACCCACCGCGAGCTGATGGCGGGAAACGAGACCTACCGGGAGATCGTGCTCTCGCAGCTGACGGAGGCTGAGGCCGCATGAGCGGGCCGGGTGGACGCATGATGATGGGCCCGGCCGAGCGGTCCATGAACTTCAAGGGCTCGGGCAAACGGCTGCTGAAGCGGCTCGCGCCCGACCGGAAACTGCTGTGGGTGATGCTCGCGGCGGGTGTGCTGAGCGTCGCGTTCTCGGTGGTCGGGCCGCTGGTGCTGGGCCGCGCGACCGACCTCGTCTTCGCGGGTGTCGTCGGCCGGGACATGCCGGAGGGGACGACCAAGTCCCAGGCGATCGACGCTCTGCGGGACAAGGACCAGGACGGACTCGCGGACATGCTGTCCGGGGTGGACTTCACGCCGGGCGAGGGCATCGACTTCACCGCGGTCGGTCATGTGCTGCTGGTGGCGCTCGCGCTGTACGTGATCTCCGGGCTGCTGGCGCTGGTCTCCACCCGGCTGTCGATCCGGGTGATCAACCGGTCCGTGTACCGGATGCGTGAGGACGTCCAGGCGAAGCTGTCCCGGCTGCCGCTGTCGTACTTCGACCGGGCCAAGCGCGGCGAGGTGCTGAGCCGGGCCACCAACGACATCGACAACATCTCGCAGACCCTTCAGCAGTCGATGGGCCAGCTCATCAACTCGCTGCTGACCATCGTCGGTGTGCTGGCGATGATGTTCTGGATCTCCCCGCTGCTGGCGCTGGTCGCCCTGGTGACCGTGCCCGTGTCGGTGTTCGTGGCGACGAAGGTGGGCAAGCGGTCGCAGCCGCACTTCGTGCAGCAGTGGAAATCCACCGGCACGCTCAACGCCCACATCGAGGAGATGTACACCGGCCACGCCCTGGTGAAGGTCTTCGGACGGCAGGAGGAGTCGGCCAGGGACTTCGCCGAGCAGAACGAGGCGTTGTACGAGGCCGGATTCAAGGCGCAGTTCAACAGCGGTGTGATGCAGCCGCTGATGTTCTTCGTCTCGAACCTCAACTACGTGCTGGTGGCGGTCGTCGGCGGACTGCGGGTCGCCTCCGGGGCCCTGTCGATCGGCGAGGTGCAGGCCTTCATCCAGTACTCCCGGCAGTTCTCGATGCCGCTGACCCAGGTCGCCTCCATGGCGAATCTGATCCAGTCGGGCGTCGCCTCCGCCGAGCGGGTCTTCGAGCTGCTGGACGCCGAGGAGCAGGAGGCCGACGCACCGTCGGCCGGGCGTCCCGAGGAGCGCCTCGGCCGTGTCGCCCTGGAGAAGGTCGCCTTCCGCTACGACCCGGACAAGCCGCTCATCGAGGACTTGTCGCTGACGGTGGAGCCGGGCCACACGGTCGCGATCGTCGGCCCGACCGGCGCCGGCAAGACCACGCTGGTCAATCTGCTGATGCGGTTCTACGAGGTGACGGCGGGGCGGATCAGCCTCGACGGCGTCGACATAGCGGACATGTCGCGGGAGGAACTGCGGTCCGGTATCGGCATGGTGCTCCAGGACACCTGGCTGTTCGGCGGCACCATCGCGGACAACATCGCCTACGGCGCCGCGCGGGACGTGACGCGGGCGGAGATCGAGGAGGCCGCGCGCGCCGCGCACGCCGACCGCTTCATCCGTACGCTGCCCGAGGGCTACGACACGGTGCTCGGCGACGACGGGGCCGAGGGCGCGG
The DNA here is from genome assembly GCF_040302905.1 of Streptomyces sp. NPDC096193. Classification (NCBI taxonomy): domain Bacteria; kingdom Bacillati; phylum Actinomycetota; class Actinomycetes; order Kitasatosporales; family Streptomycetaceae; genus Streptomyces; species Streptomyces sp. NPDC096193. Next base: position 13,726 of record NZ_JBEOSJ010000019.1, on the reverse strand, counting down.
GCGTGAGCGCGGGCGAGAAGCAGCTGATCACCATCGCGCGGGCGTTCCTGTCCGACCCGGTGATCCTGGTGCTCGACGAGGCGACGAGTTCGGTCGACACGCGTACGGAGGTCCTGATCCAGAAGGCGATGGCGCGTCTCGCCCACGGCCGTACGAGCTTTGTGATCGCCCACCGGCTCTCCACCATCCGGGACGCGGACGTGATCCTGGTCATGGAAAACGGCTCGATCGTCGAACAGGGCACTCACGACGGCCTGTTGGCGGCAGAGGGCGCCTATGCGCGGCTGTATGCGGCACAGTTCGCGCAGGCGGTCGTCGAGGTGGAGTGAGAGCGGGAGCCCCGCGGTTGCCCGGAGGTCCGGGGTGTCAGTCCAGGTAGCCGCGGAGCTGGTCGGCGAAGGCGTGGTCGCGCAGCTTGTTGAGGGTCTTGGACTCGATCTGGCGGATGCGTTCGCGCGTCACGCCGAAGATCCGGCCGATCTCCTCCAGGGTGCGCGGCCGGCCGTCGACCAGCCCGTACCGCAGTTGCACGACCTTGCGTTCGCGCTCGCCGAGGGTGGAGAGCACCGCTTCGAGGTGTTCGCGCAGCAGCAGGAAGGCCGCGGACTCCACGGGAGACGCGGCGTCGCCGTCCTCGATGAGGTCGCCCAGGGCGACGTCGTCCTCCTCCCCCACCGGCGCGTGCAGCGAGACCGGTTCCTGGGCGAGCCGCAGCACCTCGCCGACCCGCTCGGGCGCCAGGTCGAGCTGGGCGGCGACCTCTTCGGCGGTGGGTTCGTAGCCGCGCTCCTGGAGCAGCCGGCGCTGGACCCGCACGACACGGTTGATCAGTTCGACGACATGCACCGGGACGCGGATGGTGCGGGCCTGGTCGGCCAGCGCGCGCGACATGGCCTGGCGGATCCACCAGGTCGCGTACGTCGAGAACTTGTAGCCGCGGGCGTAGTCGAACTTCTCGACCGCCCTGATCAGGCCGAGGTTTCCCTCCTGGACCAGGTCGAGCATGGTCAGCCCGCGGCCGACGTAGCGCTTGGCGACCGAGACGACGAGCCGCAGATTCGCCTCGATCAGCCGGCGCTTGGCCATCCGGCCCATCACGACCAGTTTGTCGAGGTCGACGGCGAGCTGGGAGTCGTCGATGTCGGGGGTGCCCGCGAGCCGCTCCTCGGCGAACAGGCCCGCTTCGACCCGGCGCGCGAGCTCCACCTCTTCCACCGCCGTGAGCAGCGGTATTCTGCCGATCTCCCGCAGGTACTGGCGGAACAGGTCGGAGGACGGCCCGCTGGAGTCCGCTCGGGCGGCGGGGGCGGGTTCGGGCGGGTCGGGTACTTCCACTGCGTCCTCGACGACGGTCTCCGCGACCGTTTCGGGAACGGCCTCGGGATGGTGTGCGGGCAGGCTCTGGGCGGGGACCTGCGCGGAGACCTCGGCGGCAGCCTCGGTCTCGGTCAGGGTCTGGGTCTGCACGGGGGCGACCTCCAGGGTGATCGCTGCCGGATCGGGGGCGTACGGCAGCGGGACGGGGGCGGCCGGGCCGCTTTCCGTCCCGTACACGATGAGCGGATCCGCGGGGTCGAGAGGCCCACTCGGTGTGGACCGGCCGCGCTCCGAGGACTCAGGCACCGCCCCCAGTGTGGGGTACGACACACAGCTGCCACGAGGGGCGTGCGACGACTTTTTGAGTCCCGTGCGTGACCGGACGGTTACCGGGACGGTGCCCGGCAGCTGTGGGCGGCGGGCTCTAGAGGGCGTCGGCGCCGCGGTTGCGCAGGGAGCGGGCGTACTGCTGGAGGACCCACAGTTCGTTCGCCACGGCGGTGTGCTGCTCGGGGTCGGCGTGCGGGCCGAGGCGGGCGAGCGTGCCCTGCACCTCGCTGATGCGGCGGTCCACGGCGCGCAGCCGGACCGAGACGAGCTGGACGCCCGCGTACGTCTCGTCGACGATTTTCGAGTGCACGGCCTCGACGGCCAGTTCGGTGACCAGCGCGCGCACCGTGTCGTTGGAGGCGGCGTCGCGGACGCGGGCGAGATAGCCGGAGCTGTCCTGTGTGCCCTGTTCGGCGCCGCCCGCCTCGGCGATGGTCTGGCGGACCGCGGCGTACGGAGGGGCGGTGAACTCGTCCACGCCGTACGCGTCGAACGCCGGGGACACCAGGCCCGGGTGCTGGAGCGCCAGCTTGAGCAGTTCCCGCTCGGTGCGGTGGGCCGGGCTGCGGAGGTTGAGTGCGGGGCCGGACGGGGCCGCGGGGGCCTGGGGCTCCTGCTGCCGGGCGGAGGGGCGCGTGGGAGCCGGGCCGCGGCCGCCCCGGTCCCGGGCCCAACGGGCCAGCTGGGCCACGCGCTTGACGACGAACTGGGTGTCGAGGATGCCGAGGATGCCGGCGAGCTGCACGGCCGACTCGTGCTGGATCGCGACGTTCTTGATGCCCGCGACGATGGGGGCGGCCTCGTCGAGCGCGGCGGCGCGGCCGGCCGGGGTCTCCAGGTTGTGGCGCTGCACGACCTGGCGGATCGCGAACTCGAAGAGCGGGGTGCGGGTCTCGACGAGCTTCTGCACCGCGTCGTCGCCCTGGGCGAGCCGCAGCTCGCAGGGGTCCATCCCGTCCGGTGTGATCGCGATCGACGTCTCGGCGGCGAACTTCTGGTCGTCCTCGAAGGCGCGCAGCGCGGCCTTCTGGCCGGCCGCGTCCCCGTCGAAGGTGAAGATCACCTCGGCGGTGGCGTTGTCCATCAGCAGCCGGCGCAGGATCTTGATGTGGTCACCGCCGAACGCCGTGCCACAGGTCGCGATCGCGGTGGTCACGCCCGCGAGATGGCAGGCCATCACATCGGTGTAGCCCTCGACGACGACCGCGCGGCTGGCCTTGGCGATCTCCTTCTTGGCCAGATCGATGCCGTACAGCACCTGGGACTTCTTGTAGATCCCCGTCTCGGGTGTGTTGAGGTACTTCGGGCCGTTGTCGCTCTCGTACAGCTTGCGGGCGCCGAATCCGACGACGTCGCCGGAGATCTCGCGGATGGGCCACATCAGCCGGCCGCGGAAGCGGTCGATGGGGCCGCGGCGGCCGTCCTGGGAGAGGCCGGAGAGGATCAGCTCCTTGTCGCTGAAGCCCTTGCCGCGCAGAAAGCGCGTGAGGTGGTCCCAGCCCTGCGGGCTGTAGCCGACGCCGAAGTGCTGGGCGGCACCCTGGTCGAAGCCGCGCTCGGCGAGGAAGGCGCGGCCGGTCTCCGCCTCGGGGCTGTTCTCCAGCTGCTCGATGTAGAACTGCGCCGCGATCTTGTGCGCCTCCACCAGCCGGATCCGCTCGCCCCGCTGGTGGCTCGGGTTGTACCCGCCCTCCTCGTACCGCAGGGTGATGCCCGCCGTCGCGGCGAGCCGCTCGACCGTCTCCGAGAAGGTGAGATGGTCGATCTTCATCACGAAGGCGATGGTGTCGCCGCCCTCCTGGCAGCCGAAGCAGTGGAACAGGCCCTTGCTCGGGCTGACCTGGAAGGAGGGGGACTTCTCGTCGTGGAAGGGGCAGAGCCCCTTGAGATTGCCGCCGCCGGCATTGCGCAGCTGGAGGTACTCGGACACGACGGCGTCGATCGGGACGGCGTCCCGCACCGCCTTCACGTCGTCATCGTTGATCCTGCCTGCCACGCGTGAAGTCTACGGTGGCGCGGTGACACTCCTGTCTGCTCCCGTCATCCCGTGAGCGTGGTGAGGGGGACGCCCGGGTCGCCGAGAGCGTCCGGGTCCACCTGGGCACCGGAGCGGATGAGGTCCTGGACGGGTCCGGTGACGTCCCACACATTGACGTTCATCCCGGCGAGCACCCGGCGGTCCTTCAGCCAGAAGGCGATGAACTGCCGCTTGCCGGCGTCCCCGCGCAGCACCACCTGGTCGTAGCTGCCGGGCGGTGCCCAGCCGGAGTACTCCAGGCCCAGGTCGTACTGGTCGGAGAAGAAGTACGGGACGCGGTCGTAGCTGACGTCCTGGCCGAGCATGGAGCGCGCGGCCGCCGGGCCGCCGTTCAGCGCGTTCGCCCAGTGCTCGACCCGCAGCCGGGAGCCGAGCAGCGGGTGGTGCGCGGCGGCGACGTCGCCCGCGGCGTAGATGTCCGGATCGGAGGTGCGCAGCTGCGCGTCGACCGCGATGCCGCCGCCGTGTGAACGGTCGGCGAGGGCGAGGCCGGCGGCTTCAGCGAGGGCGGCGCGGGGTGCCGCGCCGATGGCGGCGAGCACGTCGTGGGCCGGGTGCTCCTCGCCGTCGTCGGTGCGGGCCGCGAGGACGACGCCGTCCTGGCCGGTGATCTCGGTGAGGCGGGCGCCGAAGTGAAAGCGGACGCCGTGCTCCTTGTGCAGCTCGGTGAAGACCTGCCCGAGTTCGGGGCCGATGACCTGGTGCAACGGGGTGGCCTCGGGTTCGACGACGGTGACCTCGGCGCCGTAGCCGCGGGCCGCGGCGGCGACCTCCAGACCGATCCAGCCGGCGCCCGCGATGACCAGATGGCCGTTGTCGCGGCCGAGCGCGGCGAGAACCCGGCGCAGCCGGTCGGCGTGGGCGAGGCGGCGCAGATGGTGGACGCCGGCGAGCTCGGTGCCGGGGATGTCCAGCCGGCGCGGCTCGGAGCCGGTGGCCAGCAGCAGCTTGTCGTAGTGGAGGACGGCGCCGTCGCCCAGCCGGACCGACTTGGCCTCACGGTCGACGGCGACGACGGTCTGGCCGAGATGCAGCTCCACATCGGCCTGCGCGTACCAGCCGGGCTCGTGGACGAAGACGCTGTCGCGCTCCTCCTTGCCGGAGAGATAGCCCTTGGACAGGGGCGGGCGCTCGTAGGGGTGGTCGCGCTCGTCACCGATGAGGATCACGCGTCCGGTGAAGCCCTCCGCACGGAGGGTCTCGGCGGCCTTGGCCCCGGCCAGACCACCACCGACGATGACGAACGTCCGATGTGCGTCGACCACTTGATGCCTCCTTTTTGCTTGTACGCTGCGCAGCCTTCAGCGAGCGTCCCGCACGCAGCGTGATGGCGGAAGAGGGGGTGACCTTCGAGCGTGTCATCCCGGACATCCCGCGCGGGCCGCTCCGGCCGCTCAGCGGCGGGCCGTGAGCTGCGCGTGCAGACTGCGGGCGGTCGCGTCGGTGAGTGACGCGAGCTGGTCGACGACGACCCGGGCACGGGCCCGGTCGTCGCCGGCCGCGGCGAACAGGGCGCGGAACTGCGGGTCGAGGGTGTCGGGCGCGCGGGAGGTGAGGGCCTCGGCCAGTTCGGCGAGCACGATGCGCTGGTCGGCCCGGAGGGTCTCCTGCTCGGCGCGCTGCATCACATAGCGGTCGGCGACCGCCTTGAGAACGGCGCACTCGTTGCGCGCCTCGCGGGGGACGACGAGTTCGGCGGCGTAGCGGGTGAGCCGGCCGGTGCCGTACGCCTGGCGGGTCGCGCCCTCGGCCGCGAGGGCGAAACGGCCGATGAGCTGGCTGGTGGCGTCCTTGAGGCGGGCCTGCGCGACGGCCGAACCGTCGTAGTGATGTGGCCACCATTCCTGTTCCAGGAGCCGGTCCAGGGCCTCGGCGAGCTCCTCGGGGTCGGTGTCGGAGGGCACGTACCGGCCGATCGCCACCTGCCAGATGTCGCTGCGCTCCGGTTCGGCGAGCAGGAGGCCGGGGTCGAGGTGGCCGGCGTGCAGTCCGTCCTCGAAGTCGTGCACCGAGTAGGCGACGTCGTCGGCCCAGTCCATGACCTGGGCCTCGAAACACTTGCGGTGTTCCGGCGCGCCTTCGCGGACCCACGCGAAGACGGGCAGGTCGTCCTCGTACACGCCGAACTTGACCGAGGCGGGGTCGGTGGGGTGACCGCCGCGCGGCCAGGGGTACTTGGTGGCGGCGTCCAGCGTGGCGCGGGTGAGGTTCAGGCCGACACTGACGACACCGCCGCCGTCGGTGGGGACGAACCTCTTGGGCTCGATACGGGTCAGCAGGCGCAGCGACTGGGCGTTGCCCTCGAAGCCGCCGCAGTCCTTGGCGAACGTGTTGAGCGCCTGCTCGCCGTTGTGCCCGAAGGGCGGATGGCCCATGTCGTGGGCGAGGCAGGCGGCCTCGACGAGGTCGGGGTCGCAGCCGAGCGCGGCGCCCAGCTCGCGGCCGACCTGGGCGCACTCCAGGGAGTGGGTCAGCCGGGTGCGCGGGCTGGCGTCCCACGCCTGGTTGCGGGTGCCCGGGGTGACGACCTGGGTCTTGCCGGCGAGACGGCGCAGCGCGGAGGAGTGCAGCACGCGCGCACGGTCGCGCTGGAACGCGGTGCGCCCCGGACGCTTGTCGGGCTCGGGCGCCCAGCGCGCGGAGGCCGCGTCGTCGTAGCCGTCGTCGTGGAGGCCGTTTCCGTCGTAGGTTCCGGGCCCGGGCGGAGTGGTGCTGGTGGTGCCTGCCATGCACCGAAGGTAACCGGAGTGGCCGGAGGACGGTCGACCCGGTGGGCTACACGGAGGCGAGTTCGCGCCGCTGAGCCGCGTACCGGACGGTCAGCGCCTCGTCGTAGCGCTGGAGCAGCAGCCGGGCGAGGGCGGGGTGCGCGCCGAGCGGGGCGGCGGCGATCCACGGTGTGGCGGCGGCGCTGCGGGCGGCGAACAGGCCGGGGGCGGCGAAGTAGGAGGCGACGGCGATGCGGTGTCGGCCGCGGGCGGTGAGCGCGCGGACGGCGGCGGGGACCGTCGGGGACGCGGCCGAGGCGTACGCGGCGACGACCGGCACCCCGCCGAGGCGTTCGCTGAGCATCTCCGCCGTGCTGCGGGCGTCGGCCGCCGAATCGGGATCACGGGATCCGGCGGCCGCCAGGACGACACCGGCGCTGCGGCTGGTGCCGTCGCCGGGCTGCCAGCCCGCGTCGGCGAGCCGGGAGCAGAGCGCCTCCACCAGCAGGGGGTGCGGGCCGAGCGGTGCGGCGACGCGGATGTCCGCACCGGGCACGGCGGCCGCTGCCTGCGGCAGGTCGTGCTTGACGTGGTACCCGCGGCCGAGCAGCAGCGGTACGAGGACGGCCGCGCCGCCCCGGGCGTGCGGTGCGGGGGCGAGGCCGGCGAGGGTGTCGCCGAGCAGCGGCTCGTTCAGCTCGATGTGGCCGAGTCGTACGTCGAGGCCGGGACGCAGTTCACGGACGCGGTCGAGAAGCTCGAGGACGGTGTGGAGGGCACGGGGCTCGCGGCTGCCGTGGGCGACGGCGACGAGGGTGGGCCGTTCGTTCGGGGGCATGAGCCTGCGGGTTCCGTTCAGTCGGACATGGCCGAGTTGGGTGCCCAGCTGGTCGGTGATCCGTGAGAGCAGCTGAGCGGTGGTGTCGAGGGGCAGTGGCCGGCCGTCTGGTAGCTGTGGCTGCTCCGTCATGAACAGATCCTGACGGGCCGACATTGCGGGGCCGTTGCACGGCCGTGACAGCTGTTTTCCGCGGCCTCACCGCCCTTCCGCGGCCGGTGTCAGGACCGTCGTACCGAGCCGTGGGCCGATCCGCCGCGGAAGACGGGACAGCCCTCAGCCGAACGAACCGATCCGGTCCGTTCCGCGTCTGACCGGGTGTGAAGGGATCACGACTCATGCCTCGCCTGCCCGGACCGCCCCGCTCGCGCCGCTCACGGCGGCGCCTCGTGCAGGCGGCGATGCTCGGCTGTGTGCTCGCTCTCGCCCCGGCGACCTGGATGCACGCCGTGGCCGACAGCCGGGTGAGGACCGTCGCGGAGGTGCCCGCCCAGGATGTGGCCGTGGTCTTCGGGGCGGGCCTGTGGGAGGGCCGGCCCACGCCCTATCTCGCGCACCGGCTGGACGCGGCCGCCGGGTTGTACCGGGCGGGCAAGGTACGGGTCGTGCTGGTCACCGGGGACAACAGCAGGGCGGAGTACGACGAGCCCGACGCCATGCGCACCTATCTGACCGCCCGGGGCGTGCCGGACGGGCGGATCGTCAGCGACTACGCCGGGTTCGACACCTGGGACTCCTGTGTGCGCGCCAAGAAGATCTTCGGTGTGGACCGGGCGGTGCTCGTGACGCAGGGCTTCCACATCCGGCGGGCCGTCGCGCTGTGCCGTTCGGCGGGGGTCGAGTCGTACGGCGTCGGGGTCTCCGAACCGCACGACGTGACCTGGTACTACGGCGGAGTCCGCGAGCTGGCCGCGTCGGGGAAGGCGGCGCTGGACGCGGCGGTCGAGCCCGATCCGCGGTTCCTGGGCGCCGAGGAGAAGGGTGTGCACGAGGCGCTGGCCGCGTCCGGACGGTGATCGTCTGCGGGTGACACACGGCGGGCCGCTCGCTTCGGGATGCGCGGCGCGCAACAGTGATCGGTATGGAAAACGACGTGGCGACCCTGCTCAGCCGGCACACCGAGGCGCTCGCGCTCTTCTCCGACCGGGTGCACGCGGTGCGCCAGGAGCAGTGGGACGATCCGACACCCTGCACCGAGTGGTCGGTGCGCGATCTCGTGAACCATCTGACCGCGGAACAGTTGTGGGTGCCCCATCTGGTGGTCGAGGAAGCGGACCTCGACGATGTGGGCGACGCGTACGAGGGCGATGTCCTCGGCGCACATCCGCGCCGGAGCTGGGACGCGGCGGCGCGCGCCGCCCGGGAGGCGTTCGCGGAGCCCGGCGCGCTGGAGCGGACGGTACGGCTCTCCTACGGCGAGACGCCCGCGGTGGCCTACTGTGCGCAGATGACCACGGACGCGATCGTGCACAGCTGGGACCTGTCCCGTGCGATCGGCGCGTCCGAGCAGCTGCCGGACGCGCTGGTGGCCTTCGCTCTCGACGAGGTGAGTCCGTACGCGTCCGAGCTGGAGGCGTCCGGACTGTTCGCCCCGCCGATCGAGCCGCCGCCGGCCCACAGCCACCAGGCCAGACTGCTCGCGCTGCTGGGCCGCCGCGCCTGATCGGCCGCGGCGACAGGGGCGCCTCACAGGACGCGGCAGGGCATGCGGAGGGCCGCGTACCCCGGCTGTAATGGGGCACGAGGGCTGGTGTAACAGAGGCCGCGCACGCTGGGCGTATGTCCGAGCTCACCGCCCCCGCCGCCCCGCTCACCGCGACGCACTGTCCGTACTGCGCCCTCCAGTGCGGCATGAATCTGCGCGCCCCCGGGGCCGGCGAGGAGACGGTGCGGGTGGTGGAGCGGCCGGACTTCCCCGTGAACCGGGGCGCGCTGTGCGGCAAGGGCCGGACCGCCCCCGCACTGCTCTCCTCCCGGGTGCGCCTGACCGGGCCCCTGGTCAGGTCCCCTGCCACCGGCAGGCTCGAACCGGCTACCTGGGAGGAGGCACTGGAGCGGGTCGCGGAAGGGCTGCTGGGGACCGGGGCCGCCCACGGCCGGGACGCGGTCGGTGTGTTCGGCGGCGGCGGGCTCACCAACGAGAAGGCGTACACGCTCGGGAAGTTCGCCCGGGTGGTGCTCGGCACCTCGCAGATCGACTACAACGGGCGCTTTTGCATGTCGTCGGCCGCTGCCGCGCATCAGCGGGCGTTCGGACTGGACCGGGGACTGCCGTTCCCGCTGGAGGACATTCCGCGGACGGGCTGTGTGGTGCTCGTCGGCTCCAATCCGGCCGAGACCATGCCCCCGGCCCTGCGCTTCCTGACGGAACTGCGGGAGAACGGCGGCACGTTGATCGTCATCGACCCGCGCCGCACGCGCACGGCCGAGCAGGCGGACCTCCATCTCGCGCCCCGGCCCGGCACGGATCTGGCGCTGGCGCTCGGCCTGCTGCATCTGGTGGTGGCCGAGGGGCGCACGGACGAGGCGTTCATCGCGGACCGCACGAGCGGCTGGGAGGAGGCCAGGTCCGCGGCGATGGCGTACTGGCCGGAGCTGGTGGAACGGATCACGGGGGTGGGGGTGCCGCAACTGCGCGCGGCGGCCGCCCTGTTCTGTGACGCCTCGTCGTCGATGGTCCTCACCGCCCGCGGCCCGGAGCAGCAGTCCAAGGGCACCGACACGGTGAGCGCCTGGATCAACCTGTGCCTCGCGACGGGCCGGGCCGGGCGTCCGCTGTCCGGCTACGGCTGTCTGACCGGGCAGGGCAACGGCCAGGGCGGCCGTGAACACGGCCAGAAGGCCGACCAGTTGCCCGGCTACCGCAAGCTGGACGACCCGGCGGCCCGCGCGCATGTGGCCGAGGTGTGGGGTGTGGCGCCCGAGTCGCTGCCGGGGCCGGGCCGCAGCGCGTACGAACTCCTCGACGCGCTCGGCACCGAGGTGAGGTCGCTGCTGGTGATGGGCTCCAACCCGGTGGTGTCGGCGCCCCGGGCCGCCCATGTGGAGGAGCGGCTGCGGTCGCTGGACTTCCTCGCGGTCGCGGACGTGGTGCTCTCCGAGACGGCCGCGCTGGCGGACGTCGTGCTTCCGGTGACGCAGTGGGCCGAGGAGACGGGGACGACGACGAACCTGGAGGGTCGGGTGCTGCTCCGCCGCCGCGCGGTGTCCGCGCCGCCGGGCGTTCGCAGCGATCTCGAGATCCTCGGCGCACTGGCCGCGCTGCTCGGCCACGAGAAGGGCTTCCCGGCGGACCCCGAGGAGGTGTTCGAGGAGCTGCGGCGGGCGTCCGCAGGCGGACCCGCGGACTACTCGGGCATCACGTACCGCCGGATCGCGGAGGAGGACGGGGTGTTCTGGCCCTGTCCGGAGGACTCGGCGGAGATGCGTCACCCGGGCACGCCCCGGCTGTTCCTCGACCGGTTCGCCACCCCCGACGGGCGGGCCCGGTTCGTACCGGTCACGCACCGGGCCGCGGCGGAGGAGCCGGACGACGACTACCCGGTGCTGCTGACAACCGGCCGGGTCGTCTCCCAGTACCAGTCCGGGGCCCAGACCCGGCGGGTCGACGAGCTCAACACGGCGGCGCCGGGGCCCTTCGTGGAGCTGCATCCGCTGCTCGCAGAACGCCTGGAGGCGGTCGAGGGCGACCGGATCGCCGTCGTCTCGCGACGGGGGCGGGCGGTCGGGCCGGCGCGGATCACCACGGGCATCCGGCCGGACACCGTGTTCATGCCGTTCCACTGGCCGGGCGAGGGCCGGGTCAACTCGGTGACGAACCCGGCGCTCGACCCGACGTCCCGGATGCCGGAGTTCAAGGTGTGCGCGGTACGGCTGGAGCGGGTGGAGCAGGTGGAGCAGGTGGGCGCCGGGGAAGTGGCCGGGCCCGGGGCGCCGGAAGCGGGGTAGCGCCCTCGGCCGGGGCAGCGTCCACCGGGGTGTCAGCCGACCGGGCGGGCCCGGGGCGGGGTCAGCCGACCGGACGGCCCGGGGGCCGAGGGGCGGGTCAGCCGAGCGGGGCGGCCCGGGGGCCGAGGGCCGGGGAGCAGCCGCCCTCGCGGACGAAGCGGCCGGGGGCCGTCGTCAGCCGACCGCGCGGACGCACCAGTCGCCGCCGGGGATGGCGGTGCCGTGCGCGCGGAGCCTGCCTGCCACGTCCCGTGCCGCTACGTACACCCACGCCCGTACCGCCGTGCCGTCCGGGCGCAGCACGTCGAGCGCGACCCGTTCGTACAGATTGCGCGGGTGGCCGGGTGAGACGTACTCCTCCAGCCGGTCGAGCACGGTGAGCAGATCCCCGTACTCCCCCCGCCCGGCCGTCAGCAGGTCGCCCACGACGCCGGAGGCACCGAGGGCGGAGGACGACTCGACCGCGTACGGGTAGCCGGGGCCGTCGTAGAGCACCGCTCCGGGGAGCCGTGCCGGTTCCTCGGCGGCGGTGGGGCCGTGCAGAAACAGATGGTGGTTGCACTCCCCCGGCCGGAGGGTGCCGTAGACGAAGAAGGGCAGGCCCTGGCCGTTCATCGAACCGAGGTCTCCGCGTCGATCCACGACAGGTAGGCAGCGCTGCCGGCCACCACCGGGGTGGCGATGATCTCCGGCGTCTCGTAGTCGTGGGACGCCCGCAGATGTGCTTCCAGCGCCGGGTAGCGCTCCTCGGACGTCTTGAACAGGATCTGCCACTCCTGCGCGGTCTCGATCGCGTCCTGCCAGCGGTAGACGGAGGTGACCGGCGCGGAGATCTGCGCGCAGGCGGCGAGCCGTGCCGCCACGGCTCCGCGCGCCAGCTCCTCCGCCTTGGCGGCGCTGTCGGTGGTGGTCAGAACGGTGAGTGCCAGGGCCACAGGCGGACTCCGATCGCTTCGGGGGTACTCACGGGCGGGGCCTCACGGCCCCTGCCGGGCCGGTGCGGCCCACGGTACGGGAGCCCCGCCCGCGCACCGCCACCCGCCGGGGTCAGCCCGTGTACGGGTGTGCCGACTTGGCCGTCCGCAGAGCGCGGCCCCACCACGCGAGCTGGTCCAGCATCGCCTTTGCGGCGGCGTCGGGGGCCGCCGGGTCCCGGTGCCGGCCCTCGTCGTCGAAGTGGCCGCGAGCGTTGTGGAAGGAGACCGTGTCGCGGACGGTCACGGCGTGCATCTCGGCGAAGACCTGCCGCAGCTGCTCGACGGCGCGCAGCCCGCCGGACATGCCGCCGTACGAGACGAAGCCGACGGGCTTGGCCTGCCATTCGGTGAAGTGCCAGTCGACGAGCGCTTTCAGGGACGCGGGGAAGGAGTGGTTGTACTCGGGTGTGAGGACGACGACGGCGTCGGCGCCGGCCAGGACAGGCGAGACCTTGGCGAGCTCGGCGCGGACGGCGGGCGAGGGATCGTGGGAGATGGCGGTGGGGAGGTCCACCTCGCCGAGATCGACGAGCTCGGCGGCGAAGTCCTCCCGCTGCCGTGCGTTGGCCAGGAACCACTCGGCGATGACGGGCCCGAAGCGCCCCTGCCGGTTGCTGGCGAGGATGACGGCGAGCCGGAGGGGGACGGCGCGGGAGGCGTCCGTGTACGTGGCTGCCTGCGGATTCTGCTGCGTGATGAGGTCCATGCCACGAGCGTGGTACCTCAAGCTTGCTTGAGGTCAAGCGGGCGGGGGCGGCGGGCGCGCCGGGGGGTGTGGCGGGGGTGCTCGGGCCTGCCGCGACGGGGCGTCGGGGACGTGGCACGCGGGCCGGACGCGAGCAACCACGAGCGACGGGAGCGAGGGCGCGCAGTTCGTCGGCGAGGGACCGGCCCTCCGGCGGGGCACTCAGGCCGTCGCGGGCGAGCACTGGGTAGATTCTTCCATGCCGGTCGCGGGCGGAATCGGCCCCGGACAGCGCACGCGCCCGAGTCCGCCGCCGGAGACGAGCGGCCCCGGGGCGCGCAGCCCGCAGCAAGCGACCGGCGGCACGGGCCCGTCCGCGTCACCCATTCAGTCCGGGCGACCGCGATTCACCACGGCCCGCCCTGACCTGCGACAACCGCCACTGTCCAGCGCGACACGCCGGGAATGGCCCCATATCTGATGCCGCATCAGCAGGCGTGGGACGCGCGCTGCGCCTTACCTCGAAGAAGACGACCCCCGTCGCACCGTGCTTCCCGGAGGAACCCCATGCGTATCGCCGCCCGCCTGCTGACCGGCCTCGCGCCGGCAGCCGCCCTCATAGGCACCGGTGCCACCGGGACGTCGGCCGGGACCCTGGGGAGCGGCCACGGCGTCGGTGACGTGGTGGTCGGGCTCCGTGGCGGGCCTGGCGGGCACGGACGGACAGGTCTCGGCCGCGGCATCGGCCCGGACACCACCCAGATCGCGGCGGGTGTGGCCCTGCAGGCCACGTTGCAGTACAGGCTGAGCGTTTCTCAGCGAAGCTTGAGGGGTGTGGGTCACTGCCGTTTCATAGGCGATGGAGTCAGGCGCCTGGGGAAAGGG